>CAWVUS010000196.1:0-10081 GCA_963933195.1 uncultured Planctomycetaceae bacterium
CCGGCACCAGCAACCACCACACCCGCCTCACTTCCAACTGCCGGTGCTCCTCGGGTAGCGAGTTCAGCAGGTGTCGGACCATCAGGCAGACACCCCCCATAAAAATCGTGTGGAACAGCAGGGCGACCCCGACGGCAAAGACAACGATCGCAACCACCACAAAAAACTCGACCTCGTCTTTGTCCTTGTCCCCATGTTCCTCAAGCAACTTGGTGCTCGGCTGGACATCCCCGGTATGAGCCGCGGCCCCAGCACCTGTCACGCCGTCTTGGCTGGGCGTCTCACCGAAAACCTCGGCGGCGGAAGCCGTTTCGCCGGGCGGATCCTCTCCCCGGGCGACCCCCTGGAACGCGCTGGACACCAGCAGGGCCAGGCCCATCAACACGGGGTGGAATATCCCCACACCACGCCAACCGAAAGCGGGACTGGGTGGACGCGTGAGCATTCCGGAGACTCAGGCGAAGAGTGGTTGGATCACCGACCCATTTCGGACCAGTGTGACCGGACGTCCGACGTTGGTCTGGAACTCGGTCTTCGGATCGATCCCGGTGTTCTGGAAAAACGATGCCGCCAGGTCATCCGGCGAGAACCCATCCCCACTGGGGGCACTCGCCGTCGCATCGGACGCACCCGCCACGGTGCCACCCCGGACGTCGCCACCGGCCAGCAGTGAACACATCGCCCTGGCCCAATGGTCCCGACCCCCGCCACCATTGACCCGCGGAGTGCGACCAAATTCTCCGGTGACGAACAACGAGGTCGAATCGAGCCGTCCTCGATCTTCGAGCCGTTGAAGAAGAGCCGAGAGGCCACGATCAAACGGAGGCAACAGCGTGCGGAGCTTCGAGAAGTTGTTCGAGTGCGTGTCGAAGTCGAACTCGGCCGGCCGCAGTCGGACGGTCACAAAATGCACACCCGCCTCGATCAACCGACAGGCCAGCAACAGTGTCTGGCCAAACTCGTGCTTGCCAAACCGGTCGCTCTCGGACGTCTTTTCCCTGGAAAGATCAAACGCGGTTCGAGTCCGGGGAGAGCTGATGATCTGGTAGGCCTGCTCGGAGAACCGGTCCAGCGAACGCACCTCGTCATCAAGCTTTTCGAAGCCACGGAAGGCCGTATCGAGATCATCAAGCAGTTGTTTCTGCCGACCGTAACGGGCGACGGTCAATCCATCGTCCAGCGTCACGCCACGAACACGGTAAGGAAAACCGTGACGGGGCTTCTCGGCCGTCAGGGCACTGTACTGCGTGCCCAGGTAACCCGGACCCACGAACGACTCGTCAATCGCCACGTAGGTTGGCAGATCACGGGCGGAGGGGTGTTGGCGAGCCACCACGCTGCCGTACTCGGGATACTGCAGCACCGGAGTCGGCAAGTTGCCGGTCAGCACGTACTTCTTGCCAATCCCATGGTCGGCCAGGTTGTGAGTCACCCCGCGAACAATCGCGTAACGGCCAAAGTCACGAGCCAGCATCGGCATCTGCTCGCAGATCTGCACTCCGGCCACCGACGTGTCGATCGGTTTGAATTCGCCCCGGTATTCGGATGCCGCTTCGGGCTTGAGATCGAAGGTGTCCTGGTGCGAGGGACCACCTTCCAGGAAGACGAAGATCGCCGATCGCAGGCCCGAACCCGCTTTTCCGGCGGCTTGCAGTTTCAGCCCCTCGGCCAGTGTCAGCCCGGCACCCAGGGCGCCGACCTGCAACAGGGAACGGCGGGTGATCCGTGATTCGGTGGAAAAATTCATGGTCTGTATCGTGCCTGGTCCGTGACACCGGCCCTGGAATCGGGGCGGATCAGTGATTCAGCACGAACTCCTTGGTATTAATCAGCGCCCACAACAGGTCTCGCAATCCATCCGGGATCGACTTGGATGTCGCCAGGTGTCGCTCGGCCCGGGAGACCTCGGTCGCACTCGGCGGACGACCCACGGTTCTCAGCCAGGCCAGTCGAATCCAGTTGGCCCGATCCCGGGCCGTCGGCGCAGCTCCCGGCCCGGTCGCCACCTCGGCCACCTCGTCGATCCAGCCACTTTCGTCCAACCGCATCCGGATCAGGGGATCATTGTGCAGGAAAACCGTCTGCAACAACGACGGTTGACTGACCCGTTCGCAGTCACAATTGAGCGATCGAGACGGCTTGCCAAAAACATTCATGGCGTACGTCCCGGCCATCCGCATCGACAGGAAACCGGTCGCCCTCCGCTGCAGGTTGCTACGAACCGTCTGGACCTTGTCGGTTGATACGGTGGCCTGCTTGACCGCATCGTAAATCACCTCGGCCGGCAAACGACGCGGGATCGCCCGGCTGAAATTGCGACGATCCTGCGAGTTTGTCGCGTTGGGCTTCCAACTCCGCTGGTAGGCCTGGCTGCTGGCGATCTGCCGATGAAGCCACTTCATGTCGTACCCGCTGTCGATGAAGCCTGCGGTCAACCATTTCAACAGCGCCGGATGACTGGGCGGGTTGGCCGGTGTGAAGGCATCGGGAGGATCGACGATGCCGACGTGGAAGTAGCTGGCCCACACCCGGTTGACGAAGGCCCTGGCAAACCACGGGTTCGTGGGATCACTCATCCATTCCATGATCGGCCGCCGTGGATCGCCGCCCGCCCGGATCGTCACGGTCCCGCTTCCCAGCAACTGCAACTCCAGTGGCTCGTCGGTCCGCGACACCAGGTACGGCCATCCGACAACCTCTCCGGCCCTTGCAGCGGCAAAACCCGGAAAACCCGGGACTTTGCCCCGGGCCCGAACACCCTCGAAGAACCGGGTGAACTCCGTGAAATCCTGCTGTGTCCAACGATCAAACGGATGCTTGTGACACTCGGCACACTGCAACTGGATCCCCAGGAAGCTGTGCGCAAAAGCCAGCGCCTTGGCCTTCGGTTGAGCAATACTGTTGCGGGTCCAGTAGTGGGGCATCGTTTTCCGGGTGGAAAAGTCGGCAGGGTTCTCTCGCCTGACGTACGACGACATCTCGGCCGAGTACTCGCCGGCGGTCTGATCGCCCTGGCGACCCTCCGAAAGCACGATGCCCTCGACCAGCTTGTCGTACCGCAGGTTCTCGACCACGCGACGGTGCACCCAGCGGTACCACTGGATCGACAGGGCCTGTCCGACTTCCAGCACCTGGGTCTGGGCGGTCGGGCTGCAGCCGGTGAAGTCACAGATCTTGTTGGTCCACCACGCCGCGTAAGCGGGCCGATCGAGCAATTCGCTGATCTTGCCAGATCGCTTGTCCGGACGTTTCGAGACCAGGAACGACTCGATCTCGTCGGGCGACGGCAAGGAACCGGTGATGTCGATACTCGCACGCCGCAGGAATTCGGCATCGCTGCACACCACCGACGGCTTCATCCCCAACTTGGCGAGCTTGGCCTCCACAAAACCGTCAACCGGGTTGGCGAATGTCCCTCCGGGCGGATCGAGCGATCGACCGCCCCGGGGCCTCATGGCCGGAACCGCGGCCACTCCATTGTCGTAGAACACGACGATGTGCGTGTCACCGATACCGGCCACGACCGAGCGACCCCGCGAATCCACGGTGACCACCGAATCGTCGTTGCTCCGGAACCGGCACAGGCCGGTCACGTCTTCACGTGTTCCATCTTCCCAGGTGGCCACGACCGCCAACGGCACCTCCGACTGCTTGTCACCAAAGACGATCTCGCTGGGCGAGACATCCAGCCGCAGCAGCGACCTGGACGTTTTGGTCCCCCTGGCTCCCGACTCGATCCATCTCAACAGCAGGCGGTGTTCCCAACTTCCAGGTTCCAGCCGCTTGCCCCCCTCGTGATCCGTCTTCAGTGTCGGCTTGCGGAGCACCAGGCTGGCGGCTGCGGTGGACGTGTTCACCCGTGGCCCGTCCTCGGAGGTGGCCTCGGCCGACAACGCCGCGTGATCGCGGGAAAAATCGAACCCGAACAGCGACAAGCGAAAACCACCCTGTCCCTGGAACGATCCGTGGCACTTGGCCGAGTTGCAGCCAAGCCGTCCCAGTAGCGGGACGACGTGTTTCTGGAAATCGGGCACCTCGCGAACATCGGCCCCGGCAAAACGTTCCGACACCGGACGCAGCGGCTCAGCCGCCTGGACAGGGCCCAGGCACACCGCCAATAAACACGCAGCAACCCGAATCGCCGACAGGGATCGGGACAAACCGAAAACCCATCGGCCAGTCAACACGGTCATTTGCCCGACTTCCCTTTGTCCCCGGCCGTTGTGGCTGCCTGTTTCTTGAGTTCTTCCACCACGGTGAACGAGTCGACGGTCGGATCGGTGTGCACCGCCCCCACGCGAATCCGATCACCGATCTTCAGATCACCGAACCTTGCCCGGAACTCCTGGTCAAAGAATCCTCGCATGCTCATCAACCGACCAACACTCGACTTGGGGTCGCTGGCCCGGCTGCTCTTCTGTGAACTCTCGATCGAATTGATCTTCAGGACCAACTCGTAACCCTGTTCGGATTTCTCGGTGATGGTTCCCACCACGACTCCACGGAATCCACGAAACGACTCGGCCGGCACCGGGTAGGTCTCCGGATCGAACGGAACGGCCCGTTCGAGCACGGTGGCCTTGGGCGAGAGCGAGAAGGTCGTGCCCTGGAGCGTCCCCGATCGGAACTTCAGGGTTTCTCCTCGCTTGATCAGCAACAGCGTGTCCAGCCAGGCCCCGGAAATCCCGACCACCTTGACCGTCTTGCCAACCACCGTCTGCTTCAGGCTCCGGTCTCCATAGATCGCCGTGATGTAATCCACATCCAGGGTGAACTCGCCCAACTCGACATCCTTGGACTTCAGCCGACCGATCACGATCGAATAGAACGTGTTGGCTCCGCCCTTTTTGCCGCCCTTTTTGCCACCCTTTTTCGCTCCCTTGCCTTTCATCGCCATGGCTTCACCGCCGGCACCGCCGACCACGATCGATGTCATCGCACCGATCTTCGTCCCGGCGAACTGTTTCCGGAAACGCTCACCGACGAAGACGACTCTCGATTTTTCCTCGGCGTCCTTGGAAGGGACCTCGAAGACAACGATGTAGTCCTTGCCCCGGACCCCCTTGAAGGTCAGCTTGGCGACCACGGGTGCCGGCCCAAGTTGTTGGACCCCGGACTTCACGGTTGTCGGCCTGGGTTTCTTACCACCGGATTTTGCAGCCGCCTCCTCGTACTTGGCGATCGCCTCTTTCTTGGTCATCTCGCCCGCGGCCACCGCCGCCTTGAGTTTCCGCCCCAACTCCTTCAGGTCGACGGACGCCTCCGGGGTCTCCGATGGTTTGTCATCACCACCAGCAGCAGCCTCCTTGTACTTCGCGATCGCCTCTTTCTCGGTCAACTTTCCGTTCGCCACGGCGGCTTTCAGTTCCACGGCAAGTTTCTCGAGTTCCGTTTCGGAAAGCCGCATGGGCTTCGTGCCGTCGGTGGCTTTCTTCGCCGGAGGCGACTTGGCCGCCAACCGAGTCTCCGCAACACGGGTGAACCCCCGGGCGACGTGGTACAGGTGTTTGTCCGACCGCAGGATCAACGCCTTACCGGCAACAGCTGGCGACGCGATGAAACTGGCATCCATCCGGTTCTCGGCAACCAGTTGGAACTCGCGTTCGGCCGAGATCACAGAAATCCGCCCCTCCTTGCTCGAGAAGTAGATCTTTCCGTCGGCCAACAGCGGTGACGCCCAGTGACTTCCTCCCACGCGTTTTCGCCAGATCTCCTCGCCAGTTTTTGCTTCCAGGCACCTCGCGATGCCGCCTTTTTCGGTCACCGTGAACAACAGGTCATCAACGATGATCGGTGACGGGATGTGCGGGGTGCTCCGGGTCGTGCTCCACGCGACGTGAGTGTCGGTGACATCACCCGATCCGGTGGGATGAACGGCCAGGAAATGACCGGTCAGGCCACTTGTGAACAGGTAAACCAGGCCATGGTCAAACAGCGGACGACACGCGACATTGAATCCACCCAGGTGGTGCACACGCCACAGTTCCTTGCCCGTGACAGGGTCGTAGGAAATCGTCGCTTCGGCGGCCGGAGCAATCAGTTGCCTCCGCCCACCCAGTTCAATCAGCTTGGCTGTCGCGTACGACTTCTTGTTGTCTCCGGGCTTCTCCTTTTTCACTTCGCCGGGATCAATGCCCCGGGCCCTCAGTGTGGCATCCCAGTCGGACTTCACGTTGCGGTCTCGCACCCACCGCGTTTTCCCGGTCTTCTTGTCCAGGGCCACGAAGAACTGCTTGTCGACTCCATCGAAGGCCACGAACAGTGACTCGCTGTCGACGATCGGCGACGATCCCGGCCTCACCCTGTGATCGCAGTGAAAATCGCGGCGTTCCCAGATCTTCTTGCCGCTGGCTGTGTCCAGGCAGGCCGTCCCGTAGCTCCCGAAATGCACGTAGATCCGTCCCTGCTCTATGACCGGAGTCGACGTCGCATGACTGTTGAGATACGAGTACGCCGACTGCGGCTTGGCGACATCAAACACCTTGATGTCGTGAACGATCTTGCCACTGTTGAGATCCACGCACAGGGCAAACAGTTCACGGCCATCCTCGCGGGCTGTGGTCAGCCAGACCTGGGTGCCCCACACGACCGGAGACGAATACCCCTTGCCGTGAATTGCCGTTTTCCAGCGAACGTTTTTCGTTTCACTGAACTCAACCGGCAGATCCTTCGCACCACTGCGGCCATCTCCGTCGGGACCACGAAACTGGTTCCAGTGGGCCTGTGTTTTCCCCTCGTCGGCGGTCGCAACAGCGACCAGCAGAAACGGCATGGCTGCGGCGAACAGCGCTGTTGAGAATTTCATCGACAACTTTCCTATTTTCTTTGCCTGGCTCGCGCGGCTGGTTTCAGCCGGCAACATTCCACCGACCATTCAGATCTGCCTGTCAGTGGTCCGCAGCCCAGCTCCAATTGTGGACACCATTCCAGAGATTTTCGAGACAAGACTTCTTTCACCATCGCCAGTTTCTCAAGTTATCCAATGGAATTCGGCCAACTCGTCCATTTCGCTGCCGACCAACACGCACTCGTCACCGGGAACGCCAGCCGGCCCAATCAGTGAAACAGGATCGGTTTCCACGACACGAACACAGTCGAATATCTCTATCCAATCAACCATCATCTCCAATGGAATCTTGTTTCGCACGTCGGGACCACGAAACAGAACCAGGTCAAAACACTTCCAGGCAATGGAACGACCATGACACGCCCACGACAACGCCTCGTCGCCCTGTTCCTGTTGCTGGTCCTGTCTTCCACGGTCGGAGCCGCCGAGCCACTCTACGAACGGGTGCGACACGCCCACGCCAACAGCAACGGCGTGAAGATCCACTACGTCACGCTCGGAAAGGGCCCGCTGGTCGTCATGATCCATGGCTTCCCTGATTTCTGGTACACGTGGCGTCACCAGATGGAGGCCCTGGCCGATGGCTACCAGGTCGTGGCACTCGACATGCGAGGCTACAACCGCAGTGACAAGCCGAAGGGAGTCGAGCAATACGACGTCAGGTTGCTGGTCGCCGACGTGGCGGCGGTCATCAAGCACGTCGGAGGGAAGCAGGCCACGATCGTCGGCCACGACTGGGGTGGAATGGTCGCTTGGCAATTCGCCATGGCACTGCCCCAGCAATGCAGCCGCCTGGTGATCCTCAACCTGCCGCACCCCCGGGGCCTCACCCGCGAACTGGCCAACAACCCCCAGCAACAAAAGAACAGCGCCTACGCCCGGGCCTTTCAACTGCCTGGAGCCCACAAGACACTCACCGCCAAGGGACTCTCCGGTTGGGTCAAGAACAAGGCGGCCCGTGCACGATATGTCGAGGCGTTCCAGCGATCCGACTTCGAGGCGATGCTCAACTACTACAAGCGGAACTACCCCCGGCCGCCGTACAAGGAGGACACCTCGCCGGTGGTTCCGGTCCAGGCGCCGGTGTTGATGTTTCACGGGCTCAACGACCGGGCATTGCTGCCCGGGGCTCTCAACGACACCTGGAAGTGGGTCGAAAAAGATCTGACGCTGGTGACCGTGCCTGGCTCGGGTCACTTCGTACAACAGGACGCAGCCGGGCTGGTCTCGCGAACGATGAGAATGTGGCTCGACCTCAAGACCGGTCCCCAATCAACGAGCTCCCGCTGACCCGCGACCAGGCCGCCTCACCGGCCGGAACACCCCATGACACGACTCACCCACCATCGGTTGATCGCTCGAACCCTCCTGGGGTTCATCATCGCATGGGTAATGACCGGGTCTGCCAGGACAATCGCAGCCGAGAAGAACTCGTACTTCGACATCCAGGTCGTCGATGCGGCGACCGGGCGGGGTGTGCCGCTGGTTGAGCTACGAACCGTCAACGGCATCAGCCACCACACCGATTCGGCCGGGCGGATCGCTTTTCACGAACCGGGGTTGATGAACCAACGCGTGTTCTTTCATGTCAGTAGCCACGGCTACGAGTTTCCAAAGGATGGTTTCGGCTACCGGGGAACCCGGCTGCAAATTGTCCCCGGTGGCAAGGCGACGCTGAAGATCCGGCGACTGAATATCGCCGAACGCCTCTACCGCGTCACCGGCGCCGGCATCTACCGCGACAGCCAATTGCTGGGACACCCCGTCCCGATCCGCCAACCGGTGCTCAACGGCCAGGTCCTGGGCTCCGACAGCGCGGTCACCGCAGTCTTCCGAAACCGCATCTACTGGTTCTGGGGCGACACGAACCGGCCGTCGTATCCGCTGGGCAACTTTCACGTCCCCGGGGCCACCTCCCAAAGACCCGGCAATGGCGGCCTCGATCCCGAGACAGGCGTCAATCTCGAGTACTTCCTGGGCCGGGACGGCTTTGCCAGGCCCACGGCCAAACTGCCGGGACAGGGACCAACCTGGATCAACGGGCTGGTCACGCTCACCGATTCCCGTGGCCGCGAACGGCTGTTCGGAATGTACGTCAAGATCAAGCCACCACTGACGATCTACCAGCGAGGACTGATCGAATTCGACGACAACAAACAGGTTTGGACCAAGATCGTCGAGTTCGATCTCAAGGCACCACTGTTTCCCTTTGGCCATCCGCTGAAACGGACCGAGAACGGCGTCGAATACATCTGCTTCGGCGACCCGTTTCCATTGGTCCGGGTCGAAGCGACCGCCAAGAAACTGGCCGATCTCTCGAATTACCAGGCATACACCTGCCTGGTCCAGGGCGGCGACGAGAAGTCACTTGATGTCGAACGCAGTCGAGGAGAACTGAAATGGCGTTGGAAATCCGATACGGTTCCATTCACGCCTCAACTGCAGGCCAGGTTGATCAAGCAGGGCCGCATCGAACGGCGCGAAGGACTGTTTCAACTGCAGGACAAGGACGGGAAACCGGTCCTGGTACACCGTGGATCGGTCTGCTGGAACAATTTCCGCCGGAAGTGGATCATGATCGGGACCCAGCAATTCGGCTCGTCGTTTCTCGGCGAGGTCTGGTACGCCGAGTCCGAACAACCAACCGGGCCCTGGACCCACGCCAAAAGAATCGTCACTCACAAGAACTACAGCTTCTACAATCCCAGGCAGCACCCGTACTTCGACAAGCACGGCGGGCGGGTCATCTTCTTCGAAGGCACCTACACCACGCTGTTCTCGGGCAACAAACAGAAAACACCCCGCTACGACTACAACCAGGTCATGTACAAGCTCGACCTGGCTCACCCCGACCTGCAACTGCCGGCACCCGGCCAACCAGCGGACAACCAGTCAACCGAACAACCAATTGACCCCACTGCAATTCCAGGGAACAACGACTGATGGGCAAGTTTCTATTCGACAAGGACGTGCGGATCACTCCTCTGCGGAACAAGACAATCGGCGTACTGGGTTACGGCAACCAGGGCCGGGCACAGGCGCTGAACCTGCGAGACAGCGGGTGCGACGTCATCGTCGGCAATCGACGCGACCGGTACTACAAGACCGCCGTCGCCGACGGGTTCGACGTCGCACCGATCCGGGAGGTCGTCCCCAGGGCCGACATCCTGATCATCGCAATCCCCGACGAAATCCAGCAACAGGTCTACGAGAAGCACATCCGCGACCACCTGC
>CAWVUS010000197.1:0-10067 GCA_963933195.1 uncultured Planctomycetaceae bacterium
TGTCGTTGCTGACGGCGGCGGCGATCTTTGCGATCGACCGACGACAAACGCGGTTGGCACCGGGAACCCTGGTCCTGGTGCTGACCGCACTCCCGGGCCTCGTCCTGGGACTTTGGTTTCTGCAGGCCGCTCCGACGGTCCTGTTGATTGGAATCCTCGGTGGCACCGTGGTGGCGATCGGTCTGCTGGGTGTGCTGACCGATCCGCGTAACTGGCGGGTGTCCGATCACCTGGCGGGGGTGTTTGGATTGGTGGCCGGTTGCCTGGGAGGGGCCTTCAACGTGCATGGTCCACCGCTTGTCGTGTTCGGGACCGCCCGAGACTGGTCACCGGACGTGTTCCGTTCCACCTGCCAGGCCTACTTCCTGGCAGTCGGCGTCGTGCTCGTTGGTGGTCATGGAGTGGCCGGGCGGTACACTCCCGAATTGCTGACGGAATTGGTCGTTTGCCTGCCGGTGGTGGCCGGTGCCGGGTGGCTGGGTGGGCAACTGAATCGTCGACTGCCTGTCGAGTCGTTTCGCCGGACGGTTTATGCGATCCTGATTCTGCTGGGAGTGGTGTTGTTGCTCCAGAGTGGCGGCTGATTCTTGGCCGATCCCAGCCTGGTTGACTCACAGGTTTCGCCAATGGCCCGTACCAGAGTTTCCGTCGATCCCGAACACTACATTTCGGTACCGCGGCATCGACTGGTTGACGTGTTGGTCACCGAATCCGGTGACCGCGGCCCGGAGGTGGCCGACCTGTGTCGATTGCTCGAAGCCCTGTTGCATTTCGAGTACCACGAGTTGATCGAGCAACTCAAGCGGGATTACTCGCTGTTTGACCCGGCGGGTTCAGCCGGTGCCGGTGGATTGCGTGGCGAGGAACTGGGCGAACAGGACTACGCTGCGGCCGAGTGTCGGTTCCTGGAGAAGTTCGTCGAGATGATCGGCCGCGCGAACTTCATTCCCCTGACGCAACAGGACCTCGACGTGGCCGATGCCGAGGACTACCTGTTCAGCTTGCCAGTCGCGGTCGATTGGGACCGCTACGACACCCGGTTGATGGACGCCTATTTTCGAGAAAACGGATACATGGACGGCAGCGGCGAGCCTCCGGAGTTCGCTCGGCACGCGTTGGTGTTTCGTCGTGGTGTCGGGGTCGATCGAACCGAGGGCGTGCTCTTTTTCCAGAAACTGGACCTGCTGATCTCACGAATTCTGGTCGGCTTGCTGAGGTTGCCGGGGCGGTTGCTGGGCCGCGGTTCGGCTGACCCGGTCGAACTCGCGACAGGCCAGCCGGAGACGGAGGAGCCGTCGGAGTCGGTGTTCCGGTCGCGGACAATCCAACGGGTCACGTTGCATCCCGAAGACGTTGGATTGTTTTCGCTGTTTCAAACCAGCCGGTTGCAGGAGCCGACATTTGGGCAACTGGTGATCGTGTTTCGCCTGATGCCAGACGATCCGGCGGAGTCGGACAAAACGATCGATCGCAAGATTCACATCAAGACGTTTGTCGATATTCCGATGGCTGACCTGGAGGTTGTCTTTCCGGAAAAACGGCTGTCGATGAAGCCGGTGGACCTGATCAAGGTGGCCATGACCGCGGTGAGTGGGCTGGCCGTGATACTCGTCAAACTGGTCATGTCGGCAATCAACCCGCTGTTGATGCTGATCCTGATCGCCAGCCTGGGGGCGTACGCCGGTCGGACCATCGTCGGGTATCGGACGTCGCGAGCGAGATACGAACACATGGTCACCGACGCGTTGTACAACAAGAGTCGCGACAATGGGCTGGGCGTGATGCTGTACCTGGTCGACTGCATGGAGGAGCAGGAATGGAAAGAGGTCCTGTTGGGCTGGGTGTTGTTGAACCGCGACGGCCCCAGTCGCAACCGGGAACTGGACCGTCGTTGCGAGACATGGTTGGCCGACCGGTTCGGTGTCGAAACGGACTTTGACATCAGGGACGCGCTGGCCAAGCTGAAGCAACTGGAGCTGGTGACCGAGGACGACGGAGTGTGGACCGCTTGCGACCTGGACACGGTCCTGGCCCGGCTCGATCTCCGCTGGGACGATCATTTTCAGTTCGGTCGGTCGGGTTTGTCCGGCACTTGAATCTTGCGCGGCCTAGGTGTCACCCACCGAGCCGTCGGGCCATTGGAGCGTGCTACGTGTCCGCGCGAACGGCCGGGCGGGACGCTTAGCGGCCGCCTTCTCGTCGATGTCGATTCCCAGTCCGGGGCCTGGTGGCAGGGCGGCGAAGCCGTCCTTGTACTTGATCGTCACGCCACCATAAAGATCTTGCTCCCAGTCGGCGTACTTGCGGGCCTGGTTGAATTCGTGGATCACGCAGTTGGTTGTGCAGGCATTCACGTGCAGCCCGGCGAGAGTCATCACCGGACTTTGCGCATTGTGCAGTGCCACATCGATGAAATTGGACTCGGCCATCGACGCCAGTTTCTTGCACTCGGAAATGCCGCCGGCGTGAATCACGTCGGGATTGATGAAGCTGATGTGATGCTTGTTGATCATCTCCTGCAGGCCGAACTTGGTGAACTGGCTCTCGCCCTGGCACAGTGGCACCTTGACCTTGTCGGCGAGCCATTTCATCTTTCCCAGGTCCGAGGTGAACATGGGTTCCTCGACGAAGAACGGACGGATCTCCTCGATCGCGGTGCAGAATTCCAAGGCCATCTCGGGTTTGAATTGAGTGTGGCAGTCATACAGGATGTCAAAGTCGTCACCGGCAGCGTCCCGCATTGTTTTCAGCCTGGCGATCTCGGCCTTGAGGTTCCAGGGCTGCTTGAGGACACCGTTGTGGGCCAGGCTGGGACCGGTCTTGGCTGCGTTGAATCCCCGTTGCTTGGCGGCATGGATTCCCTCGGCTGATCCGGCGTAGGTGTACAGGCGGATGCGGTCCTTGGCCGCTCCGCCGAGCAACTGGTAGATGGGCGCGTCGAGGATCTTGCCGGCGATGTCCCACAGGGCGATGTCGACGGCACTGACTGCGCTGTTGAGGATCGGGCCGCCTCGCCAGCGTGGCCAGCGGTACATGGCCTGCCAGTGCTTTTCGATTTGCATCGGGTTCTTGCCGACGATGTAACGTTCGTGTTCCTGGATCGCGGCGATCATCGTCGCGGCCCGGCCCCGGATCCCACCCTCACCGACACCGGTCACTCCGGCATTGGTGTAGAGTTTCACGAAGATGTAGTTCATCGATCCGGTCCAAACCGGGATGACCTTCAGCTTGGTCACCTTGAGGTTGGCAGGGATCTTGGCGTGGACGTTCGAAGGGAACAGCGAGTAGCCACCCATCGTGGCGGCCAGCCCGGCTCCGGATTTCAGGAAGGTGCGACGGTCCATGATGGTCTCCCGATTGAGGTCTGACAGCTGAGCATTTGGGCCTGATGCTACACTGCCGACTCGACGGTTTGCACTCGAGTCGGCCATCGATCTCTGGGCCAGGGCCGTGGGGTCAAGCGATTGCCGAGCCGGGACCACGGGCGAACCACGCTGCCGGTTATTCCTTCAGCACCATGTCGATGCACATCACGGCGGCCATGATCAGTTGTCGGATCGGGTTGTCGGGAGGTACGTCGTCCGACAGTTCCAACGCGTAATTGTCCGCGCTGGTGAAAAGTTCCTTCCCCAGGCCCGCCCATTTCTTTGTGACGTGGGCGAGTTCGACGTTGTCTTTCATGAAGCGGAAATCCCATCCCGTGAATTTCCCCTTCAGTTCGCACATCGGGTTGCCGTCGGGACCCAGGACACGGAACGCACCACCAATCGAAAATAGTTTTTGTTCGAAGCCGCCGATTCGTTCGTCGTTCTCGTCAAACACCGAAACCTTCGAGAGAAACAGCGAAACACCACGGCTGACCCGAACAACCTGTTCGCCGGCCGGAGTACGGATCTCGACGTTGAATGGCGTCATCCGCTTGTAATCGCTGAACCGCAACATCTTGGTGATGAAGCCGAGCCGGTCTTCCCGACACTCCAGCAGAATTTCACCGGAATCAGGGTCGTACACGTCGTAGTTGTTCGCTGCCTTGAACATTCCGACATGCTCTTTGACGAGATACAGGTTTCTGTTCAGACTTTCGTGCACGACATCTCCTCGATCCGTGAATTGCGATTGTGGTGAAAAAAGTTGAGCGGATTCCATTGCTCGTGAAGAGTCGACGGTGTTGGCCTCAGCGATCCGGTGCAGCGGCACAATCTCAAGTCAGTGGAATCGTTGAGGCAACATGGATCAACTGTCCGCCCGAATCGCGGATGGCAATGAAGCAACGAAATGGAGCCTGTTCGGGGCGCCAGTCGGTCGTCAGCTTTGTCAAGGTGCCTCTGTCTTTCAGTTGAACGGGGATCACCAAGTCGGGCCCCATTGCTCGTTGGATGACCCAGAAGTGCCCGGATGGTGGACTTGCCGGCTTTCCGCGGAGGCGGTAATCGACACTGAAATGCATCGCCGTGCCCGTGGGCAACGACTGGGGTAGCGAGGTTCCGGCGGAGAGGTGTACCTGGTTGGCTGCCTGGGACGCTCCGGCGGGGGCCTGCACCGTCTCGGGGGAATCCGCCGGTGGTGTTGCTTTGACAACGGCTGGATCGGGCGTGGAGTTCCACGTCTGCTCGAGCGGCCCGCAGCCGCAGGTCAACAGCACACACCCCGCTGCGAAAGTCGTCAGCCACCTGGTCATGACCGTCGCCCCTCCCCTGTTTGTTCGTTGATCAGGCTGGCCAGAACGGACGCTTGGAAACCAAGAGTCTCGTTTGCCATGGAACCTCAAAACGAGCAAGTACCGGAGGTGGGACTCGAACCCACACGAGGTTTACCCTCACTGGATTTTGAATCCAGCGCGTCTGCCATTCCGCCACTCCGGCCTGAGTGGTTCACCAAGCTAGTCGACTCTCTGAACGGTTTCAATGAGCCGGGCTCATTGAAACCGGTCGGTCAGGAGTCGCGGAGTTCCCGGCGAAGGACTTTGCCGAGGAAGTTCCGGGGAAGATCGCCTGCAAGGACCTCGAATTCTCGTGGTCGCTTGTGTCGAGCTATTTTTTGTTCCAGGAAACGCTGCAGTTCTTTCTCGTCAAATGTGCTCCCGGGAATCAGTGTCAGGATCGCCTTGACCCGCTCGCCACGAACCGGATCGGGCACTCCGACGACCGCCGCATCGGCCACCGTGGGAAACTCCCGCAGGACCGTCTCGACCTCGGCCGGATAGACGTTGAATCCGCTGGTGATGACCAGGTCCTTGAGCCGATCGACAATCGTGAAGAATCCGTCGTGGTCGCGGCGAGCCAGGTCGCCGGTGGCCAGCCATCCGTCGATCAGCACGTCATCAGTCGCTTGTGGTGCGTCGAGATACCCGTTCATCACCTGGGGCCCCCGGACCAGCAATTGTCCGATCTCACCCGGCTGAAGCACTCGAGAGCGGTCCTCGATGTCGACGACCCGTGCCAGCGTGTCGGGGAGCGGCAAACCGATGGTCCCTGGCCGAGCGGTGCCGTCGAGCGGTCCGGCGTGGGTGACCGGCCCGGCCTCCGACAGGCCGTAACCCTCGACCACGACCGCTCCGCTGTGACGGGAGAATTCGGCGGCCACGTCAACCGGCAGGCCGGAACCGCCGCTGATACACATGTCTAGGCCTCGCACGTCCTCGCCGCGGCCATCACGGAGGCGTTCATTGAGTGCCACCAGCATGGCGGGGACCGCCGGAAAAATGGTGGGCCGGTGACGAGCAAACAGGTCGAGTACCTTGCCAACCTGGAAGCGGTGGTGCATGACCAGCGTGGCCTGCATGGCCATTCCAGCCATTGCACAGGTGGTCAGGCCGTAGCTGTGGAAGAACGGCAGGACGGCGAGCAAAGTGTCACGGGCCGTCCGTCGTCCTGCCCAGTGGTACAATTGCCAAGCGTTGGCGACCAGGTTGCCATGGGTCAGCACGACCGAACGGGGGACCCCGGTCGTGCCGCCGGTTGGCAGGATCAGCGCGGGACGCCCCGGTTCGAAACCCATGTCCGAGCCTGGCGAGGAGTCAGTCCCGGAGTCGGGATTCCCTGCGGTTGCCGATCCGGTTCCCAAACGGTGGCTCATGCTCCCGGAGATGTCATCATCCCAATCCAGCCAACGGGTGGCTCCGGCCGGACGACCGATACGGAACTTGAGCAACCTGGCCAGCGCGTAGCCGATTTGCTGCAGGTTGCCGAGCCTGTCCTGCATCGAAACTGTAAGTACCGTTTCGGGAGCACGTTGGTCACCGGGGACGAGGCCAGCCAGGACATCGAGAGTCACCAGCACACGGGTGCCGGTGGCGGTCAACAACCGGCCGACTTCATCGGGGACCATCAACGGACTGGCGGAAACGACCGTGGCGCCGGCCAGCCAGGCTCCATGCAGAGCCACCAGGTATTCGGGCATGTTGGGCAGCAGCAGCGCCACCCGGTGTCCGGGCCGGATTCCCAGGGCGGTGAAGCGGATCGCTGCAGATTGTGCGCGGTTCCACAGTTCCGCGTAGGTCCAACTTGTGTCCAGGTGCCAGCAGGCGATCCGCTGGGGAGATTCCTCGGCCGCCCGTTTCAACAGGCACCAGGCCGCCCGTGCGGGGTAGCCCAGGTGAGTGGGGACGCTTTGAGGATAATGGTCACGCCACGGTGCATGCTCGACATCTGGCCTGATGCTGTTGACGGCCATCCCAGTGTCTCCCAACGGCCCGGCTGTGACTTGGTGTTGCGTCCTTTGCTCTTTCGGTGAAATGGTGTGGTCGCGTGTGGGACCCGCGTTGTGACCTGGTGTCCCGGCAGTGGTTCTTGTTGAACTCTAGCGCGCTGGGTTGGCGAGGCAACGGGCGTCATTTCAAATGGCCGCCGGGCCGTTGTCGTGATGGTTCCTAAGACGTGGCCCCGCAGCAGTTTGTATGAACTGCCCTGGGCGGGGTCAGGAGCGTCGGGTCATGTCGAACAATTGGGTCGCCTGGGGACCCAGAAATCCCTCGAATTGCGAGGTGTCACCGGTCGACGGGTCGATCACCGGGCCCCGCTCTGCCAGTTCGAAATAGGCGTAAGTCCAGGGCATGGACGAGAGTTGCCCCTCTGTGGTGACCTCGACATCGACCACCACGGCCTCGGTCGCCGTTTGACGCAATCGTGATCCCACGGCCCCCTCAATTTCGGCTTTCATCGGAACCCCGGCCGCCGACAGGCTCGCAGCGGTCTTGTCGATCGAGTCGAGCGAGTCGACCTGGTGCGAGTTGACCAGGCCGGTGAAATGGTTCACCGCGTACCCATGGACAAGGACCCATGCGGCATACTGGGAGACACTGGCGATCGCCTCGACGTCGGATCGTTCGGGCGCTGGCCAGGGCCGTTGCAGGAACCAGTCGGCAAGATTGTCGAGCGTGTTGTTGTCGAGAGTCTCATCGGACCGGCCGAGTTGCTCGAGGAGATCCAGCGACAGGGGAGGGCGATGGTTGTCGAGACAGCCGGCCAAGTGCTGGCATTCGCCGGCCGACAGGCACCAGGACTGCAATTCCGAGACGAACAACTTGGGTAGAGTCCGGCGATCGGCGTTGTCGTCGATGGGCGGTTCCAGGTGAATGGCCTGCAGGTGTTTGTCGGGGAAGTGGTAGCAGGCGGCGGGGCGGTAACCCAGGGCCTGGAAGAGTCGGGAGATCGATGCGATTCCGGCGGTGGGTTGCTGCCAGGCGATCGAGCGGAAGGCGATGTGGTCGTTGATGAAGTGGGCTCCGGCCGCGTCGACGACCCGTTCGTAGTCTCGGGCGTACGTCACCCGGTCACGGTAGACGGTCCAGAGTCGGTCGAACAATTGGTGTAGAAACTCGACAGAAGTCATGGTGTCTCGTTGTGATGTCGGGTGCTGTGGCCTATTGGACGTCGACGTACTGTGGCAGTTCGATGCGTTCGACTTCCATCACCTGGCGTTCGCTGTCCAACTGGGCGTGGTCCTCGAGCGGTTCGATCGCAAGCCGGATCGGCCGCCCGATCGCGGGCCGCCGTCCGGGCTGGACCTTTCCGTCGAGGATGGCCCAGTGACCAACGAGGATGTCGCGGTGAGCGAGCCGGCCTTTCTCGACGCGGTCGATACGGTAGTGGTGATAGACCAGTGCACGACGGTACGGGGCGATCTGGGAAGGCGTGGGGACGGGCGATGTTTCGACACAGCGGGCCTGGACCACGGCACGTCGGCCGGGCGACCGTCGTTTCATGATGCGAGTTGCGGCATCACACAGCGGTTGAGATTGCGAGTCGGTGAGTGCGGTGACAGAAAAGGTGACGTGGGAGATGCGGGCGTCGCTGGCGAGCGGTGCGGCCGTGTTGTTGCCCCAGGTTGGCCGGCTGGTGGGCAGCAGTTGAAGTTGATCCAGCGGCAGGGGGATTCGTCGGCCCGGCTGGCCGTTGAGTCGGACACGCACGCCCTGGTTGTCGAGAGCGATCACGAGATGTGCTGGTGTGTCGGAACCAAGCGTTGCCAAAGGCGTTGCCGAAGCCGGGTCGTCGTTGGTGACCAAAGACAGTGAAAACCCGGCACCAGATTTTCTGGGAACGGTGACCAGTGCGAGTCGTCGACGTGACGCAGGCTGGCCCGGGGTTGCAGGTGGTTGAATCGACAGCAGGGTTCCCGGTCGCTTTGACTGGCCGGGGGCCATCGTCAGTAGCATCGTGAGTGTCAGGGTGTGCCTGGAATTCCAGTGCGGGACCAGGTGGGGGAGGGGCGGTTGGACCGAGGCTGTTCCACGCGAGAGACGGAGTTCGAAGAATCGTCCCGGCCGGGTGCGTCCGGTTTGTTTCAGTCGACAGGTGATCTCGGGTCGTTTTTCGGTCACCGGCAAACGGACCGGGCGATGGGTGTCTTGAAATGCCCACAGCAGGCCCGGCACCGTGGGTGGCCACGGTGGGGCTGCCGAGGCGGTGGGCTGCGGTGCGACGAGGGCGGTGGCGGGCACGTTGCTGCTAGGCCCGCTGGCGATCCAGGCGTCGGGAAAGAAATCGGGTCGACTGTTTTTCGAGACGCGGGTGGCAGCGGCGATGCTCCGGAAATTCTTGCTGAATTTTGCGAGGTAGATCTCGACCTGTTGGCCTCCGCCGGAGATGACGTTGATTGGTCCCTTGCGGTTGTACGGACCGGTCATCACCAGGAAACCCACATGGTTGCTCCAGCGAGGATGGAACATCTCGCTGCCTCCAGCGGTGGCGGTGTTGGTCCCGCCCCGGGCCAGCCCGGCGACCTTGTCGACGGCCACCTTCCATTGCGGCCCGTCGTCGGGTGCTGAAATCCTCAGGTGCCGGTGAGGACCATCGAAGATCCACGCCAGGCGACTGTTGTCGGGAGCCAGCGAGGCCCAGCATCCCTTGCCCAGGTGCGAGAGTGCAGGAGGGTCGAGCGTGACGAGGCCGCCGTTGGGCCAGGGAAAGACACCGGCCGCGAAACGGCCGTTTCGCGAAAGCTGAAAGTTGTCGGGGCTGACACGGGTCGTGGACCAGACGGGTTTCGAGATCGAGGCGTCGTCAATCCGGACTCGAACCAGCCGGCGATAGAAATAACTTCCGGCCTGGCCGACCCTTCGCCCGATCACCACCCAGCCGGTTTTTGTGGCCGGGTCTCGCCAACTGCACAGTGCCGTGCCACGGGCCAGGACCCGTGGTTTCCGGCTCCCCCATCGGAGCACCATGACACGGCCACGACCGCGGTCGGTGTAGATCACCTGGCGGCCGTCGGCTGAGAACAATGGACGGGCGTAGTTGTCTTTCGTCGAAAGCAGTTCCCGCTCGCCACGACCGTCGACGCTGTCGTAGCCCATCAACAGCAACTCGTTCCCCTGGGCTTGCACGTCCTGGGCACCACGGCTGGTGTCCTGGACCCAGACAATCCGGGTCGGGGCACCGGTGAAGCGAGACAGGGCATCGGTCGACTGGCCGCTGGTCGATGATGGGCCGATGCTGGCCAGGCATCCCAACGCCAGCAACCCGGCGACGATGCGGGACCGGGAGGTCGGCTTGATGCAGCGGGGGAACCAGGGCGGTGACACGTCGTATCTCCAGGAGTCGGCCACGTCCCGATTCTGGATCCTC
>CAWVUS010000198.1:0-9988 GCA_963933195.1 uncultured Planctomycetaceae bacterium
CTGATCTGGATGTTGGAGGATGGCAGCCGGATCAACTTCGAGTGGGTCAAGCCGTTCTACCAGGATCTCGACGGAGTCCAGTTGGAAACCGACTTCATGATGTTCACCAGTTGGTCGAAGTCCTGGTAGCCCGGTGACGAGCGAGGGTCCGGTGATGGTCACATTCGACGAACTGGTGGTGTCGCGGCGACGGTGGATCGACGAGGAGTTGGCCCCGTGGTGCCGTCAGGCCGCCCGATCTGAACTGGTGAAAGCGGCCGAGGAGTGGCTGGACATCGCCGGCAAAGTGGATGCCGAGTCGACACTGTGGACCTGGGCCTGGAGCCGGTTTCCAGCATTGGTTTGCGACGATCTGCCCGGGGTCAACGAAACCAGCCCGGTGCAGTTGGTGCTCGCCGACGGCCGGGAAATCGTGGGGTTTCCCGACGCCCGGGCCGCGGGGCCCGGGCAACTGGTCGTCATCGATGCCCGGGATGGTCAATTGACGCACGGGCCGATATCTATCGACGAGATCGTGAGCGTGGCGAGCGTGTGACCAGCCGGTACCGCTCGATTACTCGACCTCGACCTCGACCGATGAACCGATGGGAACATCCGGCCACAGTCTGCCAATTGGCTCGACGGTGACTCGCACCAGCGGATCGATTCCGGCGGGTGTCTCCACGTCCTGTTCGGTGTGCGGCGGCACGATCGACACGCGTCCCCGGCACCGGATCGAACCGGCAAACCGCAGTCGGACCAGTGTTCCGATCGGGTACTGGTTGATTTGCCGACTGGGGACCGGCAGGTCGATGTGTTGCCGCTCGCGGTCGTAGAGTTCGACAATGGCTTCGCCACCGGTCACCCGGTCACCGGGCTGCTTCAGGTGCAGGCCGACCGTGCCATGGGCTCCGGCGGTGAGAGTCAGGCGTCCGCGGCGATTTTTCAGTGACTGCAGCGTTTTGCGTGCATGGGCGAGTTGACGAGTGATGACATCAACGCCGTTGGCGGTCTGGAATTTCTCCGGCAGGCTGTCCCGCAAACGGTTGATTCGGTCGAGTCGTTCGCGGCAAAGCTTGGCCTGGGTGGCACTGATCGAAGCCGCGTTGCGGGCTGCTTGTTGTCGCAGCATGGCCTTCATCCGCACCGTATCGCTGGTCAGCATCTGGGGCAGGGTGCCGAGGCGGTAGATCTGGTCATTGCTGCCGATACTGGCCAGTCCGTCACTGCGGTCCAGCATTTCTTCCCAGGCAGTTTGCATGAACTCGTTGTAGTACTGCTTTTCGAGATGGTTGGCTGCCAGCGAACGCACTTCGAATTCCTCACGCTCCAGGTCCCGCAGTTTCAGAGCCAGGTCGACGTCCGCCTTGGCCTGGGCTTGGGAGAGCGTTGCTTCGAGCGTCGGCAGGATGGCGCCCCGGTCGGCGACCTGCCGCTCCAGTTGTTCGTCGGCCAGCAACACCAGCACCGTGCCCGGGGTGACCACGTCACCGGGCTGGTGGCGGAATTCACGGACCACCGCGTCGATCGGTGACACGATCGCATTTTGTTGGGCCCTGAGGTATCCGACCAGCGTCCGCGAGGCCGACCGGTCGTCGAGCCAGTTGGTGACAGCCAGGCCCGAGAGCAGAGTCAGGACCAGCAGCAGCAGGGTGCGGTGTGGGGGAGCCGGCAGGGGCAAGCCGTCGGTGGTGGTGGCAACCGGCGGGTGATCGATACGGGGAGCGACTGGTGTGGATGATGTCGACATGATGGGGCTCGGCGGTTGTGTCTGGTACCGGTGGGATTGTGAGTGCTCCACACCGGGACTTGGATGTTTGTCAGAGTGTTCTCTGAAAATCGGACGCCATCGCCGTGCCGGTCCACTTCAACGGGGGTCGAGAACAGCGGCAGTCACGAGCGGCGTGTGCCAGTCAGGGGAACCGCCATCGCCGATTCGACACGCACAACAAGTCCCTGCGGTCGTAGCCCCTACGATTGTTACAACCGGAATGTTTTAACCGTTGGTTGTCCGGCGGCTGTGACGACCGTGTCGCCGGACTCCCGCGGGGCTGGAGACTGCAAACTGCCGTGTGTCTTGGCTACGATGAGCCACGAGTCTTCTCGTTCCACCCCATCCAGAGATGGCATCATCATGACGCAATTCCAACGCAGCACCGACCGTCGCGAGTTCCTGGCCAAGACGGCCGCCGCGGCCAGTTCTTTCGTTCTTCCCACGACTCTCATGTCTCACCTCGCCCCTGGATCGGCTAATGCCGCGGAGGATTCCAAGCCCGTGATTCCCATCGTCGACACGCACCAGCATCTCTGGGATCTCAAGAAGCTCACCCTGCCGTGGCTGAAGAACGAGGGTGTGAAGTCGATCAATCGGGATTTCCTGATGAAGGACTATCTCGAGGCGACCCGGGGGCAGGGGGTCTCCAAGACGGTCTACATGGAAGTCAATGTCCGTCAGGAGGATCAGGATCTCGAGGCGGAGTGGGTGATCGGGTTGTGCCGCGACAAGTCGAACCCGATGAAAGCTGCGGTCATCGGAGGTTACCCTCACGATCGTGGCTTCAAGAAGTACATCGAGCAGTACGAGGATAGCGACTACGTCCGGGGTGTCCGTACGGTGCTCCACGATCCCGATCGTCCCAAGGGGCTTTGTCTTCAGAAGCGGTTCGTCAAGAACGTCAAGCTGCTTGGCAAGCTTGGGATGAGCTTCGATTTGTGCATGCGGCCCGACGAGTTGGCTGACGGGGCACGCCTGGTCGAAAAGTGTCCCAAGACGATGTTTGTGGTCGACCATTGTGGCAACATGCCGGTCGTTTCCGATGATGCGGAACTCCGGAAGAAGTGGATGGCCGGGATGAAGGCGCTGGCTGCGCACGAGAATGTGGTCTGCAAGATCTCGGGAATCGTGGTCACGGCGTCGGAGAACTGGAAAGCGGCAGACCTGGCACCCAACATGCTCTTCTGCATCGACACTTTTGGTGAGGACCGAGCGTACTTTGCCGGAGACTGGCCCGTGTGTCGGCTACGGGCCACCTTTGCCCAGTGGGTCGCCGCCCTGAAAACGATCGTCAAGGATCGGCCACTGGAGGCCCAGAAAAAGCTGTTCGCCAAGAACGCCGAGAAGTTCTATCGGATCTAGAGGGAGTGGACTGCCGGAGCGGCATCCGCGAGACTCCTCACCGGCGACCAGCCGGTGCCGGGCCTGGTCGTTGTTGGTCTTTGGCACGACATTCGCTCTTTCTGGGTGCTTGCTGTTTCCATGATGCGAATGGGCGAAAAGTGAGCCGACCAAGGATGGTCCGCTTGTAAACTTGCCAATTGGCAGCCTGTAGTCGTGGACAGCTTTACAATTTGCTCGCCGATAGCCAGGGATGGTGTGATGCTGCGAGTTTCGTTCAGCGATTGTTTTGCTGCGATTTGTTCTCTCTCGGCCCACTGCTGGTCGCGGACCGTCGGATCGGTTGTCCGTCTGTCGATGGTGGTCTTGCTGGTGGGGGGGGGCCTGGTGCCGACGACCGGCGAGTCTGGCGAGGTCCTTGAGTTTTCGGGGCCAGGTTGCCTGGCTTGTCAGCGGATGAGCCCGTTGGTCGAGAAACTCAAGCGGCAGGGGTACCCGATCCGTGTACTGGATATTCGACGGGCACCGCGGCTGGCCCGCCAACTGGATATCAAGTTGCTGCCGACCTTCGTGTTGATCGAGTCGGGACGGGCGGTGAAGAAGATTGTCGGAGTGACCTCCGAGTCGCAGTTGCGTTCGTTGGTTGAGTCGGCTCGCGCCAGCAGCAACACGCAGCCCGATGAGGATCCCGGGCCGTCGGTTTCGGCCCGGTTGACCGAGTTCGCCGGGACAGCGGCCAAGACGCCTGGTCCGAAAGAACCCGTGGTTCGCGCCAAGGTCGGGGCTGCGACGTTGTCGGCGGGCACGGGCCTGCAGTCCAGTTGTGTGCGTCTGCGGCTCGAGCAAACCGATGGGCACGAATTTGCCTCGGGAACGATTATTGACAGCCGGCCGGGACGCAGCATCGTCCTGACCTGTGGCCACCTGTTCCGCAATTACCACCCGCGGGGGAAGACGGGTGGTGCGGTTGGCACGACGCGAGCGGGCGGACGGTTGACTGTCGACGTGTTCGACGGCCGTCGCTCGACCTCGTATGCCGGTCGCCTGCTGGGGCATGACCTGGAGTCGGATGTGGGGCTGGTCGAGATTGCCTCGCGCAAACTGCTTCCGGTCGCACGGGTTGCCGATCCGGGCGAGACTCTTTCGGCTGGCCAGCGGCTGGTCAGTTTCGGTTGCAACGGGGGAGACCAGCCGACTCGCGAACTGGTGGCCGTCACCAGGCTGAATCGTTATCTCGGTCCGGACAATATCGAGTGCACGGGAGTGCCGTTGCAGGGACGCAGTGGGGGTGGCTTGTTTGACGGTGCCGGCCGGGTTGTCGGAGTCTGTTTTGCCGCCGACCCGACTTACCAGCGCGGCCTGTATGCTGGCCTGAGACCGATCCACGACTTGCTGGTTCGTTGTCGTCTGAATTCACTGGTGGCACATCGGGATCAGCCCGGGCCGAACCGGGACACGATCCCCACGGCTGCCAGGACCCCGGTGTCACGACCGGTTGGTTCCCGATCGTCGCTGGATGACTTCCCTCGGCCGTCGGTGAAGACGGTTGCCGCGGAACCGGCATCGCCGGTGTCGGTGACCGGGCCAGGCCGGACGACTCCGGTTGTACCGCCCCGGTCGACCAGTGGCCGCAGTCGAGGCGTGTCGCAATCGGCGGCCGAGGCCGCCGCGTCCCAGGCAGCGGTGTTTGCAGCCGAGGGTGCCGAGGTGGTTTGTATCATCCGTTCACCGAACAATCCCCGGGCGGCCAGTCGCGTGGTGATCATCAACCGGGCCAGCCGCAAGTTCGTCTCCGATCTGCTCGGCGAGGTGGATGCCGGGGCCAGGCCGACGTCGCGTTTCGAGGCTCGGGCCACTCGCCGGTCTCACCCGGTCGTCGGACACACCCGGACCACCGGGCCGTCCCGGATGAGGTTGCCGGTGATCCGCGGCAGCGGCTTCTCGGTGCGGCCAGGGCCAACTCGTTGAATCAAACTCGCCATCGGCGGGTGTGTCCGGAACGGTGACGATTGCTCGCCACGCGGGCTTGCCACATAATGGCCTGACGGCAAAGAGAACAAACCACCAGGAGTCACACATGGCCATCTTCAAAGACAACTCCGAATCGATCGGTTGCACCCCGCTGGTTCAGATCAATCGGCTGACCGAGGGTCTTGGGGCGACGGTGCTCGCCAAGATCGAGGGCCGTAATCCGGCCTACAGCGTCAAGTGCCGTATTGGTGCTGCGATGATCTGGGATGCCGAGCAGTCCGGTGCCCTGCAAAGTGGCATGACGGTCGTCGAGCCGACCAGTGGAAACACGGGCATCGCGTTGGCCTATGTCTGTGCAGCACGCGGCTACAAGTTGAAGCTGACCATGCCCGACACGATGTCGGTGGAGCGTCGCATGATGTTGCGGGCGTTCGGGGCGGAGTTGATCCTGACCCCGGGGTCCGACGGGATGGGTGGAGCGATCCGGACGGCGACGGAGATGTCCGAACAGGACGATCACTTCATGCCCCAGCAGTTCCAGAATCCGGCCAATCCGCAGGTGCACTTTGACACGACCGGTCCGGAGATCTGGAACGACACGGACGGCAACGTTGATTACTTCGTCGCGGGCATCGGTACCGGCGGCACGATCACCGGTGTTTCGAGGTACCTCAAGAATGAACGTGGGCACGCGGTGACATCGGTTGCTGTCGAGCCGGTCGAGAGTCCGGTGTTGTCCGGTGGAGGACCCGGGCCGCACAAGATCCAGGGCATCGGAGCCGGATTCAAGCCAGATATTCTCGACATGGACCTTGTCGACGAGGTGGTGCAGGTTTCCAGCGAGGAATCATTTGAAATGGCCCCCCGGATCACCCAGGAAGAGGGGATCATCTGCGGGATCAGTTCGGGGGCGGCCATGGCGGCGGCGCTGAAAGTTGCCGCGCGTCCGGAGGCCGCGGGCAAGACGATTGTCGTTGTACTGCCCGACTCGGGCGAACGCTACCTGTCCACGGCACTCTTCGAATACGCCAAGCAGGACGACTGAACCGCCGGATTTCCGGTTGTTTCAAAGGGTGGCTGAAACGGCGTCCAGGGCGTTGGCAAAGATGGCCTGCAACTGGTCGTAGGGTTCCAGCCCCGCGGAAACGCGGACCAGGTGCCGTGATACGCCACACGATTCTGCCCACTCCAGTTCGTGGTAATGGGCCAGGATCGTGAAGGGGCAGGCCAGCGTGTAGTTGGTACCGAGGTTTGGTCCTTTGTCGACCGCCAGGGCATTGTAGAACGTCGCGGTGGTTGCTTCGGGGTTCTCCAGGAGAATTGAGAACAACGGTCCGCGGTGTCCGTCGGGGCGGGCGAAGGCGTCGAATCGGGACGCATGGTTGAGGTCACTGGCGGGGTTCTTGTCGTCCGGAAAGTAGACTGTCGCCACGCCGGGTTGTGCTCGTAGGAAGTCGACCAGTCGACTCGCGTTCTTGCACGTCACCGGAAGCCTCAGCGAGTAGTCCCGGGAATTGCGTTCCAGGACGATCATGTCGGCGGTGTAGATGCCCGCCGGCGGAGATGCGTCGAGTGCGGCGGAGAGTGTCTCGGCGAATTGGCTGTGCGGGTTGACCACGATCGAGCCGCCGGTGACGTCGCCCACACCGGAAAACGATTTCGTGAGACTGCTACAGACGGCGTCGGCGACGGGCAGTACGTCGACGTTCCCGAATCCGGCAATCGTTTCGTCAACGACCAGGGGCACGCCGTGGGCCGTGCACAGTTTCGAGAGTTCCCCGAGATCGGGCACCGCGAGCAGGGGGTTGCTGGGAAACTCGGTGTAGACGCCACTGAAGCGGCGGCCTCCTTCGAGTGCCTCTTGCAGTTGGTTCAACTCGGCCCGGTCTCCCCGAGGCAGAAACCAGCAACCGGCCGACCCACACAATTGCTGGACTTTCAGCGCATCGACATAAGGGAACCCGAATTGCACGCTGTCCAGTCCGGGTGAGAGGCTGTCGACGGCCCGGTGCAGCGCGGCAAAACCGCTCATGCCACACGAGGCCAGCCAGGTTCGTTTGACGGGGACGCCCGCCAGGGAGGCCACCCGTTGGGTGACGACCTGGTTGATCTCTTTGGCCGGTTCAGCCATCCGTCCGGCCAGCAGGTCCTCGGCCTGGCGTGATGAGATTCCCTCGCCCATATGTTGCCAGGCGTCCTGGCCCACTCGAGCCAATTCGCCGGGAAAGATCACCACGTGCACGTTGTCGTGTCCGTTGGCGGCCAATGCCCCCGGCAACGGTGTGACTTGAGCCACCTGTGTGTCCTGGTTCGCGTTGATGAACGTCGCGGTTCGGACAGCTGCCGCCCTGGTCGGAAACACCAGGCAGTCGTGGCCTGGTTGGTCCACCGCTTGTGCCACGGTGTTGAAGAGGTCGCGGCAGAAACGGTTGTAGACGAAACGGGGGTACCCGGTGGTCAGCTTGTCCTTGACCCGAGGTTCTCCCTCTTCGTAGCCGATATTGTCGGCCCATGTCGGCAAGCAGGCCGAGACCGCGTGCGGACTGTCGGGGATCGGTCGACCGAGATCGGTGGGGAGGTGCAGTGGCATGGGAACTTGGCGTCGGGACGTGTGTCGCTCAGCGACTAGGTTAACGTAACGAGCGGCGTCGCATAGACTCAATGGTTCTCAATCCCGCTCTCATTTACTGGAACCGGAACGATGGAATTCCAGACACGTTGTGTCCACGTCGGTGTCGACAAGGACTCGGCCTACCTCAGTGCCACCACACCGATCTATCCGACCTCGACGTTTCGTTGGGATGATCTCGAGACGAATCGGGGTTTTGACTACACCCGCAGCGGAAACCCGACCCGCCAGGCACTGGAGGAGAACATTGCGTCGTTGGAAGGTGGGACCGATTGTCGTGCCACCTCCACGGGCATGTCAGCGATTACCGCTACGGCGTATCTCTTCCAGTCGGGTGATCACATCATCGCGGGCAAGGACATCTACGGGGGCACGTATCGCCTGTTCGCCGATATCCTGGCCCACCAGCACCTGGAGTTCACGTTTGTTGACATGATGGATCTCGACGCGATCCGTGCTGCGGTGCGGCCGGAGACACGGGGGATCTGGATCGAGACTCCCAGCAATCCGTTGTTGCACGTGACCGACATGGCGGCGGTGTGCGAAATTGCCGGTGACGCGGGTGCGATCACGATCGCTGACAACACGTTCTGTTCGCCCTACCTGCAGCGGCCTTTCGAGCACGGTGTCGACGTCGTGATGCATTCGACCACCAAGTACCTCAACGGTCACTCCGACGTTGTTGGCGGGTGCGTGGTGACACGTCACCAACAGCACGCCGAGCGGATCGCCTACATCACCAATGCGCTGGGCCTGGCCTGTTCTCCTTTCGATGCCTGGTTGGTGCTGCGTGGCATCAAGACACTGGGCCCACGGATGGAGGCACATCAACTGGCGGCCCAGGCGGTGGCCGAGATGCTCGAATCACACTCCCGGGTGAATCGGGTCTACTATCCCGGCCTGTCCAGCCATCCGGGCCACGAACTGGCGGCCCGTCAGCAGGACGGATTCGGAGCGATGTTGAGTTTCGAAGTGGAGGGTGGTCGCGAGATGGCCGAACGTGTCCTGACCCGGACCGGTTTGTTCCAACTGGCCGAGTCGCTGGGAGGAGTCGAGTCGTTGATTTCCTATCCCGAGACGATGAGCCACGCGTCGATGGACGAACCGGCTCGCCGGGCCGCGGGGATCACCGATGGTACGCTGCGAGTCAGTTGCGGGATTGAACACCCGGAGGACCTCTGTGCGGACCTGGACAAGGCACTGGCATGACCGACGGGCGTGGCCCCCGGTTTGAATTTCGCTGGCCCGGCGCGGTAGCCTAGGCCTGTCGCGTGTGATACCGCGCGGTCACGACGTGTTTTTTCTACCCGAGGAGATCCCACCATGAAGATTCTGGCCATGCTGGCCGCTGGAGCGATGCTGGGCGTGTTCGCCGATTCGGCGTCGGCCGCCGAGGCTCCGATGCTCAAGAAAGGTGACGCTGCTCCCAATTTCACTCTCAAGGGCAGCGATGGAAAAACCTACAAGTTGTCCCAGTTCAAGGGCAAGAAGGCGGTGGTTGTGGCCTGGTTCCCCAAAGCCTTCACCGGTGGCTGAACCAAGCAGTGCAAGTCGTTCGGTACGAGCGGCAAAGAACTGAAGAAGTTCAACGTGGCCTACTTCACCGCCAGTTGTGACACGGTGGAATTGAACACCAAGTTCGCCAAGTCACTGGAAGTCGACTACCCGATTCTCAGCGATCCTGGCAAGAAGGTCGCCCGGGCTTACGGCGTGGTGACTGACAAGCGACAGGTTCCGTTCCGTTGGACCTTCTACATTGGCAAGAATGGAAAAATCCTGAAGGTCGATCGCAAGGTCAAAGCGGCCACCGATGGCACGACAGCGGCGGCGACTCTGAAAGCCCTGGGAGTTGACGCGTCCAAGTGACGACTTGTGGGGTTCGTTTCACACCGATCACCGATCCGGGGCTGTCCCCGGGATTGGTTGATCGGTGTTTTTATTGTGTTCTGGTGACCGGGTCTCTCGACAACGCTGCCGTGAAGCGGATAGAATCGCGTTCAGCAGTAGCCGTGGAGTTACTGGGTCCCGTACAAGTCGCGATGGAGGAACGAGAGATGAACCGTATGTTGGTTTCGTCTGCAGCGTTGCTGATCGTGGCGGTGGCCGTTTCGGAAGCAGCAGATGTTAAGTCCGGACTTCGTCCAGGCCAAGGTGTTCAGGCGTTCAACGTCCAGGACATCACCGGCCCGTTCGCCGGAAAAAAACTCTGCTATCGCTGACGCTATGGCAACCGTCCCGTGGTCGGCATTTTTACACGCACGATCACGGACAACTTGGCCGGTCTGGTCAAGCAA
>CAWVUS010000199.1:0-9977 GCA_963933195.1 uncultured Planctomycetaceae bacterium
ACCCAGAGCCTTTGTCGCGGCTCCCAGGTCGGCCTGCGAGGCGGGGGCGGCCGAGGAGGCCTGTGCCCCAGGATTCCCGACCGCAGCCGCGGCTGCGGCGGCTTGAGTTGCCGGATCAACCGGGGCCTGGGGAGCGGGATTCTGGGCAGCCGCCGGCGGAACGGCGGCCTGGGGCTGGACAGGTTCGCCGGCCAGTTCGTTGTAGGCCCAGGGACCAATCGTGAAGACAAACAACACCGCCACCATGCCAATCGTAGCAGTCACCATCCCCTTAACGAGGCCACTCTCGGCCACGATCCCCAGCATCTCCTGCGGGCTTTTCCCCTTGAGCTCCGCGAGAAACTCTCGCAGTTCCTCGACCGAGGCATTGCCATCAGTCTGCAGCCGCTTGACGTCCTTGAACACACCGCGAGGTTGTCCCGAATCACTTTCGATCTGGCTCATAATGATCTCGTCGGTTGGATCGGCGAGAAGATTCCCGCCGACAGTTTCTTGTGGCAGTTAGCCGTCACGGTCTTCTTCAACGATGTGGACCAGTTCACCCCCGGCGTTGCTGATCGACTCGATCACCGGTTCAAACCTCAAGGCGGTCGCATCCCGGTGCACCTTCAGGAGAACCGTGCGGTCACCTGGAGGCGAGTTGCCGAGCAGTTCCTCGATCTTCATCTCGAGGTTGGATTCTCCGATGGGCTGTCCGTTGAGATACAGTTTCTCGTCGGAATCGATCAGGACGCTGATGATCGAGTGCCCGGCACTCTCCAGGTTGCTCGCTTCGGCGGGAGTCCACTGCAGATGACTGTCGTCCTGGGCGCGAGCGAGAATCACGAAGAAAATCAGCAGGTTGAAGGCGATGTCGCCCATCGCCATGCTGGGCACGTCGGCACGGGTGGCACGGCGTTTGATCTTCATGGGTTGCTCTTTTCCGGTCAGTCCACCGATGCCCCGGTCAGGGCACCTGCACCTCGCGCTCTTCTTCAATCTGCAGCGTGATGATGCCACCGGCATCCTCGATCTGCGAAGTCACCGTCATCCAGAAGTGGTACGGCACGTCGTCGTCACTCTTGACGACCACCACCTTGTCCTCCGGTCGAGGCTTGCCCGCCAACAGGGCCGCCAACCGCGCCGGGAACTGGGCCGCGGGAACGACGTCGCCGTTGACCAGGGCCACCTGCCGCTTGACCACCACCTCGACGTTCTTGTCCTTCTCCTGTTTTTGCTCGGTCTCCTCGCTACGCGGCAACACCTGCCGCCGGCCGCTGTCGGGCTGGACACTGGCACAGACCAGGAAAAACACGATCAGGTTGAACGCGATGTCCCCGGTCGCGCTGGATGGCGGCTCGACCAGCAGATTCGAACTGCGACGGCGGATCTTCATGCCGGCAACAACCTCGTCCTACGCCTGTTGATTCAGTGCCATTTCCTGCGTGACCGTCTCGATCAACTCGGTCGCCGATTCCTCGACATCGAGCACGTACGAGTTGATCACGCTGGTGAAATAATTGAACGCCATGAAGGCGGGAATGCCCACCATCAGACCCAAACAGGTCGTCAACAACGCCTGGCTGATTCCCTGCGACGCGCTCTCGACAATGTTCGTCTCGCCCATCTGCTCAACGATGTCGTTGAACGAAGTGATCATGCCGGCCACGGTGCCCAGGAAACCGAGCATCGGAGCCGCACTGGAGACAGTTCCCAGCACAGGGAGATGCCGTTCCAGCGCAGCAACAATGTGAACGCCGTAGTCGTCCATCGCCTTGACGACCTGTTCTTCGATCCGGGCCGGGTCGTGTCCGAGTTGCTGCAACATCAGGTACTTGCGGATGCCGGCCGAGAGCACCGCGGGGACCGGCCCCTGCTGGTCATTGCAGTAATTCAACGCCTCCTCGACACGGTTCTCTCGCAGCAGTGCCAGTACCTGCTGCCGCACGTCACCCGTGTCGGAACGGAGCATCTTCAAACTGCGGTACCGCTCGATAATGACTCCCGCCGCAACGATTCCCATCAACAGGATCGGCAACATGAACCAGCCACCATCGATCAGAAGACCAGTGGCGCCCGAGTGAATCATGTTGGAGAACCAACCCCGCGAGGTGTCCTCGGGTGCCGATTCAGTCCCCGGCGGTGGTGTCTTCACCCCGGCTCCCGCCTCCTTCTTCGAATCGGCCTCCCCAGCTTTCTTGACGTCAGCTTTCTTGACGTCAGCTTTCTTGACGTCAGCTTTCTTGACGTCAGCTTTCTTGATCGCGTCCTGGGCCGCGACGTCCAACCCCTGTGACAGGATCAACAACCAGGCCAGGCAGGCAACTGCAGGTAGTCTCATCGGCGTGTCTTACGTGGTAGGTGGGCAACAATTGGGAAACGGAACCCCGAACGCGGGTCGGGGACGGGCACAATCGGCCGGTGGCCTAGGGGTTGTCCTCTAATGAGGCTGCCTCGGCTTCGAACTGCTGCAACATCTCGGGCAATGCCAGGCGACCGCGAGCGTACTTGGCCGCGTCGCTGGCGGGGAAATCCCAACGACAATTGTTGTAACGGCGGAAGGCCGTCCGGTTGTCGTTGCCCATCCGATAACTCTCGCCGGCCCAGAACAACGAGTCGGCACTGAGTTCATCATCCGGGAACCTCTTGGCGAAACGGTCGAAGGCCTCTCCGGCGACGGAAAATTTCTCGGCCTTGTAGTGACTCTGGCCGATACGGAAAGCGATCCGTGCCGAGTGCTCGTGTTCCCCGAACTTCTCGAGGAATTTTTCACCAACCTGGGCGGCCACGTCGTAGGTCTCTTTCTTGTAGAAATGGTCACAGATGCGAATCATCACGTTGGCGATCAGCGGGTTCTTGGGATAGGTGGCCGCCAGCGTGACATAGCCTTCCAGGGCCTGGTCAAAGTCGCCGGAGAGTTCGTAACACTGGGCGAGCTTGTACTGGGCATCCGGGGCGAGCGAGTGATCGGCGTATTGCTTGACGATCAGTTCGTAGGACTCGATCGCCTCGGCCCATTGCTCGAGTTCCTGGGAGAACTGGCCCAGCAGATAGCTGATCCTCGGGACGTACTTCGGGTCGGGATAGTCCTCCATCACCTCGCGCAACACTCGCCGTCCGTTCTGCAAGTCGGCGGTCTTTTGTTCATCGCGACCGAGATTCTTGTGGCTCTTGAACAACTCGAAGTAACTCTCGGCAATATGAAACTTTGTCTCGACCGCCAACGTTTCGTCGTTGAACGTCTTGCTGAATGCGGCCACCAGCCCGTCGGTTCCGATCACCACCGGGACATCGACCGAGGACACCAATGTCCCATCGTCGGAACCGGCCACGGGATCGGTGTACTTCAGGTGCAGCGTATCGCCGAAATAACATTCGACGACGGGCATCTCGGGATTGAGGTTCCCGACGACAGGCTTGTCGTTGGATTTCAATGCCAGCGATCCGGTGAAGACACCACTGTGGGCCAGTGTTTCATCCAGTTTCACCACCTCCTTCTCACCAAACTCGCCGGTGATCTCGACAGTGATCGAGTCCCGTTCATCGGAGGTGTCCTGGTCGGCATCCTCGACCTTGACGAACAGTCTCTCCCCAACGTGTAGTCTCGTGATCGGGTCCTTGTAATCACGATCGGTGACGGCCAGGCTGCCATTGGAGATGAGTCGACCGCTGGAATCGAGCACCTTGGCCACGCCATCGGGCCGCGACTGGTCATTGTAGTTGGCAATGATGCGGTCCTTGCCGGTGAGATTCAGCACGCGTGTGACCAGGCTGCTGTCCAACGCCTGCGTCTCCTCGTCGCCATCCTCCTTGGAAATCACCGGCCCACCGATCAACCCGCGCGGCATCCCGGCGGTCACCGGTACCACGGACGGACTTCCCGCTCCACCCAATTGCAGGACCACCTGTCCAACAAATCGTCCCTCCTCCAGCGCCACGTCGGCACCCGAAGCACCCGGCGGCAGGTTGCCAAAGGCCGTTGAGATCTGGCAACGGACATCAATCATGGCTCCGTCGGTTGTCTTCAGCTTGACCACCAGGCTGCTACGGCTGTCCTTCGCCCGGTCGGGATCGATGACCTCAACGGTCAACGGAGTTTCAAACGCCACCCGGCTGACATCCCGGTCCTCGGGCCGGAACGAGTACACCGCACGCGGAGACTGCTTGCTGCCTTCCGGAGGCGGCACCAGCCGACTTTCGATAATCGTCACCTGCGCCTCGCTGGGCTGGTTGACCAGCACCACGGTTTCTCGTGGCACCGCGTGGCCCGGGAAAGTGTTTTGCGAATCGATGTAGCGAACATAGAGCCGATCGCCGGGCTTGATCACAAAGTCGATCTTTTCACCCGGCTTGTCACCGGTGAAGATCTCCTTGGTGAAGATCCCGGAATACGGCTCGGTTTCAGTCGCGGTGAACTCGACCGCGTCGCCGTCATTGAGAATCACGTCAAAGGTGATCGTGTCCTGTTTCTGGGACGCATCGCGATCATAATCCACGATCTCGATGACCACCTTGTCACCCGGGTCGACCCGCATCACCCTCTTGCGAATCTCGTTGATGCTGCCGTTGTTGGCGCGGACCAGGTCGTAATCGATCGGGGTCACCGATCCGTTGTAGTAAGTGGCCGTCAGCTTTCCGGTCAGCAGTCGTCCCGTGGCGTTGTCCCGTTCGGTCAACTCGTCGGTGTAGGTCGCCGTGACCAGGTCACCTCCGGCGATTTCCAGGATCGAGTTGTTCGACAGCGCCAACACATCTGACTGGGTCGGGATGTACTTCTGGTCGGGTTCCTCGCCGGTGACCTCGATGTTGCTGATGGCCACCGCCACGCCACGATACTCGAGGATATCAAAGCGGACGTAGCGGAGTTCCCTGGGCTCAAATTTCATCGTCCATTCGCCGTCACTGAAGTCGGCCTGCACGTCCTCCCTGGCCAGGGCCGGCTGAGCGAATTTCTGGTCGAGATCGAAATCTGTCTTGCGGAAAGGCAGCATGGTGACCGCGGCGCTGTTGTGATCGGCTCGAGCGATCGTCGCCTGCACTCCGGTGGCCCCGGCGGTCGTGGCGGCGAAGATGGTCAACTGGTGAGTGCCCTGTTCCAGCCACACGTCGACTGACCGGTTGCCGGGCCCCATGGGAAGTTCCAGCCGCCCGTCAATTGCGATGGCGGTTCGCTGGCCGGTGACCGCAATCCGGGCCGCCCCCTCACGTTCCTGGACAACGAGTCCCGACCAGATCGCTGAAAACGGACGGGCCTGGGCCTTGTCATCCTCCGGATCCTCCGGCCGCATCCATTTCAATTCTTCGACCACTGATGTCTGGAATGACTGCGAGTTGCGACCAAGACTGACAACCTGTCCCCAGTTGGAGTATCCGGTGTGGTTGCCGTTGTAGAGCCGCACCTGCATGAGATCCGGATTGACCATTGGCTGAGGAGCCGCGGCCTTCTTGGCAGCCGCGGCCTTCTTGCCGGCGGCCGCCGGTTTCTCGGCAGTCGGAGCGGGAAACACCACGTCGGCAACCTCCTGCGGGGGGTTGCCGGCCAGGCGGAACCAGAATCGCCCATCGTTGCTCCCCAACAGCACGCCACGAACGGGCACTTCGCTCTCGGGGTCCGGCGAGGTGAGCCGCACCTGCGCGACGAGCCTCAGATCCTTCATATCGACGGTCAACTGCTTGGGAGTCGCCCCATCAGGTTCACTCTGCCAGAACGTCTTGGGATCGCGGTCGATGGCCATCAACGGGCTGTGCTCGATGGCGGTGTCACTGGCCTGGGCACCCGCCGGCAATTCACCCGTGGTGGCGGTGCCTTCGAAGACACCGGAGTGTGGCGAGGTTTCCTTGAGCGTGACCTGCACCTGGTCTCCGCTCTCGGCGGTCAACTTGACCACCACCTGGTCAAACTCATCACCAAAGTCGCGGTCCTTGTCCTTGACCCTGAGATAGACCGGGTTGCCCGGCTTGATCTGGTTCGCCGGTCGCTGCTGAGACACCCGCTGGTCAGCTTCCTCCCGCTCCCGCGCCTCACGCTCCAGGCGTTCGCTGAATGTCTCCTCCTTGGAATCGATGACCAGGCTACTGGAAATCGAAAACTCTCCGTCGGAGGCAATGATGATGTCGACGTCCGAAAGCGGGACCTTCTTGAATTCCTGCTTGAACGCGTCGGGATAATCACACCGGATCTTGTCCTTTCCGGTGACCTGGAGCTTCCGGTCGCCCTTCTTGACGGGCCCCAGTTCGGTCGCCAGGTCCACGCGGAACAACCCCTTGCCGGCCCCGCCACTGATCAGGAACACCTCTTCGTAATCCCCACCGGGTTCGGTGGTCACGATCACCGGAATCCGGTTGTGACCCCGGCTGATTCCCAGGTCGCTGTCCTGGACAACGATCGAGAGCGGCAGTCCAGGCGGGTGCGTTCTCTTGCTGTCCCGTCCCAGTCGGCCAACGGTTCGCAGCAGGTTCAACTGGTCGATGTAGCGTTCTTCGTCGCGGTAGACTTCCGAGAGACTGTACAGCGCCTTGTTGGCCAGCGTGATCGACGGCACGCGATCGAGCACGCTCCGAAAGATCACCCGGGCCTCGTCACGATCACCCCGGCGATGCGACAACACACCCCTCAGGAATTCGGCCCGGATCACCACGTCGAGTTCACGACTGTTGGCGAGTTTCTCGAAAACCAACTCCGCCTGGTCATAGACCTTTTGAGCCAGGAACGTCTCGCCGATTCCAAATTCGGCCTCGATCGCCTGGGGCGTCTCGGCGTACCGGTTCTTGACCGTGGTGAATTCGTTCCGGGCCAGGTCGAACCGTTGTGACTTGGCAAAATTCCGCGCCAACAGCAATTGGACCTTGGCCTTGGTCTGATCATCGAACTGCTTGCTCTCGCTGTGCTTGACCACCCAGCCCCGCAGGATGTCCTCGACCCGGTCATGGTTCTCGTCACCGCCGGCGGCAATGTAACGCTCGCACACAAACAGCACGAGATCGGCGGGCACCTCGTCACGGTGCTGATCGAACAACGCCTTGTTGGCGTTGTATGTCTCGATGGCCAATTCCTGATCACCCAGTCGCAGTGACAGGGCAGCCTGCAGCAGTGGTGCCAACGGACTGTCCTCGTCGATCGTCAGCCCAACGGCTCCCACCCGGGAGTAACTCTGGGCGACCACGTTCCGCCCGCTCTTGCGACGTCCCTCATCGACCGAGGTGATGTTGGCAAGCATCCCGCTGGCCAGCGACGCAGCGGCCATGTAATCCTCGCGGGTGAGCGCACTTTGCACGTAGGGCATCAGCCGGTCCCAGTCGGTGGTGCTGTTGCCGACCGTGCCGGTCACTTTCTGGTAGGCCAGCAGCCTGGCTGTCGGCGACAACGGCTTGTCGATGGGCAACTCGAGCAGGGCCAACGTGGCGGCAGCACTGGGACGGTGCAAACGGAGGTCCCGCACGACGGTGTAGACCCGTCGCTTCAGGTCATCGGTGGCTTCCTTGTTCCCTCGAACCGTGTCGACCCAGCCCTGGGCCAGGGTCTCATCAAATCCCCAGGTCCGAAACGCGCGAGCGTCCTGGCGAGTCCGGCTCGCCCGAACCGTCTTCTCCCATTCGTCCAGGTTGGGCTTCTCCTGGCGGAAGTGCCAGTTGGCCAATTGGGCGGCATAGGACCCCCGGTAGTTGGATTCGTGGGTGAGCAGTTCCTTGAGAAACGCCGGTTTCTGAGCATCCTCGAGCGTCGCCAACACCCGTCCGACACAATAAATCGAGTCGTAGTGGTCGCGCTGAACTCCGATGTGAGACCGCCAGTAGGCAACAGCCAAATCGTCGAGCTTGTACTTCTTGAGCGTGTCACCAACCTGGTACGCGTAGGTGTGAACCGGTCCGTGGGCCTTCTCGACTCCGACAATCCAGGTGTGAGCCGCCCGGGCCAGGTCGGCCGACTTGTTCATGTCGGCGGCAACCATCAACCGGCGGAACGTGTCGCTGTTACTCGAATCGGGCCGGAGGGTCATCAGGTGCCGGCTGGCCTCCCCGGCGGCCTCGGGCGGACCGTAATCGGTCGCGGCAGCCAACCAGTCAACCGCCAGCACGTACTCCTTTGGAAACCGCTTGGCCAACATCCCGTAGGCACCCGTCGATCGTGATCGCTGCTTGGTCGGAGCGTAGTGCCGGAGGTAGTAGGCGTGACGAGAGAGCAGGTTGCGGGCCGCTTCGCTGGAGAGTTGCTTGTAGAGGTTTCCAGACACCAGCGATTCGCGAGCAGTGTCACCATTCTTGTTATTGGATTCGCCTGCCTTCCAGGCCACCAGCAGCGGATCGGTATCAGCCGTCTTGAGCAACGCCTTGGCCGAAGCCGCACGGTTCTTGGTGTCCTTGTTACGGCGGGCCGATTCGATCCAACCAGCAAGCACACCCCGAACACTGCTCATATGAGGCACCCGCTTCCGCGCGGTGAGATACCGGGCCACCTCGGCATTGAACTCGACATCTGAGGTCGCATTGGCCAACAACCAACTGACCGCGTTGGTCGTGTAGCTGTCGTTGCTCGGCGACGAGGAAACCAGTTGACGCAACACTGCCCGGGTCTTGTCCACCTGTTTCATCCGGTCGCGGTAGACTTCGAAAGCCAGGACGGACCTGAGATACGCCTTGTCGCCGAGATTGGGATTGCGGCCAATCGCGTCGACTAGCACTTTTTCGCTGGCCACGTGGTCGGCCGGCTCGTTGCCTCGCGTACGGAGGTAGGCCGAGGCCGCCGAATGTGACCGCGCCGAGAGCGGCAGCAGTTGGACATAAATCCGGTTGGCATTGGGCAGATCCTTGGCCTGCTCGTACTTGCCAGCCAGCAATCCCAACCGTTCGAAACGGTCCGGGCGAGCAGGATACTTGCGGAGATAGTCGTCGACGACCGGCTTCATCTGGGCCGCCTTGGCCGCCTGGTTGTTCGAGAGCGCCGTGATGGAGAGGTAGTGCACGTCCTGGCTGTCACGGATCGCCCGCGCCTTGCCATAGCTGTCACTGGCATTGGCCCATTGCCCCAACCGACCGTAATTCTCGCCCATCATCAGGTGCAACTGTCGCTTCCGATCGGGCGTGGCCGGCAAACCCTTGGCCAACAACTTCGTTCCCGCGGCGTTGCTCTTGGCCCACTCGTTGCCCCGACGCCACTGGGCCACGGCCTGCCAACCAGACTCCTCGGCTGACACTCCCTTGGGAAATGCGGCAAGAAGTTCCTCCGCCAGCGACGCAGCCTGGATGTAGACCGCCTTGTTGTTGACCGACGCGTAGTGAGTGACTGCCATCACGGCGTGACGACGGCCCTCCACCGAACCGGGACTGCGGCGGTAAACCGCCTCGTGAGCCGTTCCGGATACCCGGCGATCGGATCCACGGTCCAGTACCGCCGCGAGACGAATCTCAAGACCGGCGGCAGCCGGATCCTTCGGATACCGTTCCAGCCACTGGCGGGCACTCGCGATGAAATCACTGTGACGGCTGGCAGCATCCAGGCCATCGACGAGTTTCAACAACACGTCATGATGCCGCTTGTCGGTGGGATGCGAGGAGACAAAACGCTGGGCGACACGGATCAAACCGAACAACCGGCCATGCTGGTGATACAGATCGACCAGCTTGACCATCACCTCGGCCGCCTCACTGGAGGTGTCCTTGAACTTGCCGAGTTCGGCTTCGAGGCTCGTCGCCTGCTGACTGACAGCATCGACCTCACCTTTGGCCTTGGCCTTGGCCGCCGGCTTGGCGTCCTGGGCGAGAATCACACCGGCCAGTCCGGCCACGACGACAACCGCGACCAAAGCTCCCCGCTGTCCTCGAAGCCAGTTCATCGTGCGACTGGTCCATCCCGCATTCGATTTGCGTGTCATCGCCCCACCTTGTCGTGCGTTTCGCCCCTCGGGCTGTTCAATTCGTCGATCGCCGCCTGTACACCGCGAGCCACATGGGACCACGGATTTCTCAACGCTACCGTCCCGCTCCACCAGCAGCCCCCTTGG
>CAWVUS010000200.1:0-9904 GCA_963933195.1 uncultured Planctomycetaceae bacterium
AGAACGCCGGACATGTCCCGGCCCCCTACCCCGACCGGATCATGCACCTGACCACCCTGTGGATGATCACCGAATTCACCACCGACAATGGAGCCACGCTGATCGTTCCTCGCTCGCACCTGGAACCCACCAACCCGACAGCCGCCGACTGGGACGGACCGACCAACCAGCCCTTCAACACCGAGCGGCCTGCCGTGGGGGCAGCCGGATCCGTGCTGGTGATGGACAGTCGCATGTGGCACACGACCGCACCCAACCAGGTCGACGCCGACCGCGTGGCCCTGGCCGTCCGTTACGGCCCCTGGTGGCTCAACACCGAGATCCTGCGGCCCGGCTCGCCCACCCGGCAACAGATGGTCGACGAACCCGACCTGACCGACAACCAGGTTCCCTCTCTCCCACGCGATGTTTACGATCGACTGCCCGAAAACGTGCAACCTTTATACAGACACTGGATCGAACCATGACGCTTGTTCGCACCGTTTTGTCCATCACCCTGCTGACACTCGGACTTCTAGGCCCCACAACTCTTGTGGCCGCACCGAAGAACTCGCATCCCAACGTCGTCCTGATCATGACCGACGACCAGGGTTACGGCGACCTGGCCTGTCACGGCAACAAGATTCTTAAGACTCCGGCCATCGATCAACTGCACGGCCAGAGCGTTCGGCTGACCAATTACCACGTCGACCCGACCTGCTCGCCCACCCGCTCGGCACTGCTGACCGGACGGTACTCGACCCGGACCGGCGTCTGGCACACGATCATGGGCCGGTCGATGATGCACACCGACGAGGTGACGCTGGCCGAGGTGTTTGCCGCGGGCAACTACCGGACCGGCTGTTTTGGCAAATGGCACCTGGGCGACAACTACCCACTGCGGCCCCAGGACCAGGGTTTTCACGAGGTGCTGGTGCATGGCGGCGGCGGAGTCGGTCAAACACCCGACTTCTTCGGCAACGACTACTTCGACGACACCTACTGGCACAACGGCCAGGTGGTCAAGCAGAAGGGATACTGCACCGACGTTTTCTTTGACGCGGCCCTGAGGTTCATCGATGGAAAGTCCAAAAATGGTGGCGGTGACAAGCCGTTCTTCTGTTACATCCCGACCAACGCCGCACACGGCCCCTTCCTGGTCGCCGACAAGTACAAGAAGCCGTACCTGGACGCCGGTGTGCCGGCCCGACGAGCGGCCTTCTATGGCATGATCACCAACATCGACGAGAACGTCGCGAGGCTCCGCAAGCACCTGGCCGCATCCGGCCTGGCCGACAACACGTTGCTGATCTTCACGACCGACAACGGCACCGCCGCCGGGGCCGGCCGCGGAGGCGGATTCAACGCGGGCCTGCGTGGGACCAAGGGATCGGAATTCGACGGCGGCCACCGTGTCCCGTGTTTCTGGCACTGGCCCAATGGAGGCATGGTCGGCGGCCGCGACGTCCCGCATGTCACCGCCCACGTCGACATGCTCCCCACGCTCGCGGCCATCTGTGGACTCAAGCCGCCCACCGACCGCACGATCGACGGCACCAGCCTGGTGCCGCTGCTCAAGGGGAACACGCAGGGGTGGCCCGCACGCACGCTGTTCGTCCACTCGCAACGCCTCGAATTCCCCAAGAAGCTTCGCAAGTCCGCCGTGATGACCGACCGCTGGCGGCTGGTCAACGGCAAGCAACTCTTCGACCTCGACGCCGACTACGGCCAGAAGACCAACGTCGCGGCCGAGTATCCCGGGGTCGTCAAACAACTCTCGGGATCCTACGACAAGTGGTGGACCAGCATCGGCACCCGTTTCAAGAACTACGTCCGCATTGGGCTGGGCCACAAGTCGGACAACCCGGCCCTGTTGACCTGCCACGACTGGCACACCAACAACGGCCCGGTGCCCTGGAACCAGGGTCACATCCGTTCGGGCCTGAAGGCCAACGGATTCTGGGCGGTCACCGTCACCCGGTCCGGCAAGTACCGCATCACGCTGCGGACACGTCCTCCGGGGATCGACCATCCATTGGCGGCCGCCACGGCCAAGCTGGTCATCGGCAAGACCACCCGGGAACAACCCGTCGCGGCCGACGCCACCTCGGTCAGCTTCACCGTCGAACTCAAGGCCGGCGACGCACGTCTGCAGACCACGCTGACCCCAAAAACAGGCAAGTCACGGGGCGCCTACTTCGTCCAGGTCGAAGCACTCTAGCCAACGGCCGGGTCACTCGACCGGCAACTCGAAGCACGCCATCTCGTCGGCATTGCGAACCAGCAACCGGTCCCCCACCAGCACCGGATGGTTCCACGTCTTGGACTGCAACGCGGTGAACTTGCCCAGTTCCCGGAATCGCTCGGGCGTGGCCTCGACCAACGCCACGTGTCCCTTCTCGGCCTGCACCACGATCAGGTCGCCGACCAGCAGCAGTTGCCCGTAACCGTAACGGCCCCGCTTCCACCGGCGACGCCCGGTCTCGAGATCCAGGCACACCAGGATCCCCTCGTCCAGGCCATAGGCATGACCGTCATGAACCACCGGGTCGTTGAACTTGCACTTCATCAGCTTGTTCTGCCACAGCATCGTCGTCGACTTGGCGTCGGCATCGACCTCAAGCACCGCAGCGCCCTGGCCATAGCCACTCGAGATGAACAACCGCCCGGGTGACACCGACACGGGCAACGCCGCATTCACCCTGGGCCCATTGGTCCATGGCACGTGCCACAACTCATCACCGTCCTCGATGCGGTAAGCCGTCAGCCCATCGCCTCCAAAGCACAACACTGTCGGTTGACCATTGATCTCGGCCAACCGCGGTGCCGCGTAACTGGCCGGCCGCTTGCCACTGGCCCAACTCAACTCGCCTGTCTTCGCATCAAACGCGGCCACGCCTCCCTCGGCCCCACCGGGGATCACGATCACTCGTCCATCCACGACCAGCGGCGACCCCGACATGGCCCAGTCGAGGTTCAGACCCGATGTCACCTCGAGCACGTTGGGTGGATTGTCCCAGGCCGACTCGCCCGTCGCCGCATCCAGGCAATTCAACCGCCCGTTGGCTCCCAGCGAGTAGATTCGCGACCCGGCGAAGGTCGGAGTGGCTCGCGGCCCCGGCCCACCCATCGCCTCGTTGAAACGATCGTTGTCCCTGTGAGCCCAAAGCGGTTCACCGGTCTGAAGATCCCAGCAACTGACCACCTCGATCTTGTCCCGTTGCTCCTGCGTGTAGACCCGGTTGCCCACGACCGCAAAAGAACTCCACGCCTGGCCCAGCGGGTGACGCCACAGTTCCGTGGGTGGATTGGTCTTCCAGTCCCGCGACAACGTCACCCCGTGCACGACGCCGTCGCGACGCGGACCCCGAAATTCCGGCCAGTCCCCGTCGGAGAGTTCAACAACCTCGGTCGCCGCCGTGATTTCCGGCTCGGGAACCGAAGCGAAGTAGTCACGGGCTCGCTCTTCTCGTGTCGGTTGCCAGCGAAAGCTGACCACCGGCAGCATATCGCCCTCGTACTCCTCCATCCGAAGCGTACCGAGACCGGCCACGACCACCAGCACCCCGACCAACCGGACCGGCCAACTCAATCGGCAGGCAAACAACCACCACAACAACAGTGCGAACACCGTCGTGGGCAGCAAAATCCACAGCGAAAACACCTGGTAGGTTCGATCCAGTCCCAGGCCAAACCACGTCAGCAGCATCCCACCGCCGCCGAGCAACACGATCACCGCCGCCGGCCACCATCGGAACCGTCGCGATGCAGGTGAGGCGTCTGGCGATTCGACGGGTTGTTCGTTGGGAGTCACCTGGTCGGTCACTTGGCGGCCTTTTTCTTCTTCCCGGCTTTCCGTTTCGGCTTCAACCGCTCGCCGGTCTCGCGATCAAATCCATCGTCGCGACGATGCTTGGGGACCTTGTCGTCGGTCTCCTTCTCCCACTCCCCGAGCGCCTCCCGCATCTGCTCGAGTACGGGTGCGAACCGGGGAACATCGGCCAGGTTCTGCAACTCGAACGGATCGTTCTCGAGATCGTAGAGTTCTTCCTTGGGACGAGGCTTCAGGAAACACCCCTTCTGGTTGTCGTTCAACTTTCCGGCATCTCGTAGTCGCAACATCGCCTGGTAGGTGATGCTGCGAACCGCGTCGGCCGGTGGCGTACCAGGAATGTCGGTGTAGTAGTTCCGGATGTAGTTGAATCGCGCCGAGTGAACGCTGCGGCCATGGTCGTCAAAGTCGTGCCAATTGTGTTCGGCGTAAGCGTAACGGCGAATTGTCTTGGATGGCCTGGTCAGCAACGCGGAAAAACTGCGTCCCTGGAACGTCTTGGGAATCTTGACCTCGCAGATGTCGAGGATTGTCGGTGCCAGGTCGACCGAACTGACAACCGAGTGGCACACCGAACCGGGTTTCACAACACCGGGCAACCGCACCAGCATCGGCGTCTTGATGCCACTGTCGTAGAGCGTGGTCTTGCAACGTGGGAACGGTCGTCCGTTGTCCGACAGAAACAGCACCATCGTGTTGTCGGCCACGCCCTGGGATTGAAGTTCGGCCAGCACGCGGCCAATCACTCCATCCATTCTTGCGATCTCGTCGTAGTACAACGCCAGGTCCTTGCGTGTTTCTTTCACATCCGGCAGGAACGGAGGCACGACGGCGTCACCGGCCGTGTGTGGCTTGGGAATCGCACCGGCACGGTAGGGGCGATGAGGATCCACAAAGGCAAACCACATGAAGAATGGTTTGTCGCGGGGCCGATCCTTGAGCGTCTGCATCCAGGTGTTGATCCTGGGACGCACCACGTCGAACTTCTTGATCGCCGCCTTCCCCAGGTGCCACTTGCCTGCCGCGGCGGTGTGGTAACCGGCCGCCTTGAGTCGTTCGGCCATGGTCACCTGGTGACCCGGCAACGGCAGGTGAAGCTGGTGGCCCCCCGTGGCATGAGGATACCGGCCTGTCAGGATGCTGCAGCGACTGGGACTGCAGGAACTGGTGGTCAGAAATGCGTTGGTAAATTTCATTCCCGAGCGGGCCAACGCATCGATGTTGGGCGTGCGGATTTTCGGGTGGCCGTAGGCCCCGCAGTCTTCGACGGCCATGTCGTCGGCAATAAACACGATGACGTTGGGCTGATCGGCCGCGAGAGACGAGACCAACTGGCCAACGACAACCAGCGACAGCAGGATGGCGTACCGGAACACGGTCGGTTCCCTAATAAGGACACGATGGAAACTGGTGTGGGTCGTGCCGATTGTATGCTGCGATCCGATTGACAATCCACATCATCGGCAGGTCCGGATTCTCTTGGGCGCACTCTGGCCGGGCTGGTAACCTGAGACTGAAGGCGGGCCGCCTGTGTAGACGATTCCAATCGACGGACACGGCGGAGAAGCGGCGTGAAAACTCGATGCCTCGAGATGCTCAAGGAGATGCGTGCCACGCTGACCCGCCCCTGGTGGCGACGGCGTTGGGACGAATTGCGCGACAGCTGGTCCTACTCATTCGGACTCTCCACCCTGCTCCACGTCGCCGTCATCGTCGGCATCGGCAGCCTGTGGTATTTCTCCGAACAGGAATCCGGTGTCTCGACCCTGGACACGCGGTGGACCGACACGGCCGACACGCCGACGCTGGAAGAACCGGTCGAAATGGCCTGGGCCCAGCCCGATCCTGACGAGACAGCAGGTGGCAGCCGCACCCAGTCCTCGGCCGCCTTCGCCCCGCCCCCGTCGCAACGGGAATTCACTCCCAGCAATGCACTCAACGGCAGCCTGCCCGCCAGTTGGTTCGAGGACGGGGTCTCCAACGACGAACTGGGAACCGAACTGCAGGACCTGGCCGGCTGGAAATCCATGCTCTCGAAAATCGGCACCGGGCAGGGGCTGGCAAACGGGTCGGGCAACGGCAACGGCGGGGCATTCTTTGGCATGAAGGCGACCGGGCAGAGTGTCGTCTACGTGGTCGATTGCTCCGCGAGCATGAACGTCCGACACACGATGGAAGCCACCAGGTTCCATCGGCTGAAGCTCGAATTGCTCAACTCCGTCGCGTCGATGAAATCCAACCAGTCGTTCTACATCATCTTCTTCAACAACCAGCCCATTCCGATGCCCGCCCGCTCGATGCAACCGGCCCGGCCCGCGTTGCAGCGGATGTATCTCGAGTGGATGGCGAGGATGCGAGCCAACGGAACGACCGACCCGCTGACCTCGATGCAGATGGCACTGCGACTGAGACCCGACGTGATCTACTTCCTCACCGACGGCAACTTCAATTTCAAGACCGCCTCGGCCCTGGCCAGAATCCGCCAACCCCGCAGCGTGATCCACACGATCACCTTCGGCGAACGGGAAGCCGAACCGTTGATGAAGTCGATCGCCGTGGCCAACCGGGGCACCTACCGGTTCATCCCGTAGACGCCCAGGTTTTTGTCGCGATTGTGGTGTGATATTCCCTCATCCGGCACGCTGGGATAGGATGCCGCCTCACATCCCCCCTGCAAGGACTCTCGACGGATGACGGCGGGCCAGGTGGAATCCAGCGGACAGGGCACCGGTGGCCTGCGGTCCCGGTCGTTTATTGCGCTCCTGGTCACCCAGGGGTTCGGCTCGCTCAACGACAACGTCTTTCGTTGGTTCTGTGTGCTGCAGGGGATGAAGGTCGAGTCGATGAAGGCCTCGACCATGTCGCTGGGGCTGATCTGCTTCACCATCCCCTACCTGCTGCTCGCCTCGCATTCGGCCTACGTCGCCGACCGGTTCAGCAAACGCAAGACCATCGTGGCTTGCAAGATCGCCGAAGTCATCATCATGGCACTGGCCGTCGGTGCCATGGCCCTGGGCGGTGTCGACGAGATGCTGGGCATCTACCTGGTCTTTGCGGCGGTTTTCCTGATGGGTGCCCAGAGTGCCATGTTCGGCCCGGCCAAGTTTGGGTCGATCCCCGAGATCGTCCGATCCGAGAAGATCTCCGAGGCCAACGGGCTGATGCAGATGGTCACAACCGCCGCATCCGCCCTGGGCATGTTCGCCGGGTTTGTCGTCTCCAGCATGGCCGACCTCTCGCCCGGTGACCCGACATTTGTCGGGCTGATGTGGCCGGCCGGATCGCTGATCTCCATCGCCGCGCTCGGCATGGTGGCCAGCCTGTTCATCGAACCGCTGACACCTGCTGACACCGAGTTGCGACCACCCAACCCGTTCACCGAGACCGTCGCCAACCTGCGACTGCTTATCGAGGGCCGGCCGTTGTTCCGGGCGGCACTGGGCGAAGCGTTCTTCTGGTTTTTGGCCAGCCTGGCCACGTCGGCCATCACGCTGATGGGTGCCGAGGTACTGGGCCTCGACCAGATCAAGACCGGCCTGCTGGCCATCGCGCTGGTGATCGGGGTCGGCACCGGCAGCGTGCTGGCCGGCATGATGTCCGGTGGCAAGGTGGAACTTGGCCTCGTCCCCCTGGGTGCCTCGGTCGTCCTCCTGGGCGCCCTGTCACTCTACTGGGTCACCGGCGACGTCGACCCCACGAACCCCGCCACGCAAACCGCGGCGGTGTGGCCCGCCGCTTTCTCCTTGTCCCTGCTGGGACTGGGGGCGGGTTTCTTCATCGTACCGCTGGTCGCCTTCCTGCAGGACCGCAGCGAACGCAAGACACGCGGCCGTATCCTGGCCGCCGCCAACTTCATCTCCTTCAGCATGATGATCGTCTCGGCCGTCGTCTTCTACGTCGTCACCGAAGGTGGACTCAACTGGACGGCCCCGACCATCTTCCTGGCCACCGGCATCGGAACCATCCCGGTTCTTCTCTACGTACTGTGGCTGTTGCCCCAGGCCAGCATTCGCATGTTCATCTGGATCCTCAGCCGGGTGATCTACCGCGTGAAAGTGTTCGGCCGCGAGAACATCCCCGACCAGGGTGGCGCGTTGATCGTGGCCAACCACGTCACCTACATGGATGGCTTTCTGCTGCTGACCAGTTCCTCGCGGCCCATCCGCTTCGTGGCCCACGCCGACCACATCAACCGATGGGGTATTGCCCGCCTGTCGCAATTGATGGGCGTGATCCCAATCCGGAGCACCGACGGCCCCAGGGCCATCGTCGCCAGCCTCCGCGAGGCGCGTGCGGCGGTCGAAAACGGCGAACTGGTCTGCATCTTTCCCGAGGGGCAATTGACCCCCAGTGGGCACGTCGAACAGTTCCATCGCGGGATGATGAAAATCGTCGACGGACTCAACGCGCCCATCGTTCCCATCTTCCTGGATGAACTCTGGGGCAGCATTTTCAGCCACAAGGGTGGCCGCATCATCTGGAAATTGCCGCGTCGGTGGCCCTACCCCGTCGCGATCCATGTCGGCGAACCGCTTACGTGTCCCGATACGGTCGAAGAGGTACGAGAAGCGGTGCTGGAACTCGGTGGCCAATCGCCAGAAACCAGCACCAACGACGCCGAAACTGTCGATACACAGGAACAACCCCACGACAACACGCAGGCCGAATCTTCCACGGCGATTGATCATGCCGATGGCGAGACAGGTCCTGGGAATGCCGAGGAGCAGACATGACCAACAGCGAACATGGAATGGTGCCCCCCAGGCGGCTCATACGGCGATGCAAATCGGCCGGCAACCGCCAGAAAATTGTCGATTCGCAGGGCAAGTCGCTCAGCGGCACCCGTCTGCTGGCCGGCACGGTGGCGTTGAGGCGAGTGCTCAACCGGGGCGTACTGGCGGCCGACGAGAAGATGGTCGGCGTGCTGGTCCCGCCATCGGTCGGTGGTACGGTCGTCAACACGGCGTTGTCGATCGATCACCGCGTTGCCGTGAACCTGAACTACACGCTGTCGCCCGACGTGATGAACTTCTGCATCAGCGAGTGTGGCATCAAGACGGTGCTCACCAGCCGGGCCTTCATGGAGAAGCGGCCGTTCGAGCCCGATGACGCCAAGCTGGTGTTTCTCGAGGACCTGATGGAGAAGGTCACCGGGTGGGACAAGGCGGTCGGTGCGATCCAGGCCAAGCTGCTGCCGGCCGGCATGGTCGACAAGATTCATGGACTGGAACGCATCCAGCCCGACGACCTGCTGACGATCATCTTCACCTCCGGATCAACCGGAAACCCCAAGGGAGTGATGCTCTCCAACCGCAACGTCTCGTCGAACATCGCTGCGGTCGACGAGTGGTTCAACATCACCGCCGAGGACGTCATCCTGGGCGTGCTGCCCTTCTTCCATTCGTTCGGCTACACCGGAACGTTGTGGCTGACGATGTCGCTGGAGGCCAGTTGCGTCTATCACTTCAACCCGCTCGATTCACGAACCGTCGGCGCGTTGTCCGAGGAACACGGCGTGTCGATTGTCCTGGCGACGCCGACGTTCCTGCGGAGTTACATGCGGCGGTGCACACCCGAGCAGATGCACCGGCTGGACCTGGTGATTGTCGGTGCCGAGAAGTTGCCCAAGGACCTGGCCGAGCAGTTCAACGAGAAGTTTGGGGTCGAGCCGACCGAGGGTTACGGGACGACCGAATTGTCGCCGGTGGCATCAATGAACGTGCCCGATCACCGGTCTCCCGAGGGAGCACCTCCGGGAGCCCGACTTGGCACCGTTGGCAAGGTCGCCCCGGGCAGCGAGATCAAGGTGGTCGATCCCGACAGCCGCGCCGACCTGGGCACCGACACCGAGGGGCTGTTCGTCTACCGCGGCCCCAACGTGATGATGGGTTACCTGAACAACGAGGAGGCGACGTCCGAGAAGATCCAGGACGGCTGGTACAACACCGGCGACATGGGAATCATCGACGACGAGGGATTCATCACGATCACCGGTCGGATGAGCCGATTCTCGAAGATAGGCGGCGAGATGGTGCCGCACATCAAGATCGAACAGGAACTCGAGCGGATGATCGAGGGTGAGGACGAGGACCC
>CAWVUS010000201.1:0-9730 GCA_963933195.1 uncultured Planctomycetaceae bacterium
GCGACCGCCTCAATCACGCGAGCCTGATCGACGGTTGCCGGCTCAGTGGTGCCAGACTGCGAGTCTACCACCAGAATTCCCTTGATTCTCTCGACCAACAACTGAAGTCAGCAGCCACCTCGCCTCGACGTCTGATCGTCACCGACGGCCTGTTCAGCATGGACGGCACTGTCGCCCCCCTGAACCAGCTGTGCGACTTGGCCGACGCCCATGACGCCATGCTGCTCGTCGACGAAGCGCATGCCACCGGCGTTCTGGGCAACACCGGCAGGGGCACCTGTGAATTCCTCAACGTCGAGGCCAAGGTCACGCTTCGGGTTGGGACGCTCAGCAAAGCCGTCGGCGCGGCGGGAGGATTTGTCGCAGGCAGTGCCGCGATTGTCGATTTCCTCTGGCATCACGCTCGCACCCAAGTGTTCTCAACCGCCATCCCTCCAGCCACCTGTGCAGCAGCATCGGCCGGCTTGCGACTGATCGCCGAAAACAACCAACTCCAACAGCATCTTCAACAACTCGCCACAAGGCTTCGGCAACACATCGCTCGACTGGGACTCGACACCCCATCGGTCGACGGCCCCATTGTCCCGATTATTCTGGGAGATCCAGCCGTGGCTGTCTCCACCTCCGCTCGGCTGGTTGAATGTGGGATGTTTGTCCCAGCCATCCGCCCTCCGAGCGTCCCTGACGACACAGCTCGACTGCGAATCAGTCTCTCAGCCGCCCACACCGAAGCGGACGTCGACCGATTGGCCGATTCTCTGGCAAAAACGGTCTCCCCGGAGTTGACCGCCCGTGAGTAACGCATCGCCTCAACCAAACCGCCACGGGTTCGCCGATGAATACCCGTTTGAGTCACATCGGCTTGACCTGGACGGAGTGGGTTACAACTACGTCGACGAGGGTGAAGGCCCGGTCGTACTGATGGTCCATGGCAATCCGACATGGAGTTTTGCCTGGCGCGCGTACATCCGTGAATTGTCCAGCGACCATCGCGTGATCGCCGTCGACCATATTGGCTGTGGTTTTTCCGACAAGCCTGCCCAGTATTCCTACTGCCTGGACCAGCATGCCACCAACCTCCTCGAACTGATTGACCGCCTCCGGCTGGACCAGATCACGCTCTGCGGCCACGACTGGGGCGGCGCGATCGGGATGACCGCAGCGACCAGGCGGCCCACACAGTTTTCCCGTTTCATCCTCGCAAACACGGCGGCCTTCCGGTCCAGGAAGATTCCGTTGCGAATCTCCGTTTGCCGGACTCCCCTTCTGGGCGCGTTGGGTGTTCGTGGCCTCAACCTGTTCTCCAGCGCCGCGATGCGAATGGCGGTCGCGGACCCTTCCCGCCTGTCACCGGCCGCTCGCGCCGGGTACCTCGCACCGTATGACAGCTGGGGACACCGCGTGGCCATTCATCGATTTGTTCAGGACATCCCGTTGCGATCGAGCCACCCCAGCTACCAGACGCTGCTGGACACCGAAAATGGACTCGCCCAATTCGCCGGGCACCCGGTGCTATTGACCTGGGGAGAGCGAGATTGGTGTTTTACCACCGAGTTTCTTGACGAATTCGAACGCCGGTTCCCCTCGGCTCGCACCCTTCGATTCCCCGACGCCGGGCATTTGCTTTTCGAAGAGTTCCCCGACCAGGTCCTGGCCGGGATCAGGACGTTCCTGGCCGACTTTCCCCTGGACGGTTAGGCCACGGTTCCGACAGTTGGCCTCGGTGCCCGCTGGCGATACGCCTCATACTCATCAACCGTGTATTGGGTGAGTTGCTTGTTGACTCGGATCTCGATCCTGGTCAACTCGTCACCCTGCTCACGAGTCACGAAAGTGAAGGCGCGGCCCTTCTCAGCCGAAGTCATGCGGCCAGTACGGCCAATCCGGTGAATGTAATCGTCGTGGTATTCCGGTATGTCGTAATTGACGATGTGAGACACCGCGCTGACGTCAATTCCCCGTCCGGCAACATCGGTCGCGATCAACAATCGAATCTGCCCTTCCCGAAACCTCTTCAAAGCGCGTTCTCGCTTCGATTGCGCGAGGTCACCGTGCATCACGCCGACGTTCTGCAACCCTCCGGCAAACCGGCGGTGCAACGAATCGGCTCCCCGCTTGGTCCGGGTGAACACAATCACCTGGTTTGGCAGTTCCTGCCCAAGCAACCTGACGAGGAGTCCAAATTTCCGGTCAGGATCAACGGTGCAATAAAACTGGTCGATCGAATCGACCGCGACGGCGTCTCCGGAGAGATCCACACGGTCGGCGTTCTTCATGTATTTCTTGGCAAGCCGCTCGACCGATGGAGGCAGAGTGGCTGACAGCAACAGCGTCTGCCGCTCGGTGGGACACCGCCGAAGAATATCGCGGATCTCCGGTTCGAACCCGATGTCCAACATGCGATCCGCTTCATCCAACACCACGATTCTCAGTTTGTCGAAGACAAGATGGCCCCGGTTATTGAGATCCTTGACGCGGCCCGGCGTCCCGACCGCCACCTGGACACCTCGGTTCAGTTGTTTGATTTGCCGGTCCATATCGCGTTGCCCGACAAAACAGGACACACGAACCGGTGACGTGTAGGCCAATCGCTCGGCCTCGCTCTTGACCTGGTCGGCCAACTCTCGCGTTGGTGCCAGAACAAGAGCCTGCGTGTCTGGTTTTTCGTGGTCAATCGCCTCCAGGATCGGCAAAACGAATGCTGCCGTCTTCCCCGTACCCGTGTGCGCCTGGCCAGTACAATCGCGGCCAGTCATCGCCTTGGGAATAAAGGACGCCTGGATCGGACTCGGTTTTTCGAAGCCGACATGCTCCAACGCCTTGAGTGACCCCTCGCTGAGACCCATTCCTTCAAAGGTCGCTGCCTGGGTTTCCGCTCCCTCCGAGTCGCCTGTTGTATCCGTGTTTTCCTGTTCGCTCACAATTTCCGTCTTCCCATTTCTTCTGTTCGTTTTCACGCGACGGCCTTTTTTTCCGTCGTCGTCTAACTGTCTTGGACCACTGCCACGTCGCATCGTCGACCAGCACCGCTTCGTCCGCAGTACCAAGAGACCAGCTGCTCGTCCAAGTGGGGCGGCGGTCAGTCCGGGGGCTCAATAGCAGCCCTACCGCAGACTCTCCAAAAAGCTTAGCTCATGCCATTCGGTCGGTCAATCTCTGTCAACCGGCTCTGCCCCATCAACGTCTTCCGTTTCGTCATTCGACGTAACCACTGGTTCAGCGGTGACTTTCGACCCAACCGCGGGCCCCAGCAGACGTTCCAGGTCCTCCCGCCCCAACTCCTCCTGCTCGACAAGCGTCTCGGCCAGTAGATCGAGAGATTCCCGAGACTCGCTGAGCATCTGGAACGCCCGTTGGGACGCTGTTTCCAGAAACACCTGCACCTCCTGGTCAATCACGTGGGCCGTTTCCTCGCTGAATTCTCGCTGTTCGTGATACTCCTTCCCGAGGAATGGTTGATCCGTCGCATGGCGAAACGCTACCGGTCCAATACGTTCACTCATCCCCCAGTGGCCGACCATCCGTCGTGCAATTGATGTGGCTCGCCTCAAGTCGTCCTCGGCACCCGCTCCAAACTCGTCAAAAACCAGTTTTTCAGCACTGCGACCGCCCAGCATCATCACCAACTGGGCATGCAGGCGACTTTCCCCCACGTGGTACAGCTCTTCCTCGGGCAACAATTGCGTGACGCCTAGGGCAGGCCCACGGGGAATCACCGTCACCTTGTGAACCGTATCCACCTCGGGCAACTGCCACGCCAACAACGCATGTCCAGCTTCATGGTAAGCCGTCCGACGTCTTTCGTCCTCGCTGAGGACTTCCTCCCGTTTGGGCCCCATCAGAACGCGATCGTGGGCGTATTCGAAATCCTCACGAGTGACCCGAGTTCGCTCCGAACGCGCCGCACTCAAAGCCGCTTCGTTGACCAGGTTCTTCAGTGCCGCTCCCGACAACCCTATCGTGACCCCTGCCACCACTCCGAGATCCACGTCGTCGGACAGCGGGACTCGACGGCAATGCACCTTCAGAATGGCCTCACGACCATCTTTGGCCGGCCGGTCTATTGTGATGTGCCGATCAAACCGACCGGGACGCAATAAGGCCTCGTCCAGGACATCCGGGCGATTGGTGGCGGCCAAAACAATGACTGCGTCGGAACGGTCAAAGCCATCCATTTCACTGAGAATTTGGTTGAGTGTCTGTTCACGTTCGTCGTGGCCCCCGCCGAATCCGGCGCCCCTCATCCGACCAACCGCGTCGATTTCATCAATAAAGATAATACAGGGGGCGTGTTCCCGCGCGGTGCGGAAAAGATCTCGCACCCGGCCCGCCCCCACACCGACAAACATCTGGATGAATTCAGATCCATTGATCGAAAAGAAGGGAACCCCTGCCTCTCCGGCCGTCGCTCTCGACAACAACGTCTTACCGGTGCCAGGCGAACCCTTGAGCAACACGCCACGAGGTATTTCAGCACCCAGCTTTTGGTACCGTTCTGGAGATTTCAGGAATGAAACCACCTCCTGCAACTCCAGCTTGGCCTGTTCCATGGCCGCCACATCATTGAACGTGGTCGTCTGTGTGGCGGGTTCAAACCGCCTCGCCGGACTCTTGGCAAAATTCCCGAGCATGCCTCCGCCCATCGAATCGCCAGATCGTCGCATCAGAAACCAGAAACCAAGGATGAAAACCAATGGAATCAGCAACCAGACGGCCACCTGAGTCCCCATCCCAACCGACGTGCGATCGGCGGTCACCTCAACTCCCTGGGCCTCGAGCCGCTCCAGCAACGCTGCGTCCCGCATCCCCACCGACGGCAAAACTGTATTGAAACGCAGGTCTTTTCCGTCCGAGGGGTACTGTTCCTGCAAGGCGGGATCAGATTTTGGAGTCTCCGCGAATTCGCCGGTGACGATCTCTCCGTGGAACCGCACCGACTTGAGGTTGGGCTTGTCCATTTCCGACCGAAACTGGCTGTAACTGATGGTCTCGCCAAAATTCGATGGAGACCGCAGCCAGGACCACCAAAACAGCATGCCCAGCATCAACACAACAACCAGCCACGGAAACGACGACCCAGCCCGTCGGGTCGAACCGTCCTCGGGCGACGGCCGTCGACCACCCAGACCCGGCGGTGTTTTGCGGTCGGATTCCCCGCCTCCTGGCTGCTTGGGAGACCCGTCCGAGGGTCTCTCATCCCCCTCGTTGGGAGGCTGTCCTTCAGACGACGAAGGTGACGGTTCGGACATCACATTGACTGCCAGCGAGACTCACGGATTTCAGCGCACTGCTGAAGACTACACAAGGACGCCGAAACTGACAATCGGCCTCCTGCAACATGAGCTACCCGGTCAATCCGTAACGCACGATGCACCAGATCGCCGCCACGCCGTCACGCCAGCCAATTTTCTTCCCCTGGTCGTAAGTCCGTCCGGAATAACTGATTGACATCTCGAAGATTCGGTACTGTTTCATCGCCACCTTGGCCGTGATCTCTGGTTCGATTCCGAACCGCGATTCCCGGAGTAGCGGCCCCACTTCGTCAAGAACTTCCCGCCGAAACACCTTGTAGCAGGTTTCCATGTCCGTCAGGTTCAGGTTGGTAAAACAGTTGGACAGTGTCGTCAGAAACCGGTTTCCCATGTAGTGCCAAAAGTACAGAACGCGGTGAGGACGGTCCCCCAGGAATCGGCTCCCGTATACCACGTCGGCGTCACCATCGATGATCGGTTTGATCAAGCGAGGATACTCGGCCGGGTCATATTCCAGGTCGGCATCCTGAACCAACACTACGTCGCCGGTGGCTTTTGCAAAACCGGTTCGCAGGGCCGCCCCCTTGCCCCGGTTCACCTCGTGCCCCACCAGGACGATCCGGTTCGACTCATCGTCTTCCCAATCGCTGGCAATCGACGCCATCACTTCTGCAGTTGAATCCACACTGCAGTCGTCCACCAGAATCATTTCCTTGCGGATTGGGACTCCAGCGACACGCTCCACAAGGTCCCGCAACGTCGCCTCTTCGTTGTACACCGGGATAACTACCGAAAGCAGTAGGTCGTCCGGAATCACATAAAATCCCAATTGACGACACGCCGTCGCTCCCAGTTGTGTTTCCAGGGCGTTGAGCCACTGACTGGAATACGGTTTGGTTTCACCGGTATCGAGCACGACTACACATCTCTGGACTGGCTTGTGGCCCGAACGCGTCCGGGCCACGGTGAACTTGTGCCTCGGGACAAACAGTCCCTCCGGACACTCTACGCAATCATTGAACCGAAATGTTGGGTTGTCAAACACCGATCGCCACTCGGGTGGATCGACCACGACACTGCGTTAGACTTGCGTTAGCAACGCTTGCTCCGCCGATTATGTTTTGTTCAAAGCGACTCATCATGACTGATCAGATGACAGTGCTTACCGATGCAGACGAGAGAATCTGGCTCGACGCACACCGAATCGAGACTCCAGCCGGAGACGCCTTACCAGGCAACGGCCACGACACCAGTCCGTCGATCGAGAAATGGACAATCCGGGGAGGCCCCGGAAACGGAATCGATGTGGTGGACGTCGATAACGGCCGCTTTTCGGTCTCGATACTCCCAACCCGGGGAATGGGCCTTTGGAAGGCTCGCTATGATGCCCTGGATTTGGGCTGGCGGTCACCGGTCCAGCGGCCCGTCCATCCGGCAATGGTACGTCCCGGCGACAATGCGGGATCTGGCTGGCTGGCCGGATTCAATGAACTCCTGGCTCGCTGCGGGCTCGCCTCCCACGGCCCTCCAGCCACCGACGAAGAAAATGGCCAATCCACGACATTACACGGCAACATCGCCAATATACCTGCTCACCGGGTCACAGCCGGAATCCACTCCGACGGCGAATTGTGGGTGCGTGGCGAAGTTGACGAAACTTCACTTTTTGGACCATGCCTCCGGCTGGACTCAACGGTGTCCACGCAGCCGGGTTCCAATCGCCTGACACTCAACGAGTCCGTCACGAATTTGGCCAGTGGCACCGCGGAATTTGAATTGCTCTACCACACCAATATCGGCCCACCATTGCTTGAACACGGCGCGAGAATCGCGGCCCCGGCACGCCGGGTCATCCCTAGCACCTCGCACGCAGCCGCCGGTGTCAGCCACTGGGATGTCTTTGAGGCACCGCAAACCGGTTATGTTGAGGAATGCTACTTTTTGGAGCTTGCAGCTGACCAGCAGGGACAAACACTCGTGGTGCTTCACGACGCCGATGCTCAACAGGGAATTGCATTGGAGTTTTCGGTAGAACCCCTCCCCTGCTTCACACTCTGGAAAAACACCGTCGGCGAGTCCGACGGTTACGTCGCCGGCATTGAACCGTCCACCGACCTCCCGAACCCCCGCCAGTTTGAACGGGACAAGGGTCGCCTGATGACACTCGAACCCGGCCAGACATGGACGGCCACAATCGCACTCGTGGCCCTTGTGGGAAACACCGAGATTGCACAACAACTCAGTCGGATCAAAGACCTGACACCTGAGGAGGGAACTCAACTTTGTTCCGCGCCGCTGGAGAGTCACACTGCAACCAGGTGAACACCACCCGGACTAGCCCCCCCTGTGCCACGTTTGCTATCATCGGCCTTCGAAACCAAGAAACCGATTCCGCATGGTTGTCGGCGAGCTTGTTGCCCGCCCCACCGGAACATCACCTCAGTTCTCTGGCGACGCCCGCCGCACTGCTTTAACGCGGTCTCCCCGTCGACGGATCCCAACGGCCGAAGTCGGCCACGAACGGACCTCACTCATGGTTAATCGTAACCTCATTCGCGAATTCGGTATCTCCGACGAGGAACTTGAACAGGCGTTTGGCGAGTCACTCAAGGACATCGATTCCACAACCGGAAACATGGATGCGATCTACAATACCGCATCCGATTCCTACGAACTCAACACAATCATCGAAGGGACCGTGCTGAGAGTCGAAGGCGACGATGTGTTGATCGACATCGGCTACAAGAGTGAGGGAATGGTCCCCGTTGAGGAGTTTCGCGAAGAGGACGAACTGAAGATCCCTGAAACCGGATCAAAAGTTTCGGTGCTCCTGGAAGAAATCGAAGACGAATTTGGCTTGATTATCCTCTCCAAGAGGAAGGCCGACCGGATTCGTGAGTGGGAAGAGGTCATCGAAAACCACTCCGAGGACGACATCGTCACCGGTGAAGTGCTTCGCAAGATCAAGGGTGGCCTCCTGGTCAACATTGGAGTCAACGTCTTCTTGCCGGCGAGCCAGGTCGATATCCGCCGTCCGCATGACATCGGAGCATTCGTCGGGCAGGAGATCCAGTGTGTGATCCTCAAGATCGATGAGGCCCGCCGAAATATCGTCGTCTCGCGGCGCAAGCTGATCGAAGAAGAGCGGAACAAGATGAAAGAAGCGCTGATGGCCGACATCAGCGAGGGCGAACTCCGGACCGGAACGGTCAAGAATATCGCCGACTTCGGCGCCTTCGTGGACCTCGGAGGCATCGACGGTTTGCTCCACATCACCGACATGAGTTGGGCTCGGATCAATCACCCCTCGGACATGGTCAAAATCGAGGAAGAAATCGAAGTGATGATCCTCAACATCGACCGCGAAAAAGAAAAAATCGCGCTCGGGCTCAAGCAAAAGACGCCCAGTCCGTGGGAGGGTATCGAAGACAAATTCCCGGTCGAATCTCGTGTCACCGGAGAAGTAGTGAACGTGATGACTTACGGTGCCTTCGTGAAACTCGAAGACGGCATCGAAGGGCTTGTCCACATCAGCGAAATGTCCTGGACCAAACGAATCAATCACCCGACCGAGTTGGTCAATATCGGTGATGAAGTCGAGGTGGTCGTACTCGGAATCAACCAGGACAAAAAAGAGATTTCACTGGGTATGAAGCAGACCACTCCCAACCCCTGGGACGACGTCGCGGCCAAGTACCCGCCCGGGACCACGGTTGAAGGAACCGTGCGGAACCTCACCAATTACGGTGCTTTCGTCGAACTGGAAGAGGGTGTTGACGGCCTTCTCCATGTCAGTGACATGTCCTGGACTCGAAAAATCGGACATGCCAGCGAATTGCTGGAAAAGGGCGATGCAATCACCTGCCAAGTCCTCACCGTCGACGAAGAACGACGACGCATCGCACTCGGGCTCAAACAACTCGAGGAAGATCCGTGGGAAACCGACATCCCCAAACGATTCGCACCAGGAAGCACAGTTCACGGAGAAGTCACCAAGGTCACCAACTTCGGAGTGTTCATCCAACTCGAATCTAATCTCGAGGGCCTGTTGCACATTTCGGAATTGGCCGATTACAAGGTCGAAGATCCCGAAGATGTTGTCCAGGTCGGCGAAACGCTCGAAGTACGAGTTTTGCGAGTCGATACTGAAGAGCGAAAAATCGGCCTGTCGCGACGCTTGGATATCGACCCGGAAGAACTGATCCGCGAGGCCGAAGCGGCCGATGCAGCTTCCGCTGCCGCCAAGGAAGACCTCAGAGGTGGTACCGGTACCAGCTCCGGTCCGCTCTTCCAAATGGGTGCCGATGGGAAACCCACCGAAGTCGCCAGCGAAGACGCCGAACCATCCGGCGAAGGTGATGCTGAAGCCGCTGACGAGGCCGAAACTGCCGACGACGCCGAGGCCGCTGACGACGCCGAAGAAGAGGCCGAAGCTGCCGACGACACCGAGGCCGCTGACGACGCTGAAGAAGAGGCCG
>CAWVUS010000202.1:0-9718 GCA_963933195.1 uncultured Planctomycetaceae bacterium
CTTCGTCAACGGCCAAACTCGACTCTCGCTTCTCGACTTTGTCGTCTTCTCCGACGAACTCAATCAAAGCCTGTCGACCAGCGTCACCCAACCGAACCTTGGCGAGCTTGAGGATCCGGGTGTATCCACCGGGGCGATCCGTGAAGCGATCGGCAAGTTCATCGAACAGGATGCCGACGGCGAGTTTGTCCCTGAGCATGGAGAACGCCCGGCGTCGGCAGGCAATTGCCGGAGCAAGCGTCTCGTGCCACTGAGCGTATTCCTCGGACTCCCGAAACCGTTTCCATTCGCTGCGGCCCTCGGGATTCCCTCCCTTTTCCGGAACGTCGGATTTGATCTCAGCGGCGGCCAGTTCATGCTGCCGGCCCTTCTTGGCCAGCGTAATCAGTTTTTCGACAAACGGTCGCAATTCCTTGGCCTTGGGCAACGTGGTAACAATCCGACCGGCCACCCTGGCCCGCATCGGATCATCCTCGTTCTGCTCAAGTGTACGAATCAGGCTGCACGCCATGTTCCTCAACATGGAGCGGCGGTGAGACGGGCTGCGGCCGAGTTTACGGCCTCGCATTCGATGTCGCATCGGGCTATCTGCGTCTGGGGACGACGTCGTCCGGGTGTCGGAAAAGTCTATTTCGTCAGTATGTTTGTCTCAGGAAGGTGACGAGGTGGCCACTTTCATACCCAACCTCAGCCCCAGCGACTCGAGCCGTTCACGAACTTCGTCCAGGGTCGTTTCACCAAAATTTCTCACGGTGAGCAGTTCATCCTCTGATCGCCCCACGAGATCCCGAACCGTGGTGATACCCTCGGATTCGAGACAGTTGGTGGCTCGAACCGAAAGATTCAACTCGGCGAGGCTCCTGTTGAGCGTCTCCTCGAGTTCGAGATCGATGGGACCGTAACCGATCAACTCGGCCATTCCCTGCAATGCGGAATCCGGAGACACCTCGGGACCTGGCTCTCGGTAAGTGATGAACGGGTTGAGATGTTTCCGAAGAATCTTCGCCGCTTCCACGAGCGCCATCTTCGGAGTCACCACGCCGTTGGTCCAGATCTCCAGGAGCAACCGGTCGTAGTTGGTCCGCTGGCCGACACGAGTTTCCTCGATCTTGTATCTCACTCGGATAACCGGCGAGAAGGTGGCATCCAGCGGAATAATTCCGACCTCGGGTTCAAATTCACCTCGGTCATCAGCCGGGATGTAGCCCCGACCGTTCTCGACAGTCAATTCGACATGAAACGGTACGTCGTCCGTCAGGGTCGCGACGACAAGATCACCGTTGACCACCTCAACCTGGCCATCGGTCTCGATGTCGGCACCGGTGACAACACCGGCCACGTCCTTCTCGATCCGAATCGTCTTGGGCGTCGGACTCTGGTTGTCGACGATCAACGACTTGAAATTCAAGCAGATGTCCGTGACGTCCTCGACCACACCGGGGATCGTCGTGAACTCATGCTGGACCCCTCGGATACGCGCCTCGGTGACGGCACTACCCTCGAGACTCGAGAGCAGGATCCGCCGTAGGCTGTTACCGATCGTTGTCCCAAAACCCCGTTCAAAGGGTTCGGCGACAAACAGACCGTAGGTATCAGTCAGGGTTTCCTTTTCGGGCATCACCCGGCTGGGCAATTCCAATCCACGCCAACGAATCCGCATCGCGGCACTTCTCCTGTCGCTATCCGAGTTCAGATTCCCACGCCAGGCTATCGGGGACGACCCCGGCCAGACGAGGAGTCACTCTAATTACACACGTCGTTTCTTTGGGGGCCGACAACCATTGTGCGGCAACGGAGTCACATCCTCGATCACCTTGATCGAAATCCCGGCTGTCTGCAGACCCGTGATCGCACTCTCACGACCCGACCCCGGTCCCTTGACCCGGATCTCCATTTCTCGCACACCCATCTTCGCCGCCCGTTCAGCACAGGTTTCGGCTGCTCGCTGAGCGGCAAACGGAGTGCTTTTGCGACTCCCCTTGAAACCACTCGTGCCAGCCGTCGCCCAGCACAACACATCACCGTTAGGATCGGTGACAGTTACAATCGTGTTGTTGAACGTCGCCTTGATATGGGCAATCGCTCGAGTCACATTGCGTCGGACCTTCCGACGTTTGGCCTTTGCCACGGTGTCGCCCTCTTTATTCTTCTCTTTGTTTTATGTCTTCAGGCCGCAATCCGGCCAGTCAGTAGCCTAGTGCGCCATGTCCTTGACGCCCTTCTTACCGGCCACCGTCTTCTTGACTCCTTTACGAGTCCTGGCGTTGGTCCGGGTCCGTTGGCCGCGAACCGGCAATCCACGGCGATGCCGCAGTCCCCGGTAACAACGAATGTCCCTCAGTCGTGAAATCTCCTGCTGAACTTTTCGCCGTAGTGGTCCCTCAACGTCCACCTCCTTGTCGAGGTGGTTGCTGATCCGGACCACGTCGTCTTCGCTCAATTCCCCAGCCTTCGCCTGCGGATCCAAACGCAAACGATGACAGATGTCCAAAGCCGTCGTACGTCCGATGCCCAACAAGTAGGTCAGCGAAACGTAGGTCGCCTTGTCGTTGGGGATGTCCACACCCTGGATTCGCGGCATCTTATTCGCTCTCGTCCCGAGATTTCCAATTCAGCCATCATCAACGGTGTTGGTCTCTCACAGTTCCGCTCCCGGAAGACTCTCGAGAGCCGTTCGAAACCGCCAACCGGTTCGTCTTCAACCCTGCCGTTGCTTGTGCCGGGGGTTGGACGAACAGATCACGTAGATCCGCCCCTTGCGGCGCACGATCTTACAATTCTCACAAATTCGTTTGACGCTCGAGCGCACCTTCATCGACACCGACCCCGTCACCTTAACGCATCTTTCCGACTAGATCTCGGCGATTATAGAGGCCGCACACTGCGATAAACAAGGGTACCCACGCGAAAACTACACCGAATCTCATTCACCAACGGGTGAGAACTTCGACCCCCGAGGCCGTCATTGCCACAGTCTGTTCAAAGTGCACAGTTGGATGATTGTCGCATGTTTCCAGTGTCCAACGATCCGCCGCAATTCCCAAGCGACCGTTCCCCGTGGTGACGACGGGCTCAACAGCCAGTACCAACCCGTCCACAACCTCAAAATCAGCCCGTGGTGGCCATTCCCATCCGGCCACGGGGTCCTCGTGCAGTTCGCGTCCGATGCCATGACCGGTCGGACCTTCGATGAGCCGCACTCTCATCCCGGTGACTTCAGCCCGGACTCGCTGGACAACATCCGACCATCGTCCGCCGGAATCCAGCCCAGCCAGGGCGGTCTCCAGAGCTCTCTGGCCTGAGGTCAACAATTCCGCGGCCGCGGGCTCCAGTGCACCGACCCCCACGCTCCTGGCGGCATCGGCACACCAGCCCTCGAATCGACACCCCGTGTCGATGGTCACCAGATCCCCGTTGACCAACACCCGGTCACCGGGGATCCCATGCAAAGCCTGGTGATTCACCGAAACGCAACTGGCCGTGGGAAACGGTGTTTCACCAATCGCGCCCAGGAAAATCGCGTCCGCACCGGCAGCCGACAACACCGTCGTCACCGCCGCATCCAGTTCCCCCGTGGTCACACCCGGTTCAACCAGATCCACTGCGGCCTGGAGTGCCTGGGAAACAATCTCGCCAGACCGACCGATCGCGGCGATTTCAGTGGGATTCCTGAGCTGGATCACCGGTGAGTCCCCGTGATCGCGTCTAGGACTCGCCTTCGAGCAACCCGGGATAGTTTCTCATCACCAGGTGGCTGTCGATCTTCTGCACCAGGTCCAGCGCAACCGACACGACGATCAACAACCCGGTGCCTCCGTAGAAACTGGCAATCAGGAACGGGATACCCATTGCCGTGGCGATGATCGTGGGAATGATGGCCACCAGTGCCAGGAAGGCCGCTCCGACATAGGTGATCCTCACCATAACCTGCTCGAGAAACGCCGCGGTGCGTTCCCCCGGGCGGTAACCGGGCACAAAACTGCCGTAGTCCTTCAGGTTGCTTGCCATGTCGCGAGGATTGAACGTGATCGCGGTCCAGAAATAACAGAAGAAGTAGATCAGACCGACATAGCTGACGTTGTAGACGAACCCACGTCCGCTCGAACCGAAAGCGTCAGCCAATGGCCCCCACGGATCAGGACCAAAGGTCTGGTTCAATTGCTGGAACAGGAACATCGGGATCATCAACAAACTCGAGGCAAAGATGATCGGCATGACACCTGCCTGGTTGACTCGCAAGGGCAAGCTCTGACGCTGACCACCATGAACCCGACGACCGCGAACGTGCTTCGCGCTTTGAATGGGAATTCTGCGTTGCCCCTGGGTGATCATGATCACCCAGAACACAACCGCGACGAAGATCACTCCCAGCAGCAGCAACTTCTCGATGCCTGAGTCGGTTCCCAGCCCCACCCCTTCTTCAAAAGCCGGTTGCAGCAACTCGGCACCGGCCTGGGGCATCCGCGCCAAAATTCCAGCCATGATCAACAGGCTGATTCCATTACCGATTCCGTAGGCATCAATCTGCTCACCAATCCACATCAGGAAGACCGTCCCGGCGGTCATGGTGATTGTCCCCACCATGTGCCAGACAAAGGTGTCATAACCATCCAGAATCAAACCGCCGCCACCCAGCACACCGCCGGATAGAGCCTTGATCCAGAAGTAACTCTGGAACAGGCAGATCACCACTGTGGCACGCCGAGTCCACTCGTTGATCTTCTTCCGTCCCGCTTCACCCTCTTTCTGCAACTCCTGCAACCGCGGCACAACGCTGCCCAGGAGTTGGAAGATGATCGAGGCCGAGATATAGGGCATGATGCCCAGGCCAAATATCGTACTGTTACCAATATTTGAGGCCGAGAAGAGGGCCACGACCTGCATGATCTGGCCGATCCCCTGGTTGGTCTGCATATTCTGCAGGCTCTCCTGCAGTACCTGCTGGTTGATGAATGGCAGGGGGATCCAAAACCCCATGCGATACACGCCCAGCAGCGCGATCGTCAGAAAGATCTTGCGGCGCAATTCGGGAATCTTGAAGACGGTCAACGCCCTGGCGATCATCGCAGTCGACTCACCAACATCACTCGTCCAGTCCCGTGCCGACCAATCATCATGAGATCCAGTCGGCCCGCCTCAATCTCCCAAACCGGCCCATCAGGCCGATTCATCGCTTTGGGTTGATGCCAATTCACTCGGCACCAACCGCCTGTACCGTCCCGCCGGCAGCTTCAATCTTCTCCACCGCCGACTTCGAGAATCGATCCGCGACAACGGTCAGAGACTTGGACAACTCGCCCTGCCCAAGAATCTTGAGCAAGTCAAAGCGTCCCTTGGCCAACCCCTTGGCCTGCAATGTCTGCAGATCGACCGTGTCGCCTTTTTCGAACATTTCCTCAAGCGTGGCCACATTAATGATAGCCACGACATCAGCAAAGGCCTTGTTGTTGAAGCCTCGCTTGGCAATTCGACGGAACAGTGGCATCTGCCCGCCTTGAAAACCCGGTCGGCGGGAAGCACCCGCTCGGCTACCGTAACCGTTGTGGCCACGACCAGCCGTCTTGCCATGACCCGAACCGGGACCACGGCCAACACGCCTGCGGCGTTTCCGTTTGCTTATTCCGCGGTGGACGTCATCGAGAATCACGAGATCTCCACTCCCCGCAACTGTGCGACCAATTCACGGGTCCGCAGTTGCTTTAGTCCATCAAAAGTCGCTTTGACCAGGTTGATCGGGTTATTGGAACCGCGGCTCTTGGTCAGAATGTCCGACACGCCGAGCGAATCGACAACCGCCCTGACGGTTTCCCCAGCAATAATGCCGGTTCCTGGACTGGCAGGCAAGAGCAGTACCTTCGCCGCACCATATCGGCCCATCACCTGGTGAGGAATTGTACTCCCCAACAGTGACACGTTGATCATGTTCCGATCGGCGTTCTTGACAGCCTTTTCTACAGCCACGGGAACTTCAGTCGCCTTCCCGTAACCCCAGCCCACCCGTCCGTTCTTGTCACCAACAACGACCAGGGCAGAAAAGCTGAAACGGCGTCCACCCTTGACGACGCAAGAGCATCGACGAATCTGGACAACCTGCTCCGGCCCTTCAGCGCGGCGTTCACGACCACCACGGCCGCCTCTTCCGCGGCCACCGCCGGGTCCACCACGTCCACCACCGGGACCACCGGGACCACCTCGGCCTCCACCGCCTGGCCCACGGCCTCCACCTGTTCCACCCGTTGACACGATTCTCTGCTCCCGACCCCGCCCGGATCAATCCGGTTGGCGGCCTCAGCCCTGTTATTGTCCCGTTAGAAACTCAATCCCGCTTCACGAGCCGCATCCGCCAACGACGCCACACGGCCATGATAACCAAATCGGCCACGGTCAAAAGTGACCTCTTTGACCCCGGCTTCAATCGCTCGTTCGGCCACTCTCTTGCCGACGGCCTGAGCGGCCTCGCAATTGCCACCCACAGCACCACCCTCGGTCGAACTCGCCGACACCAGGGTCCGGCCCGACGAGTCGTCGATCACCTGAGCGTAGATATGCTTGTTGCTGCGAAACACGCTCAACCGTGCCCGACCACAGCGGTCCCGGCGCACACGATTGTGCACGCGAAAACCGCGTCGCTTCCGTCGGATCGAAATTCGTTTTTGTGCTTTCATGACTTTTCCATCGAGCTCGCGTTCGCGCTGGAGGATGACTACCCGCCGGCACCGGCAAACGCCTTGCCCTGCTTCCTCCGCACGTACTCGTCGCGATAGCGAATCCCCTTGCCCTTGTAGGGCTCAGGAGGACGCACCGCCCGGATATTGGCAGCAAACTGGCCGACGGCCTGCTTGTCGCACCCAAGTACCTTGACCAGTGTCGCACTCGGCAACTCGCAGGACACACCGTCCGGCAACGCCAACTTGACCATGTGTGCAAAACCGACACTGAGGTTCAAATAATTTCCGTCGAGAACGGCCTGGTAACCCACGCCGTGAATCTCGAGTTGCTTCTCGAACTGCGTGACCACGCCTTCAACCATATTGTTGATCAAACTGCGAGTCAGGCCATGCAGCGAACGATTGGCCCGAGAGTCATCCGGACGGGTCACCCGCAGTTGATTCGGATCGGCGTCAATCTCGATCGCCATTGCCGGATGAACATCCCGAGAGAGTTCGCCCTTGGGGCCCTTGACCCGGACGACAACGCCATCGACGGAGACCTCGACACCAGCAGGAATCGGGATCGGCTGTTTTCCAATGCGAGACATCGTGCAGCCCTTGGGTCGCTCTAAATGGTGATGAATTGAGTGGTGGGTGTCTGTGGTCGCTAGTCTTCAACTGGATTCGACTCGACGTTCTGCTCTACCAAACCTCGCAGAGCACTTCACCGCCGATACTCTTTGACTTCGCCTCACGATTGCTCAGCACGCCCTGACTGGTCGAGATCACCGAGATGCCCAGCCCCTGCAGCACGTCACCAGCGTCACGACTGCGAGTGTAAACCCGGCGTCCGGGCTTGCTGACTCGCTGAATCGACTGGATCACGTCCTCCCCATTGGGCCCGTACTTGAGGTTGAGCCGCAAGACATTCTGTGGAGATTCCTCGATCGTCTCGAAGTCCCAGATATACCCTTCTCGCTGGAGCACCTCGGCGATGCCCTGCTTGACGCGGGAGGAGGGAATATCAACGCGGGTCCGCTCGATCCGCAGAGCATTGCGGATGCGGGTCAACATGTCGGCAATCGGGTCGGTCATCATGGTCGGGGTCTCTTGGCGGTCCCGGGCAAAACCCGGCTGTTTTTCCTGGGGAGGAACGAAGGGGCTACCAACTGGCTTTACGGGCTCCGGGAATCAATCCGTCCAGGCACAGGTCACGGAAGCAGATCCGGCAAATTCGAAACTTGCGGTAGACCGCACGTGGTCGACCACACAACTGGCAGCGACGTTCGCCGCGAGTGCTGAACTTCGGCTTCCTGTTGGCTTTCTCGATCTTGGCCTTACTCGCCATCAGTCCTGATCCTCTTTCTGGAACGGCATGCCCAACTCCCGCAGAAGTTCGCGACCTTCGTCGTCGGTCCTCGCGGTGGTGACAACCGTGATGTTCATGCCTTGCGTGTTACCCACACTGTCGGGATCGATCTCGGGGAACACCATCTGTTCGGTCAGTCCCAGCGAAAAGTTGCCTCGTCCGTCAAAACTGTCCGGACTCAAACCTCGAAAGTCCCGCACCCGGGGCAATGCCAAGGCGATCAGGCGATCGAGGAATTCCCACATTCGCTGTCGTCTCAAGGTGACCCGACACCCCACCGGCATGCCTTCTCGCAGCTTGAAAGCGGCGACACTGCGTCGGGCACGAGTGATCTGGGGCTTCTGCCCCGAGAGGGTGGTCAGGTGAACTACGGCTTCATCGAGCCGCTTGTTGTCCACAATCGCTTCACCAACACCCATGCTGATGACGACCTTCTCCAGACGCGGCACGGCCAAGTCATTCGCCTTGCTCAGGCGGTCCCTGAGCGCCGGAATAACCTCGTCTTGATACTTGTCCTGCAACCGGGGCATCTCGTAGGTGCTTTCGCTATTGATTGAGGCGACCGCATGTCGGTCACCGGGTCTATATGAAACTGGTACTGTGCGTTTCTGTGATTGGTTTGAAAAACTGGCCTGTGACCGCCGGAAGGGTCGTCACGATACTAACCCGAGACACCAGCCGAGCGACTCGACTTGGCGGCTCCGATCGTGCCGACTTCAGTATCACACTTCCTGCAAAAACGGACCTTGGACCCTTCTTCGGTGAATTTCACTCCCAGGCGAACCCCCACCGCGCAATGGCCACAGTAGAAGAGCACATTGGAACTGTCAATTGGCAGGTCGATCTCCAACTGCCCCCCCTGGGGACTCTTGGGATGCCCACGACGAACATGCTTCTTGACCTGGTGCACGCCCTCGACGCGGAGCTTGTCTCCTCCGTCAACCACCTGCACAACGCGGCGTGGTGAGGAACTCTTGTCCTCACCGCTGATCACCACCACCAGGTCTCCCGCGCGGATTTTCATCGTTCACACCACCTCACTGGCCAGGCTGACGATTTTCATAAAACGTCGCTCCCGAAGCTCCCGCGCAACAGCGCCGAAAATTCGGGTACCCCTGGGATTTTGGTCTTCGTCGATCAACACGATCGCGTTGCGATCGAAGCTGACGTAGCTGCCGTCAAGACGTCGCGTGGGCTGTCGACAGCGAACGATCACGCCGCGCTCGACACTCCCCTTGCGAACCTGACTCCCGGGCAGAGACTTCTGAATACTGACGACGACGATGTCTCCCAGGCCCGCGGTCCGACGCCCGGTACCGCCCAGCACCTTGATACACCGCGCGATCTTCGCGCCGGAGTTGTCAGCGACGTCGAGCTTAGTTTGCATCTGGATCATGGTTTCACCCGTTTTTGGCCGCGGTCGACCCGCTGCCACAGCACCTGGCAATAGCCGCTCTAACCGGCTGCCTCCGTTGTCGTTTCCACCACACGCACCAGGTCCCATCGCTTTGTTTTCGACCGGGGCCGACACTCGATGATCTCCACCACGTCACCTGCGTGGGCCACATTGCCCTCGTCATGAACGTGGCAGACGGTCCGCCCACGGACGATTTTTCCGTACATCGAGTGGCGATACCGCCGCTCGATCTCGACCCGTAGCGTCTTGTCGCCCTTGTCGCTGGTCACGACGCCGGTGAGT
>CAWVUS010000203.1:0-9705 GCA_963933195.1 uncultured Planctomycetaceae bacterium
CACAGGCCGCCGAGGCCAGCGGGGGACTTTCGGTCGATTCACACAGCCGAATCCTGAAGGTCGTCAAGACGCCCGTTGCTGATGGTGAGGTCCCGATGGAACTCCGGTCACTGATCGGGAACCTGGTGTCCTACGAATTCTTCGAGCAGACACCGGACCGGAGTTCGGTGATGGAGTTCGACGAACGATTCGGCCCCGAAGCGCACCAGAAGTACTTCCAGCGTGTTTACGACATGGCCCAGCAACTCTGGGGCGTCGTCAGGCCTCTCCAGGAGCGTAGCGGCAAGCTCCAGAGTTCGACCGTTACGTCCGAGAGCGGGCAGACGATCTTCCTGGCCAGCAGCACGTCGGATCTTCAGCCGGAAATCGACAAGATCCGTCGTGAACTTGTCGGCCGCGGGCACAGTGTCGTTCCCAACCAGGTGCTTGCCACCGTCGGTCATGAACTCGAACAGCAGGTGCAGGGTTTTCTGGACGAAAGCGACCTGTCAATTCATCTTGTCGGGGCGTCCTACGGGCTGGTTCCGGAAGGGGCCGAGGAGTCGATCGTAGAAATCCAGAATCGCCTGGCCGCCAAACGGGCTGCCGAGAGTGGGCTGGAGCGAGTGGTCTGGATTCCTCGCGGCATCAAGGTCAACGACGATCGCCAGCAAAACTTCCTCGATGAACTGAAGACATCTCCCCAGATGCATGCGGGTGCCGAGATCATCCAGGACAACTACACCGAGATGAAGGAATTCGTTCTGGATCGTCTGGACAAGGCCGCCGTCGAGGACGACTCGTCTCCCGGCCTGTCCGCGGATGATATTCAGCGGATCTACCTGATCTGCGACCAGCAGGACGAACAGGCCATCGAGCCGCTGGAAGATCACCTGTTCGACCTGGGATTTGAGGTCACCACTCCAGATTTCGAATCCGATGAGGAAGGGGCCCTGGAACTGCATCGCGAGAACCTGGTCGATTGCGATGCGGTGATCATTTACTACGGGTCTGCCCGCAAGGCCTGGGTGGAGATCAAGTTGAGGAACCTGCTCAAAGCTCGCGGATACGGTCGCGAGGTCGACCTGGAGCACCAGGCCGTGTTGATTGCTCCACCAATCGATCGACGCAAGGAGCGGTTCCGCAGTCACACCGCGGACATCATCCAGGGCGGTGAGGCGATCGATCTGGAAGTGCTCACCGATTTCCTCTCCAGGGTCAAAACCTGAACAACCTTTCCGTTGACGCAAGCTGTCACTTTTCCATGCCAGACCTGTTCAATCCATTTCCGGGACTTCGCCCGTTCGATATCGAAGAAGATTATCTCTTCTTCGGTCGCGAACAGCAGACCGCGGAATTGCTGAAACTGCTCCGCGACAAGCGGTTCCTGTCGGTCATCGGCACATCGGGAAGCGGCAAGTCCTCGCTTGTCCGTGCGGGGCTCCTGCCGGAACTCCAGGGGGGAGCTCTGAACGAGGCGGGATCGAACTGGGAGATCGTGGTCCTGCGACCCGGAGGAGATCCGCTCCACAACCTCGCCGCGGCCGTCCAGGCGGCGGATCTCTATGATCCGGACGATCCGAAAGTGCTCAGCCACCTGAAGGCGACGCTGACTCACAGCGGACTCGGCCTGGTCGAAGCGATCAAACAATCGGACGTGGAACCGGGCGCCAATCTCCTGATCGTTGTCGATCAGTTCGAGGAGATTTTCCGGTTCCGGCGGATGGATGAAGATTCCGCAGCGATGGCAGCGAGTTTCGTCGACTTGTTGCTGGAAGCGACCAAGCAGTCGGACCAGCCGATCTACGTCGTGTTGACGATGCGGAGCGATTACCTGGGCGACTGCACCCAGTTCCGTGGCCTGACCACCGCGGTCAACCAGGGGGAATATCTGATTCCCCGCCTGACCCGTGACCAGATCCGAACCGCCATCGAAGGGCCGGTGCGGGTCGGCGGTGGTGAAATTTCCTACCGCCTTGTCCAGGAACTGCTCAACAGTGTCGGCAGCAACCAGGACCAGTTGCCGATCCTGCAACATGCGTTGATGAGGACGTTTGATCGGTGGACATCCGATCGAGAAGACGACGAGCCGATTGATCTCCGGCATTATCACGATGTGGGAGGCATGGAGGAGGCGCTGTCGCGTCATGCTGATGAGGTGTTCGATTCCCTGGAGTCGGAAGATCTGAAAGGGGTTGCCGAGAATCTTTTCAAGGCACTGACCGAGAAGCAGAGTGACAATCGTGGGATTCGGCGACCGACCCCGGTGGGCTTGCTGGGCCAGATCGTGGGCGTGGAATTCGACCAGATCCAGCGGGTCGTCGATGCGTATCGGGCTCCCGGTGTCACGTTCCTGATGCCACCGGCCGGAACGGAACTGGTGTCCGAGACAATCGTCGACATCTCTCACGAGAGCCTGATGCGGGTCTGGCAGCGGCTGGATCGCTGGGTGGGGGACGAGGCCCAGTCGGCCCAGGTTTACCTGCGGCTGGCCGAGACAGCCGGTCTGCATCGTGACGACAAGGCGGGGCTTTATCGCGGCCCGGATTTGCAGATCGCCCTGGCCTGGATGAACGAGGCTCAGCCGACAGCAGCCTGGGGCGAGCGTTACCGACGAGGATTTCACCTGGCCCTGGAATTTCTTGAGGCGAGTGATGCGGCCGGACGCGCCGACGAGATTGCTGCAGAGGAACAGAGGCAGCGAGAACTGGAACAGGCCAGGGCGCTGGCCGACGCCGAACGTCAGCGAGCCGAACTGCAACAGAAATCGGTTTCCCGGTTGAGGTTGCTCTCCGGCGGGGTGGCGGCGGTTGCCCTGGTCGCGGTGTTTGCGTCGGTGTTCGCGTTCCAGGCTCGCACCAAGGCGGTGGTTGCCGGGAAACAGGCGGTCGAGGAACGCCGCAAGGCCGTGAAGAATGCCGAAGAGGCACAGGTGGCTGAAGGAAAGGCCAGGAAGAGTGCCCAGGAAGCCGCGGTTCAACAGGGTAAGGCCGAGGCGTCTCAGGAAGTGGCCGAGACGGCTCGAGATTCACTCAACGAGACGCTCACCAGGTCGTACTTCCTGACCGCCAAGCAGTTTCTCGACACCGGTGATCTGGACAACGGGCTGGCCTACCTGGCGAGGACGATCAGAACCGATCCGACTTACTGGCCCGCGGCGAATCAGATCACGTCCGTCTTGGCGGATGCCAACTACTACCGGGGGTCTCCGTTCAAAATCGAGATGGACGATCCTATCGATCGCGCCTCCCTCGACCCCGCCACGAAGTCGTATTACTGGACGTTGACCCGGGGTCGGCAAGCGGCGCTCTGGGATGTCAAGAATCGCAGGAAGATCGGCGCGATCGCCGGCGGTGCACGCGTCAACAATCTGCGGTTCTCCGACGACGGCTCACTGCTGTTTGCTAAACTGTTGGACCAGGGCGGCAGCATCCAGGGATACCGCACCAGAGACGGCAAGGCGGCCACCGGGATCGTCAAGTTCGAGAATCGGTCCAACAGCAACTACTTCGTGGTGGAACCTCGCGATGGAGTCCGCCGGATTGTGGCATACAACACAGGAGTGGGAGCCTACAGCCTCTGGGATGCCGACACGGCAAAGATCGTCGGCCAGCCGCTGAAGCCGGATCCACAGTTGCCGCTTTACCATATTGGAATCTCAGCCAATAAGAAGTACGTCGTGTGCACTTATCGCGACGGAACCGTCATCCTGTGGTCCGCGGAAACGGCGAAGCTGGTCTTCCAGGCAAAGCTGCCGGGCGGCGGTCCCGTTTATTTCCCGAGGACCAGGGGGCCGTACGTCGCAGTCGTTATGGATTCCGGCACACGGTTCGGCTGGATTGATACGAGCCGTAAACCGTTGAAGCTGCTTTCCTTCGAGGTCGACTATCCTGCCAAGGACTTCGGGTTCCACTCGCACTCGCCCCAGATGTATGCGACCGGGGTCAAGGGCGAGGACATGTACACCACGGTCGTCGACCTGTCGACCGCCAAGGCCACCTGCAAATTCAAACTCGAGGGATATGCCGCGGACGGTCGCAGCCCGTTTATTGGTCGCCCCAGGATCAACAGGAGAATCTCGGGCGTTGGTTCGGCAGAACCGTGGATGGCCACCTACGTCGGCTCGTCGGTCGTTGATTGCCGAGATCTGTGGACAGGAAAATCGATTTCAAAGTTGGACTTCAGTGGCAACGTTCTCCATGAGGCCATTGTCACTCAAGACGGATTGCGGTTGATCACACAGCACGAGGACCTGTCGGTTCATATTTGGGATCTGATGACCGGAGAGGCGATGATCTCGCCGATCCGTCATTCCCTCGATCCCACATTAAGTTTGACTGCCGACGGGGAACGCCTGCTGATCACGACCGCCGACGATCGCAAGATCCACGTTTGGAGCACGAGGACGGGACAGCGGCTCCAGGAAGGCCGCCGTTTTTCCACGGGACCGGCGGAGTCGTTCAGTTCGTTGACCAACCGGTCCATGGTGTTGACACGTTTCAAGTCACTGTTTGGAAACGGAGGCCAGCTGAAAGTCGGTGAGTCGCGGGCCTGGAAAATGGCCAGCGGGCGGCGGCTTTATTCCACGGTGGAATTGATTGGATTCGGGGCAAGTATCACGTTCAGTCCGGATGACAAGTGGATTGTGCCTCAGTTTCGGCATGGTCCTGACCCGGCCTCCCAGGTCCTGGACGTGGAGACGCTCAAGGAGGTGAGAGCATTCCGCTCCCCGACCAATGCGCTCTACAGCCGATTCTCACCCGATGGAAAGACGCTGGGGGTGGCCTGCCGCGACGGCCAAATCCGCATCTGGGATGTCGCCAGCGGCGAACTCCGGGTGACCATGATGGCGGGTGAGTCGGTCCACTGGATCGAATTTGCCATGCAGGGGAAGCTGGTCGCGGCGCGGACGTTTGCCGGGAAGATCATTGTGTTCGATGTGAAGTCGGGCTATGCGTTGCACAGGTTCGACGACCTGAGAGCGACTCAGTCGGATGTGGCTGAATCCAGCCCCTGGTTGGCAGTGGGAAACAGGGCGGGCGACTCGTTTCTGGTCAACATGGAGTCCGGGGATGTGGAGAAGCTGTCGCCGAGTTCCGATGCTCCCGTCCAACAGATCCAGTTGAACGCGGACGGGACGCGGGTCCTGTCGGTCGTGTTCACGAGTCAGCCGAGAGTCTGGGACACGAATTCACGGGAGCTGTTGTTTGAGACTCCGGAAGCTGGTTTCTATTCCTCCGGGGTCTTTCATCCCAGTGGTCGCGTTGTGGCCCTCACCGCCAGCCCGCACAACGACCTCAAATGGGGCAAAGTGGAACTGTGGGACATCGACAAGAAGACGCAAATATCCGAACCCCTGGAATCGGGAGGGCAGACCAACCAGGGGAGGATAAACTTCAGTCACAACGGCCGGATGCTGGCGGTGGGTAACGCTCGCGGTGGCCTCTCTGTCTGGGAGTATCCGACAGGTACGAGGCTCCTGAAGATCTCCCTGGGGGTGGTAACCAGGTCGAGAGTGAATTCCCTGGAATTCAGTCACGACGACACACGGCTGGCTGTTTATGGTTTCACGCCCAGCACCAGGTCCGGCAGGCTGACGATGATCGATCTTCCGCCGTCCGGACATGATGCTCCGGAGTGGTTGGCTGATCTCGCTGAGGTGGTGGCCAAGCGACGGATCAACAGGAACGGTGATTCGGTTGCGGTGGCCCCCTCGCAGATGGCGTCCGTCCGGGCATCTGTGGAGGCAACTCCGACAGGGGATTCCTACGCTCGCTGGGGGCGGTGGTTCATGGCCGATCCGGACACCCGCGCGTCGTCGCCGTGGAGCCACAGGAGCCGACGTGAACAACTGGATGTTCTGCTCAGATCTCGGAATCTGAACGAGTTGCACCGTGTGCTGGAATTCGACCCCAACAGCGGGCTGGCACATGCTCGGATCGCGTATTGGCGGTCCGTCTCGAAACGGATCGAGAAGTTGCAGCCACATGCCGTCCGCCATTGGCTCGAGACAGCTGGATGGCACGCTGACCAGGCTGTCGAATTGGCGCCTGACCTTGCGGAAGCGTGGGCGCTGAGAGCGCTGGTGATGCGACGGGGAGAGCGATTCGACGAGATGGACAAAGCGGTCCGGAAGGGCCTGGAGCTCGACGCCAATCACGTCGTGGTCCAGTACGCTAACGCCTTGGCTCTCGAGCACCATGGCAAGCATGAAGAGTCGTTTGGTGCCTTTCGCCGCGCCTTCCAGGAGCTCCCGGAGCCGCGGCTGGATGCCGATTGGCCTGTGGGCCGTCCGGTGTTGCCGGGCATCCTCGACGCGCTGATGTGGCAAGATCACGGAACGCCACACGGACTGGCAGCCGCCGGCGAACGGCGAATGACCGAAACCAGCTCACCACTTGAAACCCGCACGTTGGAATGGGAGTGGTTGACGAGACTGGCGATTGAACTCCATCCGAAGGATCCGGTTGTTTGGCAATCCAGGGCCAACGCGCTGATGCTCGCTGGCCGAAAGGACGAGGCGTCCGAAGCCCTGACGCATTTGGGTGCTACGACTTCGGACGGCCCGGTCGACCCGCGACAGCTCGGGTCGGTGATCCGTGCGGCGGCGGATCGGCTCGCTGAACAGGGGCGATTTGACCAGGCTCACAAGCTGTTTCTCGAATTGGGCATTCCCAAGCGGTCATCGCGTGCCACGTCTCGGCATGTCAGTCTCGACAAGCACTACAATCAGTCTTTGTTTGCGATGCCATTCCGCCCGCGGGAGGGGAAGTTGCCGAAGGGGCGCGTCTGGCAACGCCTGCCGATTGGATTGTCAGACTTCAACGGGATGCCATTTGATGTTCGTGGCGTTGTCCGCGTCAGGGGAGGCGACAAGCCTGCGAAGTCAATTGGCGCGCCGCCGCCCACGAAGATCGAGAAGATCGCCGTCAATCAGAAGGCGAACTGGCTCCATGTGTTGCACGGCTGTTCGTACGTCGAGAAAGCGTCATACAACACCCTTCTGGGACGGTATCTGCTGCACTACGAAGACGGTACGGAGAAGTCCCTGCCAATTCGCTATGGCAAGCACCTGGTCACCTGGGTGAACAACCCGTTCGCCACACCAACCGACGCGGTGTTTGGCTGGCGCGAGGGAGACTATGAACAGACTCGCACACTCGTCCATTGCACCTGGGAGAACCCGCACCCGGACAAGGCCATCGCGTCGATCACATTGGAGTCCGCAAAAAATAACGGGTCCGTGTTCCTGGTGGCGATGACGCTTGAGGTGGCGGAGAGTCCGGACAAGAAGCGTGACGCGCGGTCATTGCTCGCCGAAGCGAGACTGAAGAGCAACATGGTGAACGGGGCCTCGGATGTGACGTTTGGTCACGTCGAGGCACTGCTTGCACAGGCAACAGCAGCCGCCAGGGGACGCGACGATCTCGCTGTCCCGCTGGCGCATTCGCGGGCCGAATTGCTCCTGGCCCGGGGAAAACACAAGGAAGCGATCGCGGCGATCGACGGCCTCTCCTCAGGCGACAGAAAGACCGAGTTTGCTCTCAGGACTCTCCGAGGCAGGGCGCTTTATCAGGGTGGCGATACGGACGGAGCAGTTCGCCATCTGGGGATGGCAGCGGGAGTGGCGTCACATGTCGCGGGCCGGGCCGTTGGCCTCGATCACCAACTGACACAACGGCTGTTCTTCCAGAACATCATGAAGAACGGCAAAAGGGAATCTCGCCGATTCGTGCTCCGTTCTCAGGTTCCTCCACGTGCCAAGGACGCACCGGAATCCACAGTCGATCTCACGCCGCACTTCAACGCCGGGATTCACGAGTCGTGGCTCACCGAAGACGGTGCGGCAACTGTCCAGGCCCCGCTTTATCGGACGCTCGATGCAGGAGTTCGCCGGTTCCGAGGCATCCCATTTGACGTGCGCGGCGTGGTCAGCCTGTCAGCCGGGATGAAATCGGAGATTCCGTTTCCGCCGTCCGTGCCGAAGATCACCGTCGGCAGGAAAGCCGATCGGCTCCACTTTCTGCATGGCGGTTATCTGCGCGCGGCGTCCGGCTCGCCGGTGGCTGTATATCGTATCGTCTATGCCGACGGCCACGTCGAAGACTTCGCAGCGAGATTTCAACTGACAATTGGGGATGCCTTTGTGGGGAGTAAGGACCCCGACAGTCCGTTTCTCGTGTGGCGGGGAGAAGGGACGGGATTGCAACAGGGGCGGCGCGATACCGGGCTGTTCCTGGCGACGTGGGACAATCCCAGGCCTGACCAGAAGATTGTCCATATCGATTTCATCGCAACGCTCAACCGGGTCAATCCGTTCCTGGTCGCCCTGACAGTCTCACGCGATGCCGATTCACTGTCCGATGAGTCCCTGTCACCGATCGACCTGGCCTCACAAGCCGTCTATTTTGCCGGTCGTTCCGTGGGCGACGAAAAACTGGCCGGACACGCGGGTGCGTTGATGAAGCGAGCGATCCAACGGGCACCGAAAAATGCCGGCGTATGGCGGATGCAAGCCGAGGCGTACCGGATCCTGGGGGAACTGGACGAGGCCTCACGCAGCATCGAACAGGCCCTGGAACTCGATGCGGATTCGGGCGAGGTGCTGAAAACCAGGGAGAAGATACAGGTCGCGCAGAGAAAACTGGCAGGAGCACGGCTTTCGAGAATCGCAGCGAGGAAGAAGACTCTCTCGGATTTGCTCACAGCCCGCGACACGACCCTGACGGCGAATCAACTCGACCTCACGTCTCATTACAACGTTGCCCTCAGTGAGGACCTGTACAAGTTGCCCAAGCGAGAGCCGGAAACCAACGACGGCCTGCATGGCCTGGTTGCCGGCCCCACGAAACTTCACGGGGTGGTGTTTGACGTGCGAGGCTTTGTGGCTCTGCACGGAAAGAAGACCCAACTGCTTGCCTCACGAGCACAAATTGTCGAGAAAGTCACCGGAATTGCGGTGGGGCGGACGGCCCAGACGATTCACTTCTTGCACGGGGCGGCCTATTCCGATCAGGTGGCCTATGGCACCGTCGTTGGCAGGTATCGGATTCACTATGCCGACGGCTCCGAACAGGTGGTCAACATCCGCTACGGGGAGCATCTCCTCAACTGGTTCCTTCCTCAGAATCGCCAGGTGGCTGCGGCCAGGTTGGCGTTTTCCATCACAAGCCAACGCGATGCGGATCGGGAATTGGGGTGCTATCTCATGTCCTGGAAAAATCCGAAGCGTGACGTGAAAGTCACTCATATCGACTTCGAAACCTCCGGAAGCGATGCGGCCCCGTTCCTTTTGGGTGTCACGCTCGATACGGCCGAAATATCGAAAGCGAGTTCGCAATAAGGCGATGGTTTCGCCTAGCCGCCGCAATTCACCAAACTGTGATTGTGCCTTTTCCGGTGAGATAAAGGTCTGGGATATCTCGTCGCTTTGTTCGAATCCTGCCGGGGGTACTTGGCCATCTCCCGGGTGGTCGCACCCACTCGCATCCCCCTGCAAAACAGGGGTTTTCTCGTTTGTGGCCGCCGTGGCGATCAGGATGGGCCGCATAAGGCCGGTGATGTCCATTGTGCCAGCTGACGCCGCCCCGGGACGCTCAACCGGTGGTCCGGAGTCCGGCCGCCACTCCCTGGATGGACAGCCGCACGAGTTCAATCAGTTCGGGGTCATCGGGCTCGGAGCGGAGCAGGCCCAACAGTCGGATCTGGGAGAGGTTGAGAGGGTCG
>CAWVUS010000204.1:0-9619 GCA_963933195.1 uncultured Planctomycetaceae bacterium
TTCCCAGGAACCAGCCGATGTCCAGGTGGGCGATGTCGACCAGGGCGCCGGCGGCGGTCAGCACGACGACAGAAATCCATCCGAACAGCAGCAGCAGACAGAATACGGCAGAGAGTGCCCGGACGGTGTAATTGAAACGACGGCTGAGGTACTCGTAGCCACTGGTCAGATTCAGCCGCATGTAGAACGGGATCCACAACGCCCAGACCACGATCAGCACCAGGGGGATCGGCAACTGGCGGGTCAGGAAGGCCACGCCGGTTCGAAACATCTCTCCGGGCATCCCCAGGTAGGTGATCGTGGAGAGCAGGGAGGCGAAGATGCTGATTCCGACGGCCCAGGCCGGAAGCGATCGACCGCCCAGGAAGAAATCGGTCGTTGATTTCTGGCGGCGGGCAATCGCGACGCCCATTCCCATCATGGCGGCCAGGTAGATGACGATCACCACCAGGTCCGGGGTGGTCAGTCCTCCCTCGGGGATCGAAAGAGCTGCGTCCGGTCTGATGGAGTCTGCAGGTTGGGGCATCGTGGAATTGGGCCTGGGAATCCTGTGGCGTTGCCAGAGCCTACCTCACGGGGTGTTCCGGATGCCAGCCATTGGGGATTGGTTGCAATCGGGGCGGGGTGGCTACAGGATGAGACGCCTTGCCGGGGACCTTGTCAGGTTTCCACTGCAGTCAGAGACGGCAACCAGGAGCAATCGACGATGAGTACGAACAATCCGACGGGCGTGACCGAGGCGAAATTGGCGGAACTGGGGATCGTTTTACCGGCCGCACCGCCGGCGGTGGCGGCTTACGTGCCCTGGGTGCGGACCGGTTCACTGGTTGTCACCAGCGGTCAATTGCCATGGGTCGACGGCGAATTGAGTCACACGGGGCGGATTGGTGCCGAACTGACTGATGAGCAGGGGTACCAGGCGGCGCGGAACGCATTGATCAATGCTCTGGCCCAGTTGAAGGAAGCCGTGGGAGATCTGGATCGCGTTGTGAAGATCGTTCGTCTCGAGGGCAACACGCACTCGGCGCCCGGTCATCGGGGCCAGCCCCAGGTCCTCAACGGTGCCTCGGACCTGTTGCTGGAAGTCTTTGGCGATCGGGGACGTCACACACGGACAGCGCTGGGGATCAGCGAGATGCCGCTGGGAGCGGCGGTCCAGATTTCCCTGTGGGCCGAGGTGGCAGACGAGGCCATTTCGGCTGTATGAAACGGCAACGGGCGACATCCCGCCGGGGGATGTCGCCCGTGTTGAGCCGTTGGGCTGTGTTGCCTCGTGGCTACTTGGCCGCAGCGGTGGTCTGGGGTGCCTTGTAGCCGGGAGCGGCGACGAATGTCACCGTACCCTTGCCGTCGGCGGCGTTCCAGATGCGGATCTCACCGTCGTAGCTGCCCGTGGCAATCAACTTGCTGTCGGGCGTGACGGCGACCGAGTAGACCCAGTCCTTGTGGCCAGCGAGGCTGCGGATTTGCTTGCCGTCACCGACGGTGTGAATCCGGGCCGTCTTGTCGGCGCTGGAGCTGTAGACCTTACCGTCCTTGGCGACCACCACCCGGAAGACCTCGTCACCAAATCCTCCGATGGCTCGGACTTGCTTGGCGTCCTTGGTGTTCCAGACGCGGATATTCTTGTCGCGTCCACTGGTGATCACCTGGTTACCATCGGCACTGAAACCGACACCGAAGACCGGCTGGCCGTGGCTGTTGAAGGTGACCAGCGAGTCGCCGGTCACGGCGTTGAAGACCTTGGAGGTCTTGTCGCGACTGGCACTGGCCAGCTTGGTTCCATCGGGAGCCCAGGCGACGTCCATGACCCAGTCGGCGTGGTCCTCGATCGCCAGCAATTGCTTGCCACTGGCCAGGTCGTAGACACGGATGGCCCGGTCGGCTCCTGCGGCGGCGAGTTTCTTGCCATCGGGACTGTAAGCGACTGCGAAGACAGAATCTCCGGAACGCACCAGGTCACCTTGCAGCGATCCATCGGCGGTTGAGAACAGCTTGATCTCGCCGATCTGTCCAGGAGTTCCAGCGGCGACGGCCATCTGCTTGCCATCAGCCGAGAAGGTGATGTCGTAGACGCGTTCGGCGATGTTGGTGATCCGTCGGACCAGCTTGCCATCGGCGGCGTTCCAGATGATGACCTCGTGGTAACCTGAACTGGCCAGTTGTTTGCCGTTGGGGCTGAAAGCGACTGCGGTCACCGGCACGGGCACGCGGTAAGCCTTGGGCGGCATCGGCTGGGGCCGCTTGGGCACGATGGCGATCAGGGGATCGTTGAGTCCCACGCCGGCATTCAGCTTGGCGCCGGTGTTGATCCATTTCTTGATCAACGAGATCTGGTCGGCGGTCAGGGGATCGGCATCCTTGGGCATCGATCCATCTTCGATCATGGCGATCAGGGTGCTCTCGTCGGCCTTGCCGGATTCGAATGACACACCACTCTCGCCCCCCTTGAGGGTGGCGGCGAATGAGTCGAGGTTGAGTCGTCCCTTGGCCGTACGGGCGTTGTGGCAGGCCACACACCGCTGGGCAAAGATCGGGGCGACCGACTCGGAGAACGAGACCATCTGGCCGGTCGCGATCAGGACACTCTCGAACTGCTTGGCAGCGGAGATCGATGCCAGCGTCTGTGATTCGAGTGACGCTTCCGCCTTGGCCAACTCCGGAGCGAACTTGGCGATCGCCGCCTCGGTGGTTTTCACCTTGGCATTGGAATCGACCACGGTTTTCTTGGAGGTGACGATGGTGTCGTTGGTTTTCTTGAGCGTGTCACTGGCGGCCTTGGCGGCGGTGGTCGCCTTGGTGGCCTTGTCCATGGCGGCCTTGGCCCGTTTCTGGGCATCGGCGAGTGCCTTGGCGGCGACGGCGGCTTCCTTGTCTGCGGCCGTCTTGGCGTCGGTCGCCTTCTTGGATGCATCGGTTTGTGGCTTGACGTTCTTTTCGGCGGCCTTCTGGTCGTTGGTGGCCTTGGCGACACCAGCCTTCAATTTTGCGACCTCATCCTTCATCGCCTGTGCCTTGGTCCGAGCTGCCTTGGTGGCGGCGTCGACGACCTTTTGCCGGGCGGCGGCGGCATCGGCCTTCTTTTTCAATTCGGCCTGCTGGAGGGCGGCAATTTTGGCGGCAGCGGCCTGCTGGGCCTTCAGGTCGGCAGCGACCTTCGCGGCAGCCTTTTCAGCCTTTGCAGCTTCGGCCTTGAGTTGGCTGAGCTTGGCTTCGAGTTGCTTTGTCTTGGCTATGGCGGCCTTCAGCGCGTCGGCCGGTGACGGCTTGTCCTGGGCGATTGTCGCGAACGCCGAACCGAGGACAATGGCCAGTGCCATTGTCGTCGTGGTCAGGCGTGAGGGGAGGGTTTTGTTTCGCATGGTAGTCCCTTCAGGTCGATGGGCACACTAATCCACATATCCAAGTGGAAGTGTCGCCACAGTCTTTCTCGTTTTGCAGTGATTCGCAACCGGATCCCCGTGGGAATCTCGGCGAATAGGGGAAAGTTGGATGGTTTTGCGGGTGGGATGATCTGGGCGGGTTGCTCCAGCATCCGCACACCGGGGGGCATTGTCAAGAGGGTGCCGCACGAGTCGCGGACTCTGGTACGCACCGGTAGCGTAGCAGTAAGAGCCAGTGGGCCACAGCGGGAGAACCCGGAGCCGATCCGACGGGGTCGGATTACTTCTTGCGATGGCGGATCTTGGCACGATTCCGTCGTTTTTTACGACCGATCTTGCGGCGACCCTTGCCTGATTTCTTTGTGCCCATTTGGTTCTTCGCGAGGAGTGCTCTCGTCCCGCAGCAAAACACGGTGACACAGCCACCGCACCTGCAAACCGGGACTCTAGCAGGCCCGACGGACTCGATCAACTGCCCGGTGGGTATCAAGTTGTCACCCTGTTGAAGGCAAACGTCAGGCCTGATCGTTATCATGAGTCAAGTTGGGGGTCGGAATGCCCCTGGAGACAGAAGCGACAGAGAGGGAAATGATGAGTGGAATGAAATACCGGTTGCTGGGGCGAACAGGATTGCGGGTCTCGGAGATCTGCCTGGGCACAATGATGTTCGGTGGACGAACCGACGAGGCGTTGTCCAGCCAGATCATCGGCAAAGCGATCGACAATGGCATCAACTTCATTGACACCGCCGACATCTACAACGCGGGCGTCTCCGAAGAGATCACCGGTCGTGCGATTGCCGGGCGACGCGACGAGGTCGTCCTGGCGACCAAGGGCCGCAATGCGATGGGCGAGGGAGTCAACGACAAGGGGACCAGTCGTGGCTACCTGATGCGGGCGTTGGAGGCGAGCCTGCAGCGGCTGGGTACCGATCACATCGACCTCTACTATGTCCACTCACCTGATTACGACACTCCACTGGAGGAGACCTTGCGGGCCCTGGACGACATGGTTCGCTCGGGCAAGGTTCGCTACATCGCCTGCTCGAATTACCGGGCGTGGTACCTGGCGCTGGCCCTGGGGATCAGCGATCGAGGTGGTCTCGACCGTTTCGCGTGTGTCCAGCCGCTCTACAACATTGTCAATCGTGACATCGAGGTGGAGTTGTTGCCGCTTTGTCGTGACCAGCAACTCGGGGTGGTCAGCTACAGTGGTTTGGCTCGTGGCATCCTGACGGGCAAGTACACGACTTTCGGCGAGTATCCCGAGGGAACCCGGGCGTCACTGGACGATCCGCGGATGGTCCAGGCGGAACTTCGCGAGGCGAGTATCCAGGTCAGCCAGGCGATCAAGGAGCACTGTGACGGGCGGGGCACCCCCTGCAGCCAGTTCTCCCTGGCCTGGTGCCTGGCCAACCCGATTTTGACCTCGGTGATCATCGGGCCTCGCACGATGGAGCAATTCGACGACAACCTGGGGTGCGTTGACATCGAGTGGTCCGCCGCCGACGAAGCGGTGGTCGACAGCCTGGTCCCGCCGGGTGAACACTCGGGAGTCGGGTTCCAGGACGACGCCTACCCGGTCACCGGCCGCGGCTAGTGCCGGGGTCGGCCGTCGGGTCATTCGTAGATCTCGACGCGCCGGTTGTCTCGCGACCGGATCAACTGTTCGATCGACTTCCCGTCGCTGCGTCCGTCGGACCGGATGAAAATTTCCGGGCGGGCGGGCGTGTTGTTTGGCGGCAGCGGATCCCGGCGATTCTCGCGTGTCAATTGTTCGACGACACTCCGCCTGTGTGTGGTGGGTCCGTCAAAGTCGTAAACGAACGCTGGCATGTCCGGCAGGGATTTCAGGCTTTGCCAGCCGACCCAGCGGACCGCCGGGTAAGGGTCCTTGAGCGTCTGTGCCAACGCCGGGGCCATCCACGTTGTTCCCGAGGCGGTTTGAGCCGGTCCCCAGCCGAAGTGCCAGGCGGCGATCACGCGTTGGCCGGCGTCGCCGGCCAGCGTCCAACGGACCGCGGCCGAGATGTCCCGGTCGGCACCGGTCAATTCGACCGGCGGTTGGCCGTACCAGTCCACGAGGTGCTCGGAGGTCCATGTGAGTGTGCGGTCGAGGTGGCAGAGATTGCAGGCGTTGGGTCGGGTGTTCGGGCCAGTGGGACGAACTCGCGGACTGTCGATCTGGTGCGAGCGGATGGCCTTGAACAACGCGTAACTGGTGTGCGGCATGTGGCAGTTGTAGCACTGGCTGCCGGTGGAGTTGGCCTGGTGGTGCGTGTGGGACTTGAGTGTCGCGGTGTCCTGGAACCGGGGATGGCATTGGGTGCAGGCGGAGTTGTGTGTTGCGATCGGCTTGAGTTGGTCGTTGATCGGAGAGTTGTGCATCGAATGGCACGAGAGGCAGGACATCTGCCGGGACTGGTCCTTGCCATCGCCGGAGACCTGGTGGCAGGGTGAGCCCAGCAGGCCGTTGTACTCGCGGCCGCCGCTCCGGCAGTTGCCATCGGCCCAGAAACGAAACTCGTTGCCGCGGTGCCCATCCTCGAGCGTCAGCAACTTGCCAAAGGCATGCAGGTCATCACCGGGACGGTAGGGCAGCCCGGTTTTGAGGAACTCGCGGGCTCCGTCCTGGTCACCATCATGATTCGCCATGTGGCTGTGGCATTGGCCGCAGATCTGGGAGGACTGGCTGGGTGACGTCGTGGCCGGGTTGATGATGTCATGGGCCGTCGTGCCGGCGACGCGTTGCTTGAGTCGTTGGCCCGGATTCCGGTACTTGCGGACATGTGCTTCGGCCGGGCCGTGACACGATTCGCAGGCGATGCCGATTTCTCCGACACGGGTGTTGGAGAAAAAATTCCGGGGTGGTGGTCCCATGCCCGGTTCACCGCCGACGTTGTGACAGTGAATGCACTGGTGATTCCATGTGCGGAAGTGAGACAACTCGCTCTTGTCGGGCGGTTGCAGGAACACGTCGTTGCGATGGACCCAGCGGCTTTCGCCGATGTGGTATCTCCAGGGGAATTGCCAGAGTTCCCCGGTCCGCTCGCTGGTGAACCAGAAGACCTGGAAATGGTGTGAACCGGTGGTCAGGATCACCCGCCTGTCGACCTGTTTCGGATCGGTGACCGCGATTGCCTCGGCGATGCCCGCGGCTCGTGCCTTGTCCCATTCGGGATAGACCATGTCGATCCAGAACTCGTTCTCGCGACGCGAGATTCGAGCCGATTGTCCGTGGCTGTCGAACCGCCGACGCTGCTCGAAGTCGTTTCTGGCACCGGCCACGATTGTCGCCGGCGTGGCCACCTGGGTCATCGTGCGGTGGTAGGTCTTGTGCCAACTGGCGTACGTGCCGGGATGGCAACTGCGGCAGGTTTGCGAGGAGACGTAGCCGCGGTCGTCGGAGCGACGCGGGATGTATGTCTCCGCGAGGACATCCGGGTTGGGAGAGGCCAGGCTCCAGTAGAGGGTTCCGAGTCCGAAGATGGCCAGGGGGATCAGGACCAGCCCCGATCTCCGCCACCGGGTTGGCAGTGCTCGGCGTGCCAGCCCGGTGGCCAGCGTGGCCACACCGAGGAGCAAAAGCAGTTCGGTCAGCGGGAGTTGAACGATTGTGGGCATCGACTCAAGAATAGGCCGCCGCGAGGGTGGGGGGCAACGTGGATATGTCGAGAGGGCCCGGTGACCGTTTGCCGCCGGTCACAGTCCTCCCAGTTGCCGGACTGCCTCGTAGACGACCGCGGTGGCAGTGCTGGCCAGGTTGAGGCTGCGGACTTCCGGATGCATGGGCAGTTTCAGCGTTCTTGCCGCCTGGGCTTCAAGCATTGCCGCTGGCAGGCCTCGAGTTTCACTGCCCAAGACCAGGACATCGCCTCGCCCGAAAGACGCCTCCCAGACGGTGCGCCGTCCGGAACGGCTGAGGAACCACATCGGCCGATCGCCGAGACGTTCCATCAGGACGTTCCAGTTCTCGACCGCTTCCCATTCGACCTGGGGCCAGTAGTCCATGCCGGCGCGGCGGAGGTGTTTTGCGTCGAGCCGGAACCCGAGTGGCCGGACCAGCCACAGCTTGGCTCCGACGGCCAGGCAGGTGCGGCCGATATTGCCCGTGTTCTGTGGAATGTCGGGCTGGTGGAGCACGACGTGGAGCAGCGGCGAACTGGCCGAGTCAGTCGGCTCGGAGACCGTCTCGGACATGATGCGACTATTCCGTTGTGATGATCCAGACCTGGACGGTTACGGCCCCGGTTTTGACGTCACGGGCCCCCTCGGCCGGAACTGTTTCGGACGGGTCCAGCGAATCGGCCAGTGTTTCACTGCGGATGGTCTCGGACCATTCCGCGATCGCCCGGGCCGCCTCGGGTTCGTCGGCATGGTACCCGAGGCGAATGCGGTCCTGGATCTCCAGCCCCGAGTCTTTTCTCATCTGCTGCACGCCGCGGATGCAGTCCCGGGCCATACCCTCGCGAAGCAACTCGTCGGTGAGAATTGTCGAGAGTGCGACCTGGACGTCCTGGTCGTCACCGCAGATCCAGTCACTGGACTGCTCGGTTTCGGTCAACACGTCGTCGGGTCCCAGTGTGACGTCCTGGCCATCGATGCTGAGCGTGACGTCCTGGCCGTCTCGAAGCGGTGCGAGCAAGTCGGGGTCGATCCCGGGAAGTTCCTGTCGAATGGCACCCAGCAGTTTTCCATACTTGGGGCCGAGTGTCTTGAGGTTTGGCTTGTAGACGTAGCGAACCAGTTCGTCGAGGGATTCGCAGGCGGTGACCTGCTTGACGTTGAGTTCCTCGGCGATGACTTCGGCCAATGGTCCGACAGCAGCCAGGCGAGCGGAGTCGGCTGTCGAGAATCTCAGTTCCGGCAACGGTTGCCTGACCCGCTGGTTGGACTCGTCCCGCAGTCGGTGCCCCAGTCGGACGATCTGCTGGGCGGTGGCCATCCGCTGGTTGAGTTCCGGGTCCAGTAACCCCGGGTCGGCCTGGGGGTAATCGTTCAGGTGGACGCTGTCGTCGCTGTCGGGGTCGTCTCCAGCGACGAGGTTCCGGTACATGCGTTCGGCCAGGAACGGGATCATGGGGGCGACGAGTTTTGAGAGCGTGACCAGGACTGTGTGCAGTGTCTGGTAGGCCGCCAGTTTGTCGCGGCCACCGTCGCCGGTGTCCTCGTCTCGCGACCGCCAGAACCGTCGGCGGTTGCGACGGATGTACCAGTTGGAGAGATCGTCGATCAGGGCGGCGGTGGCTCGGCAGGCTTCGGCGGCGTTGAATTCCGACAGCGAGTCGCGGCAGGTGGTGACCAGGGCCTGAAGATTCGAGAGGATCCAGCGGTCCATTTCCGGGCGATCGGCGACCGGCACTGCCGGAGAGGCCGGGTCGAATTCGTCCAGCCGGGCGTAATTGATGAAAAAGGCGTAGGAGTTCCACAGCGGAATCAGCAGTTGCCGCCTGACCTCGTCGGCCGGCCGACTGGTCACCGTGCAGGTTGGCACACCCTCGGCGGTGTGGTCGAGGGGGCCTTCGGGTGTTTCGATGGTGATCGGTTGGTCGGGGTGGCGGGTTCCGAATCGCAGGTCGACCGCGGGGTTCTGGGCCAGGTACATCCACCGCATCGTGTCGACGCCCAGTTGTTCGGCCGCCTCTTCGAACCAGATCGCTGTCCCATCGGACTTGTGCATCGGCTGGCCCGATTCGTTCATCACCAGGCGGTGGCCCAGGAGGTTCTTGAACGGGGCCGAGTTGTCCATCATCGTGGCCATTGCCAGCATGGCGTAGAACCAGTTCCGGAACTGTCCCGGGAAGCACTCGGTCACGAAGTCGGCCGGGTACTGCTCGGACCAGGCCTCCCGGTCGCCGTTGTACTGCAGGGTCGAGAAGGGCACGATGCCGGCGTCCAGCCAGGGGTTGCCGACGTCGAGGATCCTCGACATCAGGTTGCCGGTTTCGGGGTGGGCGATCTTGACGCCGTCGATCCAGGGGCGGTGCGGCGTGTGGCCATCAAAGTCATCCCAGCCCTCGACGGCGCGTTCACGGAGTTCCTCGAGCGAACCGATCACCTCGAAGTCACCGGTGTCCTCGTCGACCCAGATGGGCAATGCCAGTCCCCAGAATCGTTTCTTGGAGATCATCCAGTCACGCATGTTGGTCAGCCATTCCAACTCGCGACTCTCTCCGTCGACCGCCTCGGGCAACCAGCGGATCTGGCGAGTGACCTCCTTGATCTCCTCCCGCCAGT
>CAWVUS010000205.1:0-9611 GCA_963933195.1 uncultured Planctomycetaceae bacterium
CATCGAACTGTTCCAGTGCAAAACCGAATGGATCGATCCGCGAGTGGCATTTCGCACAGGCTGGGTCCTTGCTGTGCCGCTGAATCAACTGTCGTTCGGAAAGTCCCTGGGGTACCTCATCGGCCAGTTGAGGAACATTCTTGGGCGGTCGTGGCAAACGTTGCCCCAGCAGCACCTCGCTGACCCAGTTGCCCCGCAAGATCGGACTCGTCCGCGTGGCACCCGACTGTGTTGCCAGTGTCGTGGCCAGTCCCAGCACGCCACCACGACCATGCTTGCGAAGACCGTCAACCCGTCGCCACCGATCTCCCGTCACACCGGAAATCCCATAAAACTCGGCCAACCGCTTGTTCACGAAAGTGTGATCTGCATCCAGCAGGCTCAACAACGACCGGTCGTTCTGGAACAGGTCCGTGAAGAAACGGATCGTCTCTTCATACATGTCACCGCGCAACTTCGAGAAACCCGGGAAACGTTTCGAGCTCTTGACGATGTTGGGATCAAAGTCGTGCACGTGCGCCCACTGGCAGGCAAATTGAGTGGCCAACCGTCGGACCCGTGGTTCACCCAACAGACGACGGGCCTGTTTGAGCAGCGACGCGTTGTTGACGAGTTGTCCCGCCGACGCCGCCCGTCGCAATTCGTTGTCGGGCATCGTCGACCACAGGAAGTAGCTGAGCCGGTTGGCCAGTTCCCAGTTGTCGACGGCGGCGGGCGTCTCGCCGACTGGCGATTCCTCCAACCGAAACAGAAACGACGAGGAGACCAGCACACGTGTCAGCGTCATCCGGATCGCCGCATCATGCGACAAATCCAATTGCCGCAATCTCTTGTAGAGCTCACGCAGAGCGGTTCGTTCCGGGCCAACCAACGGACGACGCCAGGCTTGCTCGGCAAACCGAACAACAGCATCGAGATGTTTCGGTTCGGTGGCCACGAGCCGTTTGCGGAACCCGTCGGCCCGCTTCCGCACGTCCTTGACCATCTGGTCGAAAATCCCCTCCTGGGGATGGTCAATCGTCGTCTCCAGTAAGGAATCCAGCACGTCGGAGAGCCGGAACGGTTCTCGAGAGACATAGATGAGCTGATCCCAGAGTTTGTCGAGCCGGGCTGACTGCTGCTTGTCGAGCATCAGCCGTACCAGGTGATCATCCTCACGGTACATCAGCGTCAACGTCAGCAGTTCGTCGACGGGCACGATCTGCGTGTAACACAAGGCAGCGGGAAACACGCGGCGGTGATCGGTCATCGCGGTTTCGAACCGGGACCTGGCCGGACTCTTCATCGCCACCAACACCGGATTGCGGAAGGCGATTTCACGGACATCGGCCCCGATATTGACCTTGCCGTACGTCACCGAGACCTCGCTGACCCTGAGACCAGCGACAGCCTTTGCCGTGCCGGAAACCAACTCGACCTGCGCGCTGCCACCCGTTCCGGTGCGAGCATCCAGCTGAACCGTCGACACCAGTTCCCGTCCCTCGGCCGCCTCGCGGGGAAGCTCGAGGCGAATCACCGCCGGAGCCTGCACACACATCGAAGCCTCGTCGATGGACGTTCCATCCGGGTGCTTTCCAAATCGCGGGTCCTTGACGATCTCCTTGAGCAGCACGTCGGGCTTGTCCTTGAGGACCAGGCGAGGCCGCTGCCAGACGACGAAGTCCTCGGCATTGCCGTCACCGGCATCGGTCACAACCAGCGACACCACGACGGGACCGGCCGCCCCGGCAGGCTTGCCGGTGTCGACCTTCTTGTCCTTGGAACTGGCTGCGATCTTCAGCCGCACTGGCTGGGTCACAAGAACCGGCCGGGCCGGTTCCATCCACCGGGGCCGGCTGCCCTTCTTGCCAATCAAGCCGACGGGGTTGAACATCCACAATCCCCGCTGCCATTTCTTCACCGATTCCGCCAGGGCCTGCTCCTGTCCCGGCTTCGCCTGTCGCCAACGACGTCCCAGTTCGGCCATCAACAGCGATGGGTCCTGACGGTTCAACTCCGACCACAACCGCCGCAGGTAGCGGGCATTGAGTTCGCACTTTTTGGCAACCGCTTCGATCGATGTGTCCCCTGCCAGCAATCGATCTCGCTCTCGAAGTGTTGCGGCGAAATACGATTCCAGTGGCACCTGGCCGGCATTGCCCAGGTGCGACATCTTCGGCAGGTTGTAGTGCGAGTGCAGCTTGACGGTGGTCGTGAACTGACCGTAGAGGCTCCGGATTTCCGAAAGAATCTGGTCGGTCCAGTCCCGCCGGCTCGAGCCGGCGGAAAAACGGATTCCGTCGGGGACCAGCATCGCGTGCCGTGCCACCTGCTGACCGGCATCGAGATATTTCCGCAGCAGGGCCGGCGACATTGCCAGCGCATTGCTCGCGTTGGTGAATCCCTCACCAGCGGCACCCTCGGACGGAAATTCGCGAGCCGGATCCAACCGGACACCGGTCAGGTCACGAATCGTATACGTGTACTCAGCATTGTTGAGTCGTCTGAGTGCAACAGGCCCGGGATCTCCGGCACGGGACAGTGCCTCGGCATCCAGGTACCGTTCGACCCAACTCACCACCAGCTTGCGTTGAGTGGGGCTGGGTTGGGCCGACTTCTTTGGCGGCATCTCGCCATTGGTCAGCATCTCGACCATCTTCAACCACGACCTGGTCCCCTTGCGGACCTCGACGAGGGTCTCGAACTGCTCGAGATCCAGTTCTCCGACTTTCTTCTTCGTCGAGTGACATCCCAGGCAGTATCTGCTCAACAACGGCCGGATTGTCTTCTTGTACTCGGCAGCGAGGTCGGCGAATGCCGACGCGTCCCTGGCAACGGCCGGACATGGCGCGAACAACACCGACACGAGCAGGACAGCGACGGCCAGGCCGATGATCACACTGCGATGGTCACGACCTGCAGGCGAACCGGCAAACACCATGGTACTTCTCCCCTGTCCGTTGACATCGCGACCAAACGCCGCGGCCCCTCGGATTCCATCAACATCCTACCGCAGGTGGGGTGACGAGACATCCACAGGCAACCAGGTCCGGGCCCGATCCGGATTGCGCCGGGTTGCTGTTGTCGACACGGGCAGCCGGATACGCTGACGATCGAATTCCACACGGAGAGAAGGCCATGGCGATCAACAGGCGACAATTCCTCGGAGCGGGTGTCACGGCGGCAACAGCAACTCCGGCCACCCCGTCACGCCCGGAAACACATCGTCGCAAGCCGCTCTACGCAATGGGTTCGAGGCGAGAACTGTTCGTCGATGACTTTCTCGTCGAACGAACAACCGGACACGTGTCCTACCAACTGCACCACCCGATCGCCCAAGAGCGGGTGATCCGGCACGATGCTCCCTGGGAGGGCGTCGGTTCGGCCTACCACACCGTGTTCCAGGACGGTGACACCTACCGCATGTACTACCGTGGCCTCAACTTCAAGGTCACCAGGGGACCCAATCTGCCCAAGACCAACCGGGAGGTGGCCTGTTACGCCCGCAGCCGGGACGGAATCCACTGGGAGAAGCCCGAACTCGGACTCTATGACCACGAGGGGGACAAGAAGACCAATATCGTGTGGCGGGGAAACGGATGCCACAATTTCAGCCCCTTCATCGACCACCGTCCCGGCTGCCCGGACAACACACGTCTGAAGGCACTGGGTGGTCTTCGACGAGAGGGAGGACTCTATCTCTTCGCGTCGGCCGACGGAGTCCACTGGAACCTGGTCCAGGACAAGCCGGTCATCACCAACGGCTACTTCGATTCTCAGAACATCGCCTTCTGGGACTCGACGATCAACAAGTACCGCGCGTACTGGAGATTCTTCATGCCGGATGACACCCGGGCAATCCGCACGGCGGTCTCGGATGACCTGCTGAGTTGGACCGATGAACAGGACCTGTCGTACGTGGACTCGCCCAAGCAGCACATGTACACCAACAATGTCATCCCCTACCTCCGCGCGCCCCACATCCTGCTCGGCTTTCCGATGCGTTACATCGAACGGGGCTGGAACCCGTCAATGCAGGCTCTCCCCGACCTCGAAAACCGCCGCAAGCGAGTCGCGGCCCATCCCCGGTACGGACAGGCCCTGACGGAAACACAGATCATGTCCAGTCGCGACGGTGCGAGGTTCACGCTCTGGAACGACGCCTTCCTGCCTCCCGGCATCCAGCGTCCCGACTCGTGGTACTACGCTCACAACGCGGTCGCCTGGAACATCGTCACGACAACATCCTCACAGCCAGGAGCTCCCGACGAACTCTCGTTCTACGCCAGTGGAGGCCAATGGCACGGCCCCGGCTCAACCCTGACCCGCCACACGCTGCGACAGGACGGATTCGTGTCAATCCGTTCGCCATCTCGCGGCGGGGAACTCGTCACACGACCAATCACGTTCCAGGGCCGTCGCCTGGCGGTCAATTTCGCCACCTCCGCGGCGGGGACGATGAGAGTCGAGTTGCAATCGGCCGCCGGCGAACCGATCGCGGGATTTTCACTGGCCGAGTCCGACGACATCTTCGGCAACGAACTCGACCGAACGGTCTCGTGGCGAGGGTCGCCGGATGTCGGCCGCCTGGCCGGCCAGCCGATTCGCATTCGCATCACGCTCGGTGACGCCGACCTGTACGCCATCAAGTTCAGTTGACCCCACCTCGCAACCGGAAGTAGATCCGCTGCGCCTCCTGCATGCAGCAACGGCCGTCGGCAGCTGCCGTCGAACAGCAGGCCTCGTCGCTCTTGGAGCGGTCCGACAGTTCTCGCAATCGAGACGGCTGCCCGTCAGCCACGTCGGCCTCGATGTCGGTCATCTTCAGGCCGAAGCATCCGCAGATCGGTGCCTGCAGGTCCATGGGGTACACGCTGCGAACAAGGTGCTCGGTGGTCACGGTGGATTCGAAGAGATCAAAGTAGGCGACGTCGCAACGATCAAAACCACAAAACCAGGCGTCCTCACCCAGGTCACCGCGGGCCGTCGGTCGCAAGAACGCATCCAGGGTCACAGCCTGCACCTGGGTCCCCAGTTGTCCACAACTGGGACAATAAGCGCGACCGTCGAACTCCGGCTCTTTGACGAAGGCCTTGTTCATCGAGCCGATTCTTTCACGTAATCATCACCGTTGTAACTGTGCACGACTGACTTGAGCCATTGCCCGAGTCCGGCTTTCAGTTTCGCGACCCTCTCGGGCTCACCAGCCGCCACGTCAGTCTTCTCCGACGGATCGGTCCCCAGGTCGTACAACTCGAAACGAACCGTCCCCTTCTTGCCGTCAATCCGATGCAATTTCCACTGCCCGTCAATCCAGGCCGCGTGTCCGGGAAACCGGTCCAGCGAGTGAGGTGGGCTGGGCAACTCGGCCGCCTTTTGACTCGAGACATGGGGGGGCAGGTCTTTCCCGTTCTGTTGAGCGGCCAGCAGGTCGGCCATCCACTTGGCCGACGGAGTGCCGATCCCCCTTGTCTGGTAATCCCAGAACCCCATGGGCCGCGAACGCTTCGACGTCTTGCCATCGATCACTCCGACCAGGCTGACACCGTCGAGCGTCGGCTGATGGACAGCCCGCGCGCCGACGATTTCTAACAACGTCGGGTAGATGTCACAGGTGTTGCATCGGACCGAGGTTCTACGTGGCGACTTGATCCGGGCGGGCCATTCCAGGATCGAGGGAACCAGTAGTCCTCCCTCGTAGATCTGTCCCTTGCGACCACGGAACGGGCCGGGCGATCCCACGCGGGGCAACGCGCCGTTGTCACTGCAATACCACAGGATCGTGTTGTCCCGAATCCCCAACGGGCCCAGCCGATCTCGCAACTTGCCGAACGCGCGGTCCATCCCGGTCACCTCGCCCAGGAAGTGCTGGTTCCGGACCGGCTGACCGGCATACGGCTTGCGATCCCGGGCCACGGCACGGTGTGGCGAATGTGGAGAACCAAACCAGACAACCGCCAGGAAAGGGGCTTCGCCCTGCGACTGGTCATCGATCCACTCGAGCGCCGCGTCGACGGTCACCATCGAACTTTCACCGGTCGTCTTCACCGCCTTGCCCTTCAAGGACAGGACGGCGTTGTTGTCGAAAAAGTTCGGGGCACTCAGCCAATGATCGAAACCGTTGTGGCCCGGATGAGCCGGGCTGGTACGCCGCACGCTGCCCAGGTGCCACTTGCCGAAATGAGCCGTCGCGTAACCCGCCCGCTTCAGCACCTCGGCCACCGTCGACTCCTGCGGCCGCAACGGGTAGCCCCACTTGAACACCCCCGATCGGTTCGGGTGACGACCGGTCAACACGCTGGCACGAGTCGGAGAACAGACCGGCGCCGCGGCATAGAAGCGGTCAAATCGCAGGCCCGTCGCAGCCGCCTTGTCAAAGTTGGGGGTCTTCAGCAAGGGGTGGCCGTTGTAGGCCATATCCCCCCAGCCCTGATCGTCGGCCATCACCAGGATGATGTTCGGTTTTTCGGCAGCGGTCGACAGGTTCGAGCACACCGGGACCAGGAACACGGCAACCAGAACCAGGCGTCGAGACAGCATGGGAAGATTCCATTGCATGGGGAAGACCGGGACAACAATCATCGCGGTGCAGTCATGGTAACCAATCGGTTCCCGTGCGGCAGTGACCCCCTGACCGGAACGAACACAATGCAGTAGAATCTCCGCAGTTCCTGTCACCGACATTCTGCTATCCAACCGACAGCCAGCAATGATCAGAACCTGGACAACACTGGCAGCCGGGCTGTTTCTGGCAGCCCTCGGTGGCTGTGGCGGTTCGGAACTCCCGCCGGATGACGTTCTTACCGCGTTATCCAAGCACGACGACGAGATCGGGGCGGCTCTCCAGTCGCTGTGCCCCATCGAAACCGACGCCGATGGCCAGATCGTGGCCATCGACCTGACCAACCTGCAGGTGAGCGACAGGGGACTTGACCGGATCGCCGGACTTCCACGACTCCGGCGACTTTATCTCTCTTCTCCCGCCATCGGGGAAACCGGTTTCACCTCATTGCGACGCTGTGACACTCTCGAGACCCTCTGGATCAATGCCGGCACCCTCGATGCCCCGGCCTGGCAGGGCCTCGGATCGCTGAAACAACTCCGGCGACTCCGCCTGGCCGCCACGCCCCTGCTCCCTTCCAGCGGGCAGCAACTGGCAAAGCTCGAGAAACTCGAGTTCCTCGACCTGACCGCCGCCGGCGCCACCAACGACACGGTCACCGCGCTGACCCACCTGGAACACCTTCACACGCTGATCCTCAACCAGGCCCGAATTGGGGACGACGTCACCGGCTCACTGGCCGAGATTGGTTCACTCCGCCGCCTGAGTCTCAACTCCGTCCCCATCCACGACGTGTCGCTGGAACGTCTCGCTGCACTCTCGAACCTTGAACGACTTGACTTGTCCGGCACCCAGGTGACCGACACGGGCCTCGTTCATCTCACCAGCCTGCCCCATCTCAATCAACTGGGTCTCAACAACACCGCCATTACCGATACGGGATTCGAACAACTCGGAAAAATCCGCTCGCTGAAGTTCCTCGACCTCCAGGACCTCACGTTCGGTGAAACTGGCTCCCGATCCCTGGCACAACTCGAGAACCTTGTCGAATTGCGTCTCAACGGATGTCCGATCGGAGACAAGGTGGTGGCGGTCCTCGCCGGACTCGCTCGTCTTGAATTGCTCAACATCAACCGGACTCGTGTCTCGGACGTCGGCCTGTCCGCCCTGGAAGGGCACAAGAGTCTACGAATCCTTTACGTGGAAACCACCAGGGCAACCGACGAGGGTATCGCCAAATTGGCGGGCACGCTCCCGGATTGCCGCGTGGTTAGCAGTTCCGCCCTCGGGCTGCCCGAGCCCGGAACACAGACAAAGTGACCGACCGGCCCCACGTTCAACCTGGCGGAGTGGCCGTGAACGGCTCGATGGAACGCACCGTGGCCGTGTAGCCGAGTTGTTCGGCCGCGTGGACCAGAACATCGAGATCGCAGGCCGAGGCGTCGACGAACAGAGTCGCAGTTCGATCTCGCACACTGACGGTGGCTGGTGGTTGGGACCTCACGCACGGTAAGGCGGCAAAGACTCGCTCGAGCCTTGGACGTCAGTCACGTGGTCAACTGGCACCGGGCACAAACAGGACGATCTTTGCGACCCCGGATTCCGGCAACGAGGTGGGCACCAGAGGCACGGTGGGCGGCGGACTGTCCTCACAGCCCAACGCCAGCGACGCGACAATCAGCAACATCAATCGCCAGGTACGCCACATGGTGTCTTCCACAATCCCACTCAATGGCCAAGCCCCACCACATGATCAACTCGTCATGGCAAGCCCTGTGGCTCATGGTATCATCGCCCTCCCCGCTCTCCTATTCGGTTTTGCCGACTGGACAACGGAACCCGCCAGGCAGTCCAGGACATCCGATGCAACGCCGACAGTGTCACGAGATCGGGTCGCTGCTATCCAGAGGTCTTGGTCTCATCAACCTGCCGCGGTTGCGGACACTGGTGGCCGGGACTCCATCAACCAAACCCGACGTGGACGAACGATTCATGAACCGGATCAACACTGCCGTGATCGTGCTTGCGCTGTTGGCTGGCCTGGGCCTGTCTGGATGCAGCAACCCTCAGCAGGATGCCATCGCCACATTCCAATCGAGAAACGCAGGTCTGGCTTTCGACGAAAAAGGATCCGTCATTGAGTTGAGTCTATTCAACACCAAGGCCACCGATGCCGACATGGCGCACGCCCGGCACTTCACGCAATTGAACACCCTCTACGTGGGATCAGAGATCGGAGACAACGGACTGTCCCACATCAAGGAACTTCACAACCTGAAACTCATCGACTGCACGTTCAACACGATCATCACCGACGCCGGGGTGGCTCACCTGCAAGGGCTGGTCCAACTGGAGGGAATTTCACTGGCCGACACTCAAGTGACCGACAAGGGCCTGGAATACCTCAAGCAGATGAAGTCTCTGCAGGGCCTGACATTGGCCGACACCCGGATCACCGATGTCGGACTCGCTCACATCAAGGACTTTACGAAACTCGAACGACTGGGCCTCTCGACCACAAAAATCACCGATGATGGGCTGGCCAACCTCAGCGGACTCGTCAACCTGATTGGCCTGACGATGGCCACGACCAACATCACCGACGAGGGGTTGAAGCACCTGGAGCCGCTGAAAAAACTACAGGTCCTGGACGTGTCCAAGACGAAGGTGACCGAGGCGGGAGTGGCTTACCTGAAGAAGACATTTCCCGGCTGCCGGATCAACTTTCGCTGAGACGCCGCGGCAACCGATGGGCTTTTTCGCCCCGCGTCCCGGACGTCTGCGGGACCGACGATCAACCTCGCTCGAGCCGTTCCCGGAGCGCCGTGAAACACCCGAACCCATCTTCAAAGACGGATTTGAATTCGGTCGGTTCAACAAGTTTCTTGGGGCGGTAGACGATAAACGAACTGGACCGGGTCTCGAATGACCAACCGGAACGCTCGGCAAAAAAGTCCAACAACGCGCTGTCAAAGAACTCGCGGGTCTGTTCGGCCATGTCGGATTGCAGTACGAATTGTTGCGAGAACGCCAGGTGTTCTTCGAAATCGATATCCTGCAACCCCAGCAT
>CAWVUS010000206.1:0-9544 GCA_963933195.1 uncultured Planctomycetaceae bacterium
CGCTGAACCACACTCCGTCGGCTGTTTTCAACGGCTGTACGAATTCCCGGGTGTTCGCTTTCAGGCGATCGTGCGTGTGCAACACGGTGACGTGCTTCAGTTTCAGCGTGTCCCGGGCGAAACGTACGGTCCCCATGTTCTGGTAGTCGTACTTGGGATCCGAGGAAATCGCCGTGGGCACGATCACGATTTTCGCATCGTTGCCCCCGGCCAGTTCGACAAATTTCCGGAAGATGGCCGCCGCGTGCTTTCCGCCCCCACCGGCAATCAGCAGGGTGCCCCGCTTGGGACCCTCGGTGTCGTCGGCGAGTGCCGCGGGGGGGACTGTCAGAACCAGCGCCGTGAACCAGGTGATCACGGACAAGAAAAGAGTCGACAATTTCACGACGAGGGCTCCTGTTGTGTGGTGTCTGGTGCCGGTTGGTTTTCGGCTGGTCCGATTTCATCGACAAACTGCTCGAACGATTTTGCCGGCGGGTTGTGGCCTGGATTGGCTTGAGAGGGCCGCTGTCCGAGAAGTGCCAACTGTGACTGGATGGTATCACGTCGCTGAATGAGGAACTGGAGCTGTGAACAGACATTCTGGTACTCGTAGTCGGCCGAGGCGGCGACTTGTGAGAGAACCAGTCGGCGACGGTCCAGCAAGCTGTCGGTGGGGAGCAGGACCAGAAGCGTGAACAGGCAGCCGGCGACGACGGCCGTGGCGGTGACGGCTGTTGCCGTGGAGGACGACTGGCGAGTTGCCAGGAATGCGATCGCAACGAACAGCGAGGTGCCGATGATCAGCACAAATGTTCGCCAGAACACGTCTGGAATCTGTTCGCGCAATCTCAACAGTGGAAGCACCAGTTTCAGTTCGCCATTCATGCGGCCTCGCGTCCAGGCCCGCCGTCGCCTCATCGAACGCAACCGCTGGATCTCCTCGCGACAGCTGGCCAGCCGGGCTCTCGCGGTCGTCAACTGCGCGTCAGTGGAATCAACATTCGCGCCGTTCACGACTCGTCCGTCGTTGTTGTCGGGTGGTCGTCGTCCGGAGGAACCGGGTCAACGTCGTTGTGGAAGGGTCCGGGGCAGACGAGCTTCCAGGCGAGCAGTGCGGCGGGAATGTACAGCAACAGGTCAACGGCGTTGAACCACGCCGGGTGCGGAATCAGCATCACGTTGGAGACACCGCCCAGCAACATCAGGCCCGCGACGATCGAGGCCGGGATGATGTGGGCCTCATGCGAGATTCGCACGGCGGTGAAGGAACCAAAAAACGTGCCCGCGGCGTGTGTGACGATGACCAGGACCAATTGCAGCGGGTGCTTTGGGAGTTCCCTGGCAAAGATTTCTCTTGCCTCCTCGATCACCGCCGGATCCTGGTCGTAGATCTTCCCGATGGCATCGTTGAGTTCCCTGGAGGGCGGGTCGATCGAGTGAACAACCAGCTGCAGGATCATCGTCAGTATCACGGCAGCAATTACTCCGACCAGCGCGGCCAATCCATTGCGGAGCATCGTTGTGTCCTTGTCGGCGAAATTGGCAGGGAGCCGTGAGCACTCAGCGGGCCGCGGTCGTCGAGTTGGGCTGGCAGCAGGGTGTGCCGACGGCGACGACGTGCCCCTGGCCCCGCAGGATCAGCAGCCCACCCGAGAGTGACGGTGTCGCCATGCACTGTTCGCCCAGTGGGTTGGCCGCCAGGTGCTTGTAGGTTTTTCCGGCCGCCACGACATGAACCTGGCCATCCTCGCTGGGGAAAAACAGCTTCCCGTCCCCGGCGACCGGTGAGGCGGTGAAACCGACTCCCCCATCGATGCGTTCGCGGTAGATGCGCTCGCCGGTTTTTGGCAGGTAGCAACTCAGCACCCCGTTGATCCGGCATGCGTACAGCAAGCCGTCGTAGAGGATTGGTGTCTGCATGTAGATGCCGTCGCGCGGCAAGGACCAGGCGATGTGTTCGGTCGACTCGGAGGGCGATCCGGGCGTGATGTCGCCGGTGGCAGAGAATCGCACGGCTCGCAGTGGACGACTGGGTCCGTGCGCGGAGCTGAGGATGACAAGGTCATCGGCGATGATCGGTGTGCACACGGGGATGTCACCGCCGCCAGTCAACTTCCAGAGTTCGCGGCCGGTGCGGGGGTCGTAGCCACCGGAGTGGTGATAACCGGCGACAACCAGCTGGGTTGTTTTTCCGTGGCGCCAGAGTGTCGGAGTGCTCCAGGTTGGCACCTCGTCGCGGCCAATGCCCCACAACTGCCGCCCGTCGTCCAGCGAGAATGCGCCCAGGTAGGATCCCTGTTGGACATCGCATTGGATGATCACCGTGTTCTCGAACAGGATCGGTGAACTGCCGAACCCCCACTGGGCGGCGGGCACCTTGTAGTATCCCGAATCGAGAAGACCCAGCTCTCGTTTCCAGAGCCGCTTGCCATCCAGGTCGAAGCAGTGGAGACCCTCGGAGCCCAGCGAGATGACGATGCGACGCCCGTCGGTGACCGGAGTCGAATTGGCGTGTGTGGCCTTGGTGTGTCTCTTGATGCGGGGGACCCCCTGGTGCAGACAACGGTTCCAGAGGATGGCTCCGGTGTTGCGGTCCAGGCAGTAGAGCCGCCACGAGTGAGATGTTGTGTCATCGACCGAGGCGATGTTGCCGTAGATGCCGACCTTGACCCCGGCGTCCTCGCGACCGCTCACAGCCGTGGTGACAAACACCCGGTTGCCGGTGACGACAACGGCCGAGTGACCCAGGCCGGGAATGCGGGTTCGCCAGGCGACCTCGTCACCTGTTTCGATGTTCCACGACCCGGGCAGTGGAAATCCGTGTCCCACTCCCGAGGCCGCATCTCCGCGAAATTGTCGCCAATCGGTTGCCGCCGCCGGTTCTCCGGCAGCAACACTCGTGACGGTTGTCAGCAGTGCCACGGTCAGCAAGGGCAGGTGACGTGTGCTCATGGTCGGTTGAGTCGCTTGTGGGGAGTGTGAGAAGACGTTCTGTCATCGTCCCAACCGGCAGAGGCTGGTGCAAGGCGTTGAACAGACTTGGGGTTGGAGCACGAATAGTGAATAGTTAGTGGAGGATTTGTGGCTATTGTTGACCAATCACATCCTGGACCTGTGGCCCACCGATGAACTGGAACCGACTGCCTGCAACGCTGCTTCTCGTGGTGGCAATGTCCAGCCTGGCCTGGTCTGCAGAACCGATGAAGCCGGCTGTCACCCAGCACGATGTCCAGGCAATCCTGTTGCGGCATTGCACGGTCTGTCACGGTCGTCGGCACCAGGAAGGGGGGCTGAGCCTGCTGGATCGGAAGTCGCTCTTGAAGGGTGGCAAGTCGGGCCCGGCGGTGATTGTGAAAACGGGAACGGCAGCCCAGCAGGCTGCCGCCCTGAAAGCGGCCCAGGCACGATTCGATGCAGCAGAGATGCTGTTATTGGGCCAGGTTCCGGAATTGGCGGATCGCCTGAAAAAACAGTTCCCCTCGGGAAAGCCCGAACCGGCATCTTTGGGGCTGATCGCTCATTTTCCGCTCGACGGTCTCGCTGCACAAATCGTCAAGAACACCCACTCGAAAAAGGATGCCGTGTTTTTTGGCCCGGGTGTTCTCAGGACCACGGCGGGACAGAATTCGCAGAACGAAACGCACAAAACCGGCGCGCTTTTGCTTGACGGTACCGGTCAACACCTGGACGCGGGCCAGGTCGCCGATTTTCAGAGTGATCAGCCGTTCACCTGTTCGGCCTGGATCAAGCCAGCCAACAAGGTGGGTGCGATTCTCACCAGGATCGACGAAAACAAAGACTTCCGCGGAATCGACTTCACCAACAACCACGGCCTTGTTGAGGTTCACCTGGTCGACAAGTGGCCTGTCAACGCGATCAAGGTGGCCCCCGAAACAGTCCGGATTTCCACCGATCAGTGGCACCACGTGTTGTTCTCGTACGACGGTTCCAGGAAAGCCAACGGGGTCAAGATCTATATCGATGGGGTCAAGACGAAGCTCACGATCTTCTTCGACACGTTGACAGGGGATTTCAGTATCCCCGAACCATGGCGAATTGGACGTCGCAAGTCGTCCGCGTTTTACGAGGGATCAATCGATGAGGTGCGAATCTACAGCCGCGTTCTCACCGATCCAGAAGTCATGCTGTTGGCCAACGACAACGACCAGTTGAAACGTGTGTTGACGATCGTTGGACAAGCGGAGGCCGAGCGGACACGAACAGACACGCAAACACTGCTGGAGTACTTTGGTGCCCGCGACAAAAATCTTGCAAAACAAAAACGCGAACTTCAGCACTTGAGAGCCAGGCCGGAAGACAGCCTGATCCTCAGGAAGATTCGCTCGGGTGAAATGCCGCCCAAGCCGAACCTGCTCAACACCGGTACCCGTCCGATAAAGGCACGTGACATCGCCCGGCTCGAACAGTGGATCAAGTCCGGCCTGCCCGAGATCGAGTTGTCCGCCGAGACGGCCGGAACGGCCGATGATCCACTGGTCGGCAATGACGATCGCAGCTACTGGGCCTTCCAGGCCCCGGGCCACGTCCCGGTCCCCCGGTCCCCGGACAGTTCGATTGTCAGTCCCATTGATGCGTTTGTTGCAAAACGGCTCGAGGAGGCGGAGTTGACGTTTTCGCCGTCCGCCGAACCGGTCACGCTGGCCCGGCGGGCATTTTTCGACCTGCACGGGTTGCCGCCGACCCCTGCGGAGCTGCAACAGTTTCTCGACGATGATCGTCCCGGAGCGTTCGCTCGCCTGGTTGATCGGTTGCTCGCTTCACCCCGCTACGGCGAACGCTGGGGTCGTCACTGGCTCGACGCGGTCGGCTATGCCGATTCGTTCGGCGGGAAGCTCGAGGCCGACCACATGAGGCCATACGCGTGGCGGTATCGGGACTATGTGATCCGCGCCTTCAACGGCGACAGGCCCTACGACCGCTTCCTGGTGGAACAGCTCGCAGGTGACGAACTGGTCGATTACGAGAATGCCAAGAAAATCAGCCAGGAGATTTACGAGAACCTGGTGGCGACTGGTTTTATGAGAATGGCACCTGACAGTACCAGTGAACGCGAGGTGGCGTTCATCTCGGACCGGCTCGACGTCATTGCCGACCAGATCGACGTGTTCAGCACCGTCGTGCTGGGCCTGACCGTCAAGTGTGCAAGATGTCACGACCACAAGTATGACCCGATCCCGCAACGGGACTATTACCGGCTGGCCGCAATCTTCAAGGGGGCCTTTGACGAGAACGACTGGCTGAAACCGGTTGGAGGCACGGAGAAACAGTACAAGTTCGGCATCAGGCGACTGAACATTGTCACTGACGAGGACAAGACCGAGAACAACCGTTTGCAGGCCCTGATCAACAACGTGCAGCACAGGGTGAACGTGGAGGCCGAGCGGCTGCGAAAGACGCTTCCGGAGAAGGAGAAGAAACTTGGCCGCGACAAGCTGATCGCCCACCTGCTGAAGAGCAACAAGGAGTTCAAGACGTTTGCCGATCCGTTGTTGAAGCAGGTCAAGACGCTGGAATCGCGAAGGCCCCCGGCCCAGGCGATCCAGGCCCTGTGGGACCGTGGCACTCCGTCACCGACCTACATCCTGATCCGGGGCGACCATGACAACCCGGGCCGCCCGGTCTCACCCGGTGTCCCCGCGGTACTCAGTGACCCAAAAGAGCCGTTCGTCATCCGGCCCCCATGGAAGGGGGCCACCCAGACTGGACGTCGGTTGGCCCTGGCCCGCTGGGTCGTCGAGCCGGATCATCCGTTGACCTCGCGCGTGATGGTCAATCGCATCTGGAAGCACCACTTTGGTCGTGGCCTGGTTGTTTCGGTGGGGAACTTTGGCCAGACCGGCAGCGATCCCACGCATCCGAAGCTGCTCGACTGGCTGGCCGGCGAATTTGTCGCCGGTGGCTGGAGTGTCAAAGCGATGCACCGGTTGATGATGCTCTCGACCACCTATCGCCAGGTCTCCTCGTCGACCAATCCCGACAGCGGACCAAACGAGTCGCAGCGAAAGGACCCGTTGAACGAGTGGTACTCGAGAATGCCTCTCAAGCGGATGGAGGCGGAACTGGTCCGCGACACGGCCCTGTGGGTTGCCGATCGGCTGGACAATTCCCAGTTCGGTCCGGCCGATCCGGTCAGCGTCCGCAAGGACGGGCTGGTGACCGCCAAGCCGGTGCGGGGTGGATGGCGACGGAGTGTCTACCTGAGACAACGACGGAAGGAGTTTCCGACATTCCTTTCGACTTTCGATCTTCCCAGCATGACGCCCAACTGTATCCAGCGTCCCGAGTCGACCGTGGCGACCCAGGCACTGTTTTTGATGAACAATGCCACGATCGACCAATTGGCAACATCGTTTGCCGAGCGAGTTGCGCGTGAAGCGGGGACGGAGATTGATCGTCAGATTCAACGGGCTCACCTGGTTGCCTTCAGTCGCCGGCCGCGAAAGGCGGAGTTGGAGATTGGCCGTGATGCGCTGGGACAGCTCCTGCAGCATTGGACCCGTCACCTGGAGACCGAGGCCAAGGCGGGACGAAAGAACAATGGTCCACTGGCCAACCAAAGGGCACTCGCCTCGTACTGCCACGCCCTGCTCAATTCCGCCGCGTTCCTTTATATCGACTGACACCGTCACCCCGGATTCATCCCGACATGACTCGGTTATCACTTCCTGTTGGTCAACTCAGTCGCCCCGCCGATGTCGCGGGACGTGTCACCCGGCGTCGGTTCTTCGACCGAGTCGGTGACGGGCTGGGCGGCACGGCCCTGGCCTGGCTGTTTTCCCAGGATCTGTTTGGTGGTTCGGGGTTGCTGGCCCAGGAGGTGGAACCCCAGCAGCTGGACGTGTACGACGTGGCCCCCAAGACGCCACCGAGTCCTCCCAGGGCCAAGGCTGTCATCCAGTTGTTCATGCAGGGGGGTCCCAGCCAGATGGATCTGCTGGACCCGAAGCCAAAACTGGACGAGCTGCACGGCGAGGGGTATTTCGACAAGGTCGCTGCCGATTTGACCGGCCCCGAGCAGGCGGGCAAGTTGTTTCGCAGCCCATGGAAATTTCACCAGCACGGTGAGTCCGGCCTGGAAATCTCGGAGTTGCTGCCGCACCTGGCCACCGTCGCCGACGAGCTGGCCGTGGTGAGATCGATGCACACCACGCATCCCAACCACGAGCCGGCGATCTTCAAGTACCAGTCGGGGCGATTGATCCAGGGTTTGCCGTCGCTGGGGTCGTGGGTCGTGTACGGGCTGGGGACCGAGAACCAGAATCTGCCGGCGTTTGTCGTGTTGGCGGCCGAGGGAAGCCCACCGGTCAACGGGGCGCAGAATTGGCACAACGGGTTGCTGCCGCCGGTGTACCAGGGAACGCCCCTGAGAACGCAGGGAGCGCCCTTGCTGAATCTCTCACGCGAGGTGTCTCAACCCGAGGGAGCCCTGGCGGTCGAACGCGACTTGTTGAAACGGCTCGATCGTATCCATCGACGTCGTCGACCCGGCCACCTGCAACTGGATGCCCGGATTGCCAGTTACAACCTGGCCGCCCGGATGCAACTCGAGGCAACCGATGCCCTGGATTTGTCGCAGGAATCCAAGCCGACGCTCGAGGCCTACGGGGTGGGCAACAACACGACCGACAACTACGCCCGACGTTGTCTGATGGCACGGAGACTGGTTGAGCGAGGTGTGAGATTTGTGCAGATCTGCACCCAGCGCCAGATCTGGGACAACCACAGTGGAATCGTCGGCGGATTGAAGAAGTGCTGCGGTCGAACCGATCAGCCGATCGCCGCGTTGCTGAAGGACTTGAAGCAGCGAGGCCTGTTGGAAGACACGCTGGTCGTGTGGGGCGGGGAATTCGGCCGGATGCCGATTGCCCAGATGCCCGATAAGAAGAACCTGTCGACGGCCGGTCGCGACCACAATCCGCGAGGCTTCACCGTGTGGCTGGCCGGCGGCGGCGTGAAAGCCGGCAGCGTGTACGGGGCCACCGATGAACTGGGGTACGAGGCGGTCGAGAACCGTGTCAGTGTCACGGACTTCCATGCCACCTTGCTGCACTTGCTGGGGATGCACCACGAGGGGCTGTTCTTCGATCACAACGGCCTGGAAGAAAAACTGACGTCCGTGTTCGAGGCCCGCGTGGTCCACGAACTGCTGGCGTGATTGGGACGTTTCGGAACCAACGGTGCGGCTGCCGAATACGGTGGATGTGAAAAGAGGAGCATTCGAATGACAGGCACGCCTCCGCAAAGTCCCGGGCTGTCCCGGCGCGAGTTGTTGAAGGTTGCTGGAACCGGTGGTGCCGGGGTGTTGGTTGCCGGGAGTGGAGTTGAGGCCAACGAGGAACGGTCGCGACAAAAGATCGACACGTCCGCGGGTGACCACGTGCTGGAATTTGACCTGCCGGGTGTGCTGATTGGTTCGGCCGTCTACCCGGATGGGCCAACCGGGTGCACCGTGTTTCATTTTCCCAAAAGAGCCACGGGGGTTGTGGATATCCGGGGCGGATCGCCAGCCACGTTCTGGACCGATGCGATGCGGCGTGGGGCTGCTCCGGTTGACGCGATCTGCCTGACCGGTGGGTCGATCTATGGGTTGGAGTCCGTCGCCGGCGTTGCGACCGGTTTGCTGAAACGCAAGGAGTACGCGGCCCGGTTGGGACGCATTGCCCTGGTCTCCGGCGCGGTCATCTACGACTTTGGTGCTCGCACCACCTCGGTGTACCCCGATCGGGAACTTGGACGGGCTGCCCTGGAGGTGGCACGCCCGGGTCGTTTTTCCCGGGGTGCCCATGGTGCCGGTGCCTCGGCCAGTTGCGGCAAGTGGCTGGAACCAGCCGTGAAGCGAGAACTGGCCGGACAGGGAGCCGCATTCGCCCGGCAGGGGCCAATCCGGGTTGGTGTCTTCACGGTGGTCAACCCGGTCGGCGCGATTGTTGATCGGACAGGGAAGGTTGTCCGCGGTCATCTTGATCCGAAAACCGGTCGCCGACTGATGTACAACGCTCCGGTTCCCGGTGCTGGCGAAGCGACACCCGAGGGGAACACGACATTGACGGTGGTCGTGACCAACCAGAAGCTCGGCGATTGGGAACTGAGCCAGATCTCTCGCCAGGTCCATACCTCGATGGCCCGGGCCATTCAGCCGTTTCACGCGCTGATCGACGGAGACGTGCTGTATGCGGTGACGACCGGTGAAGTGGGCAAGGCCACCGACCGGAAGGCCACACGCACGGTCGTCGACATGGCGACACGATTGGCCTGGGATGCGGTGCTCTCATCCTTTGTCGGGCGATCCGACAATCCGAAAAAATCGTAAATTGGGCCAAGGAGACAGAGACTTTTTGGCCCGAAGTAATCTATATTTTCCGCGACCTCGTCACACGCGAATGGTTGGAGTTCGCTGGTGACAAGAGCGACGTAAGTAGTTCACTGAACGAGAGGATGATCTGATGCTGCCAGCTGGTGACGCGTTGCAACGACTGAAGGATGGAAACGCGAGATACGTCCGGGGTGAGAGCATTCACCCGTGTACGGAGGCCAGTGCACG
>CAWVUS010000207.1:0-9533 GCA_963933195.1 uncultured Planctomycetaceae bacterium
GTGAAGGTCAGCTTCATGTCCTTGGTCAGTGCCCGCGTGAAATGATTTCCTCCCAGCGGGACATTGCGGATCCAGATCTTGGCTCCGTTGGTAATCAACAACGTCGTGTTGTCAGTGCCCATGTCGAGCACGATCGTGTATTCATCCGATTCGTCTTCCGTGTCCTCGGCACGGACGCCCATCTGGTCGTAGCAGACAAAGTTGTACAGCGCCACCGGCGCGATCTGGACCAGATCGACTTCAATTCCCGCGTCCAGGAATGGCTGCAACGTCTCGTAGACCTGGTCGCGTTTCATCGCAAACAAGCCGACCTCGGCATTGAGCATATAGCCACTGTCTTCATCGACGCTGCCAGAAATTTTCTGGTAGGACCAGATGACATCATCGAGATCGAACGGGATCTGTTGCTTGGCCTCGTACTCGACAATTTGTGCGACCTTGTTGGACTCAACCGGTGGCAAATTGATGAACCGGGCCAGCGAGTTCGGACCGGGCAAGCTGATCGCCACCCGGGCCCCATCCACGTCGTTGGCCTCCAGGAACGTCTCGATGGCCTGCGGAATCAATTCCTCGGGAATCGCGTCGGGCTGGCTGAGAATCTTGGGATGGGGAATGTACTGGTACCCCATGGCCAGAACCTGGTCGGCTGCCTCGGCGTAACGCAGGTGCACCGCCTTCAGACCAGCCTGGCCAATCTCAATTCCCCAAACGTCTTGGCTATCAGCCATCGTTTCCAGACTCCCACCATCTCAAGAAAAGACCCACTCTATTCTACAGTGACTTTCCGGGGACGGGCCCCGGGATCCAGTCAAAATAAAAACGTAATGGATCGTCCTAACGTAAGGCTATCACGCAGTTTTCCATTGGGTCAATTGAAACCGGCCATCAGGCCAGGTTCATCACATTCGTTGGTTTGGACGACCGGAGAATCGCTAGAGTTCCGCTGTTTTTGCCGTTCCGACCCCGACGCTTGGACCTCAACCGCGGTCCTACTACACTCACAATCCGAACGATCCCACCATGGGCCCCTCCAAACCCGGTTCAACCAGTGAACCGGCACCCGGTGATCCGCACCCAATCCCAGTACCATACGGCCATGACTCCCACCGACGTTGTCATCCTGATTCCCAGCCACAGTCTTGAGGACTTTCCGACAGAACTGGGCGAGGACGAAGCCGCCAGCCTCCTGAACGCATTCGCCGTGTCCTGGCACCCACGTTTGTTGGCGACCACCGGTGTCATTCCCAACTGGCAACGAGCCGACGAACCGACCGACCCGACTCCCGGACAATTGTTCCTGGTGCCGACGGCCAGCACTGACTGGCTCGGCCACGATTGGGCGTCACGGGCTCGCGAGGCCGGCTGTGCGGTCATCACCGACATCTCGGACCGCGAGGAGATGGTGGCTGCTGTCCTGGCGGTCCTGGAAGACGAGACCACTGAATCCGGTCCGACATCTCCCCCGCCACTGGACCCGGAACTCGTCGCCGACTTTTTCGCACTCGGCAGTTGTTACCTGCAGATGGAACTGCTCACTCGGCACATGCACCATTTCGGGAACCTCGATGAGGTTTTCCTGCAACGCGAGGTGGTGATGGCAGCCGAGTCAGTTGTGGCCGATGACGCCGAGACGGCTCGGACTCACCTGAAGACTTGTTTCGAGTCGCTTCACGAGGCCCGCGAGCGGTTCTACCCGGTCGACTGTTATCTCGTCGATCTGTGCCTGGTTGTCCCTGAGGTTGCCGACGAGCACTTGCGGAAACTGCTGGTCGGGGAATCGCCTGTCAACTTGATGCTTCGGGTCGCCGATGCGGAGGCCATTGTCGAGGATCAACCCGAGTTGGCCGGATTGATCCGTGAAGCATGGGAGCGAGAGACGATCGACGTGGTGGGTGGCGACTACGAGGAGATTCCCGTACCACTTGTCCCGGTCGATTCGCTGCTGTGGGATCTGCAGCGAGGTCGCAGCACTCTGAAGCGACTCTTCGGACGCGAACCGACCACGTGGGCGCGCCGTCGCTTCGGCCTGGCCCCCCTGTTGCCTCAACTGCTCTCCCGTAGCGGCTATCACTCCGCACTGCACTTCCTCCTCGACGACGGACTGTACCCCGACAGCGAACAGTCCAAGTTGCGATGGGAGGGTTGCGACGGAACAGTGGTGGATGCCATGTCGAGAATCCCTTTGGCGGCCGAGGCGGCAACCAGTTTCCTGAGATTCCCGATGCGGATGGCCGAGTCGATGGAGGAGGACCAGGCGGCGGCCTTGATGCTGGCCCGCTGGCCTGAAATCGAATCGCCCTGGTTCCGGGACCTGGTCCGGATGCACGCGTATGCCCCCTGCCTGGGCCGCTTCGTCACTCTCGACGACTACTTCCAGAACACCGACACCCCCGGCCGCATCTCGTCGTACAACTCCAGCGAATACCTGGCCCCGTTCCTGACACAATCGGTCGCGGGCCGCGATCCCGACCCGGTCAGCCGCTACCTCGAACACTTCGCACGCCGTGGCCAGTTCGATGCCGCGGCCTGGTGCAGCAGCCTGGCCCAGTTGCTCACCGGCCAGACTCTCGACACCACCCGGCAGAGTGCCCTGGAGGCCCTTGTCGAAAACGCCGGCTGCGAAGGAAGCCAGGAGGATCGCGACCAGGCCGGCCAGGCGGTCACTGCATTCGCCGACGAGGCAGCCAATGCCCTGGCCACAGTGATCGTTGGCGAGCCCGACCAGGACGGCCCGGCCGGCCTGCTGATCATCAACACGCTCTCATTCTCTCGCACCGTCGCAGTGCCAATCGATGACAACCGGTCCATCCCGGCCGACACACCGGGCCTCCGGGGTGTTCAGGACATCTCGACAGGTCGACGCGCGATCGTCGATCTGCCCGCCGCGGGGTACTGCTGGCTGCCCACCACCGAGGAACGCTCTGAATCGCCCGACCCGGAGGTGCCTCTCGCCGAGGACTTGCTGTTGCGGAACGAGTTTTTCGAGATCCACGTTAACCCCGACACGGGTGGCATCGAGCGGATCAAGGGATACGGCCGCAAACCCAACCTGGTCAGCCAACAGATTGCCTTTCGCTTCCCACGCGAAAGAACCGTCTCCGGTGACGAAGGTGACCCGGCACAGGACACCACGACCTGGTATTCGGAGATGGTCGCACACCGCGTCGAACTGCTCACCAGCGGGCCTCACATCGGAGAAATCCGTTCTCACGGTGAACTCATCGACCCACAGAACAAGGAACGGATTGCGGGATTTCGTCAAACCGTTCGCACGGTGCGGTATCGCCCTGACGTCGAGATCGACATCGAACTCGACATCGACCAGATGCCCGAGGGAGACCCCTGGAGCAACTACCTGTCGATGCGATTTGCCTACGGCGACGCCACCGCCGCGATCACCCGCAGCCAACTGGGCACCGCCCAACCGGCCGGGAATGACCGGTTCGAGAGTCCCTACTATGTCGAGATCGCCAACGAGTCGAACCGGGTGACACTGTCTGCTCCGGGAATGCCTTTTTACCGCAAGACCGGAGACCGCATGATCGACGCGATCCTGGTGCCCGAGGGCGAACAACGCCGGAAATTCTCGATGACGATCTCCGTCGACCAGGCGTACCCCATGCAGGCCGCGCTCGATCAACTGGTACCACCGCTGGTCCACGAGCGGACGTCCGGCCCGCCGCCGACCGGAACCCAGGGCTGGTTCTTCCATCTCGACAGTCGGAATGTCCAGATCACCAGGATCCTCGAGCTCGTCGATCAACCCAACTGGTCGAATGACAGCGAGAATGCCGGAGAGGAATTCGACGACGAGACGACCATCGGCAACGAGCACGATCAGTCCATCCTGCCTGACGCGTTCGGCTTCGCGGTGCGATTGCAGGAGACCGAAGGACGGCACCGCAGCACCACGCTCCGCTGCTGGCGAACCCCCTCGATGGCTCGACAACGAGACTTCGAGGGACGGACACTCGCCGAACTGCCGATTGAAGGCGACGGGGTGCGGGTGGACCTGACCGCACACGAGATCGCTGACATCGAACTGAGGTTCGACTAGTGGACACGAGTATGAGTGAGGAGACGGCGTGACCGGCATGATCGTCACGATCGACGGGCCGGCGGGATCGGGCAAAAGCACCGCGGCCCGCGGACTGGCCCGGCGGCTGGGCTTCGACTACATCGACACCGGTGCGATGTACCGGGCCGTGGCACACAGTTGCCTGGAAGCAGGCATCGATACCACCGACCCGGTGAGGGTCACCGACCAGGCCGGTCGACTGCAGATCCATTTCGATGACCAGGCCGTGCTGGTTGACGGTGTCGACATCACCGTTGCGCTGCGATCTCCATCGATCTCAGAAGCCGCTTCCCGGGTCGCACAACATCCCGGTGTCCGCGCCGAGATGGTCCGGCAACAGCAAGCGATGGTCGGAAGGCGCAACCTGGTCACCGAGGGACGCGACCAGGGCACCGAGGTGTTTCCTACGGCGCAGTGCAAGTTCTTTCTCGAGGCATCGGCCGAAATCCGGGCCACGCGGCGGCAGGAAGAACTGCTCGCGCGGGGCGTCGACGTGCCACTGGATGATACGCTCGACCAGATTCGCCAACGCGATGACCGTGACCGGACACGCGAGGTCAGCCCGTTGCGACCAGCCGACGACGCCCTGATCATTGATTCCTCGCAACTCACGGCCGAGCAAGTCCTCGACCAACTCGAAACGCGATCTCGCGAGCGTCTCGGAGACCTCACCCGATCAGCCGGTTGCTAATGGGCCGGGGCGACAATGCCGTGACGCTTCATCTTCTTGTAGAGCGTCGTGCGATTGATCCCCAGTGAGCGGGCCGTCTGCTGTCGATTCCAGCCATGAGCCTCGAGCGAATCAACGATCATCCGACGCTCGGGATCTGCCAGGGCCGACTTCAGTCGGTTGCGAGCCAACAACTCGGCCGGTGGATCCTCGCGGCGCAGCGTTTCCGGCAGATCGTCCACCCGAATCACCTCGCCACGGCACAACACCACGGCACGTTCGATCACGTTGACCAGTTCGCGGACATTGCCCGGCCAGTGGTACTCGCACAACAACTCCAACGCCGCCGTGTCCACGTCGCTGACCGACCGGCCCAGTTCCTCGGAGAAACGTTCCCGGTACGACTCGACCAGCAACGGGATGTCGGCCGTGCGTTCACGCAACGGAGGTTGCGTCAACGTGATCACGTTGACGCGGTAGTACAGGTCCTCTCGGAAGTCTCCCTCCCGAACCAGTGACTCCAGGTCCTCGTTGGTCGCCACGATCAGCCGCACGTCGACGCGTTCGGTCCGACCACCACCGACCGGTTCAAATTCCCGGTCCTGGATCGCACGCAACAACCGCACCTGCAATGCCGGAGAAGCCGTATCGATCTCGTCCAGGAACAGCGTCCCGCCATCGGCCTGTCGGAAACGGCCCGGCCGTGCGGAAACCGCTCCGGTGAACGCGCCGGCAACATGGCCGAACAACTCACTCTCCAGGAGTGTCTCGCTCAGGGCTCCACACGACACCTCCACGAACCGACCACTCCGACGGTCACTTTGGTCGTGAATCGCACGAGCCGTCATCGTCTTGCCCGTACCACTCTCACCCTGGATCAACACCGTGGTCCGTGTACCCGCCACCGTCTCAACCAACTCGAACAATTGCTCCATCCGCGGATCGCCGCCGATCAACCCGCCCCCCAGCACGGGCTGGTTGACAACTGCCGGCCGTCGCCGCTCATGCGGTCCGTCGATCCGACGTTCCATCGACCGGGACAACGATTCCACCAGTTCATCATCGATGATCGGCTTGGTGAGGTAGTCATCCGCCCCGGCCCGCATCGCCTCGACCGCACTCCCAATCGAACCGTACCCGGTCAAAAGAATCACGCCCGGAGGATTCGGGCGTTCCTGGCAATAGCGCAACACGCTGAGCCCATCTCCATCCGGCAACTGCACGTCGCACAACACCACGTCGAAGGATTGCTCACGCAGCTGTCCAATCGCATCTCCACAACTGCAGCTCGTCTCGGTCCGGAATCCCCGCGCTCGCAAGTCCCCGGCCAGGAACTCGCGGACATCATCGTCGTCCTCAACGACCAACAAACTTCCGGGCTGTGCAATCATGCGATGGTCAGGTTATAGGTGCTGTGAGGGTTGTAGAGAGGAACCAATTCCGCCTGGCAACCAGACTGTATTCCAACGATAGGTCACGTCCGGGGCGTGGTCAAAAAACCACGTCACAGGCATAAACTTGACCCCTCTTGGATGGCTCAACTAGACTCGGGGTTTGGCCCGGTTTCTCGAATACCTGTCGTGTACCGGCGGGGTCCCGGACGGGTCGAGTCCAGTCGAGTGTCTCCTGTGCGCAGAGCCCTCATCAGCGACATCCACGGCAACCTCGAAGCCCTCGAGGCCGTGCTCGAACACATCGATGCCCAGTCGATCGAAGAGATCTATTGTCTGGGCGACATCGTTGGCTATGGGCCCAACCCCCGCGAGTGCATCGATCGCGTGAGGCGGTGTGCTGTTTGCCTGCTGGGCAACCACGATCAGGGTGCCCTGTTTGATCCGGAGGGCTTCAACGCGGGAGCCGAACGGGCCATCTTCTGGACCCGCAAGATGCTCGAATCCGGCGACAGGGCTGGAAGCGAAGAACGCTGGGAATTCCTCGGCGAACTCCCCCGTGTCCATCGGGAACCGGGATTGATGTTCGTCCACGGCTCCGCCCGCAATCCGCTCAACGAGTACGTCTTTCCCGAGGACATCTACAACCAGAGAAAGATGGAACGGATCTTTTCCCTGGTCGAACGCTACTGCTTCCAGGGCCACACTCATATCCCCGGCGTGTTCACAGAAGGCTTGAATTTTGTCTCGCCGGAGGAATGTGACTTCGTCTACACCCTCGACGACTCCAAGGCACTGATCAACGTCGGCTCGGTCGGACAACCCCGCAACGGTGACTCCCGTGCCTCCTACGTCATTCTCACCGACGAAGCCGGCAACCCTGACGGGGATCAGCCTGGTGGACCGGAGGGGGCTGTTCGAGTTGAGTTCCAACGTGTCGAATACAACATCGAGACCACGGCCGAAAAAATCTACGCCATCCCCGATCTCGACAACTTCCTCGGAGATCGTCTGCGGGACGGACGTTGATCGATGGAAGAATTCCGCCGCCTCCTGCTGTTCATGGTCCTCTCGATCGCGCTGTTGATTGGGTGGACCTGGCTGAACCGAGCTGAACCGGCCCCCGATAACGTCGGACAAGACCAGCCAGCGGCGGTCGGAAACGAAGCCACGGACGACAAGCCGGTCACCACGGACGACAAGCCGGCTGCCACGGACGACAAGCCATCGGCGGTTCCGCTGCCTGATCATCCCTTCGAGGTTGTGACGATCGGGAGCAATGACCCGACAACGGGATACGGCCTACAGGTGCAGCTGGTGACTCGCGGTGCTGCCGTGATGATCTCCTCATCCAACGATCCCAGGCACCTGGCACTCCCTCGCCCCGAGGTTGCCGAAGATCCACCACTGTCAATCGTCGGAGACCATCTTCGAAGTCTCGATACAGACAACAACGGCCTGACCGCCGCGGAACTCGACTCGTGGAAACCATCGAGACTGGGGGTCCGTGAACTGCCACTGACACTGCAGACCTCGATCGAGGCTCTCGACAAGCAACTCCAGTCAGTCGACAAGTCCTCCAGCCTCAACCGGCTCAACTGGGAAGTCGTTGAACGGTCAACCGACGGCGAGGTCACCAATGGGGCAACCTTCCGACTGCGTGTCGGAGAGATCACCGTCACCAAGACATTTCGACTCAAACGCCTCTCCGACGCGGACGTGTCACTGCTCACCACCGGAACCGACCCGTCGACCTTGGTCGACCGCCTTCCCGAGGCCTACCAGCTCGAATTCTCGCTCTCGTTGACAAACGACAGCGACGAGGACAGGCAATTGGCCTATCGGCTGCAAGGCCCCGTCGGAGTGCCGTTGGAAGAACTCGAGAACTCCCGCTACTCCAGTTCAATCAAGTGGGCCAGTAGCAACGGCACCAAGGTTACGGTGGTCGATGCGATCACTTCCGACGAGATCGCCGAGAACGAGGACGAGAACGAGCGACAACAACAGCCCAGAGAAATCTGGCATTACGTTGGGGTCGATGTGCAATATTTTGCCGCGTTGCTGTTCCCCTCGGAAAACCAGGTCCAGGAGAGCCTGGACACCGTCCCCCGGGGATACCTCGCCCGAGCCGAACCTCAATTGATTCACCGGGGTGGCGCATCGTCGAAGTACATCCAGTCCAGTGTTGTGCTGTCCTCCCACGACATCGAGATCGCACCGGGCGAGACTCTCACTCACAACTACATGCTCTACACCGGCCCAAAGCGGCCCCAGTTGCTGACACCGCTCAAAGCCCAGGACGTGCTGGATGTCACCAACATCTTCTGGATCGGCAAGCACATCTCGCGGGCAATGCTCTATTTCCTGGATGTCATTCACTCGTTGCTGCCCGGATTCGGCTACGGATTTGCCATTATCGTACTCACCATCAGCGTGCGGCTGGGCATGCACCCGCTGACCCGCAAACAGGCGCTCAGCGCCAAGATCATGAAGGATCTGAAACCCGAGATCGAAAAGATCAAGGAGAAGCACGGGGACGACAAGCAGGCCTTTGGCCGGGCACAGATGGAACTGTTCCGCAAGAACAACTACAACCCGTTTTCCGGTTGCCTGCCGATCATCGTTCAATTGCCGATCTTCATCGGTCTCTACCAGGCCCTGGGCAGTTCGGTGGATCTCCGCCGCGCCTCCTTCCTCTACATCGACAACCTGGCCGGTCCCGACCGACTCTTCCACCTCGGCTTCGAGATCCCCTACCTGGGCTCCGACTTCAACCTGCTGCCGTTGGTGACCGTGGTGCTGTACCTGGTCAACAACCGCATGTTCATGCCGCCCCCGACGACCGACGAGGCGGCAATGCAGCAGAAGATGATGAACGTGATGATGATCGTCTTCGGGTTCCTGTTCTACCGGCTGCCCGCCGGCCTGCTCGTCTATTTCATCATCTCCACGCTGTGGGGCATGGGTGAACGCAAGTTGATGGATCTGCTGCCAACCCCCAAGCCAAAACCGGTGCCCGAGGGACAGGCCAAGCCGAGACGTGGAATCATGGCCTGGTTCGGACGCTGGATGGACGATGCCCAGGAAAAGATGGAACTGCAGAAGCAGGAATACGAGCGGTTGCAGAAGCAACAGAAGAAATCCGAAGGCAAGGGCGGTCGCAGAAAAAAACGTCGTCGCTAGAGCCAACCGGTAATGCTCCCCGCCACCGACGACACGATCGCCGCCGTCGCCTCGCCCCATGGTGGCGCCGCCCGCGGCATTGTCCGGATTTCCGGACCCGACACCGTCGACCTCTGCCGACAGTTCTTCACCCCCGGCGCCCCACCGGATAACTGGCCGGATGACTGGCCCGGCCCCGACCTTTCGGCCCGCCGCCACGCCGGGACCTGGC
>CAWVUS010000208.1:0-9495 GCA_963933195.1 uncultured Planctomycetaceae bacterium
GATTGGACGACCTCTCGCTACTGGCCGAATTGCCGACTTGTGGAAAAGACGAACTGGTCATTGATCAGGACCAGAATCCACCCTACGGCAGCAATCTCAGTGAACCGTTGGACCGATACACCCGGCTGCACCAGACGTCAGGAACGACTGGTCGGCCACTGCGATGGCTGGACACACCGGCAGCGTGGTCGAATATTCTTGAGGCGTGGAGTCAGATCTTCCGTGTTGCTGGCGTTGTCGACAGTGACCGATTTGCATTCCCATTTTCGTTTGGCCCGTTCATCGGATTTTGGGCGGCGTTTGAGGGAGCGACCGCCGCAGGACACCTGTGCCTGCCGGGCGGGGGAATGAGTAGTGCTGCGAGATTGAGGATGATCGAAGAGAATCATGCGACGGTGGTTTGTTGTACTCCCACCTACGCGATGCGTCTGAGTGAAGTGGCTGGCGAAGAGGGATTTGACCTCCCTGGAGGGCCGGTGCGGCTTTTGATCGTCGCCGGTGAGCCAGGTGGAAGTGTTCCGGGGGTCCGCGCAGCCATCGAAGCGGCATGGGGCGCACGGGTGGTCGACCATTGGGGAATGACAGAACTCGGTCCGTTGGCCGTTGAGTGTGATAGCTCGCCCGGGGGGATGCATGTTCTGGAAACCGAATGTATCGCAGAAATCGTCGGCCAGGAGACGTTGGAACCGGTTCGAGTCGGGGAACAGGGCGAATTGGTGATCACGACGCTTCGCCGGACCGGAAGTCCCGTTCTGCGGTATCGTACCGGTGATCTAGTGATCGCGGATCCCGAGCCCTGCGGGTGTGGGCGGTCGTTGCTGCGACTGAGAGGTGGAATACTGGGCCGAGTCGACGACATGCTGACGATCCGTGGAAATAATGTGTTTCCGTCGAGCATCGAAGCGGTCATTCGCAGTGTCCCTGGTGTCGCTGAGTTCCGTGTCGTAACCCGGCGCGAAGGCGCGATGGATCAGTTGCGGGTTGATGTCGAACCGGCCCCGGGGGCAGAGGCCTCGGGAGTTGTAAATGGTGTCGTGGCGGCGATTCGCGAGACGTTTAATTTTGGAGCGGTCGTGGACGCGGTTGCCCCTGGTGATTTGCCGCGATTCGAACTGAAAGGCCGGAGGTTCGTTCGGGAATAGGAGGCCGGGGTCAGGAACCCGGGATGTCTCTTCCGTGCGGGTCGGTTTCCGGGGAGTCGAGTTCCCGGGCGAGTTGGTCACGCAGTTCCGGGTCAAGGAAGTGTTCGACCCGATGTGCTGCCTCGTGGAGATGGTCGCCGGGAACATCAAAATGGCGTTCCATGTAGCTCTCCCATAAGCGGTGTGCTCGTATGAGTTGCCGTGCAGCGATTCGCCCTTTGTCGGTAAGAAACGGTTCGGATGCTGTTCCGGCGACGAGTCCCTTGCGGCGAAGATTCCATGCAGCAGCGCGGTATGTCGCTGAACGTCGTCCGGTGGCCAGAAAGTGGGTTGGATTCGGCGCCGTCTCATTGTCGCGATACAGCGCGCCAAGAATATCTTCGGCGGCAATGCGAAGTCCCAACCTCAAACGGTGTGTGACCCGGACGATCAGGCCGTGGCGAGGCCCGAGCAACATGGCCATTACAAACAGAAGCCCGGTGGCGACGGCCTGCATTCCTGAAGTGCTAGCGTCGAGAGTTGAAACGTCAACGCCTTCAAAAAGTGGTGTCGCCGAAAAACGGGACATGAGCAAGGGGGGAAGAACCAGGGCCATTGCGTGTCCCAGGACTGCGCTCAGGGAGGCGCACAGGGCCGCGAGGACCAGCATGACCCAGAGTCGGTCAGTGAGCAGGTGAGCTGTCGCCGGGGGAACGATAAGCATCGCGACCACCAGTATGTTCCCGACACTCTCAAAGGCGGCAACAGCGGTCACGGCGGTAACGGACATCAATACGTAATGAATGGCGGTGGAATTGATTCCAAGCGACGAGGCGAGAGCCGGATCGAACGTGCTGATGCGAAGTTCTTTGAAGAAACAGGCGACGAGGAGAGAATTCATCATCAGGGCAGCACCACCGATCCAGGCGGCGCGGGGGATGTGGCCGGGGCCGGTCCACACGGTTTCAATGTTGCCATAAAGCACACAGTCCGGGTCGATATGCACAGAGTCGGCGACGAGTCGGATCATCAACAGGCCGAGTGCAAACAGTGAGGTGTAGACCACGCCAAGTGCTGCAGAATTCTCGACACGCCCTTGGCGTTGAATCCATTCGGTGAGGATGGCTGTGGCGCCTCCGGTGAGGATGGCACCGGCAAACATCATCGCGTAGCTGGCGGTGTCGAAAGTCGTTCGCGAATCGGCTGAACTGGGCCCGAACCATCCCAGCGTCCCGAAATATTGTCGCAGGATGAAAGCGGCAACGATGCCGGGCAGGACGGTGTGGGTCAGCGCGTCGCCGATCATGCTCTGGCGGCGCAGGACAAGGAAACACCCGGGGATCGAGCAGGCCATGGCCGTCAGGGCTGCCGTGATCACAATCCAGGTGTCGAGTTCAAACCAACCGCTGATCAGGTGGCTGCCGACACTGGTGAGTAGGTCTGTGGCTGTTTGCATGGGGACGGTGCGGGATCAGGCTTTGGTGTCGAGCGGATGGGGGCTGGGTGGCATGTCCATTTGCGGATATCGTTGGCTGACGGTCTCGAGCAGTTCGGCGATCAGTTCCTCGTCCAGAACGTGTTCGGTGAGATCGGCGTCGCGGTCAACGTGGGTTGTGGCAATGTCGGCGTGCAGGATCAGGTAGGTTTCCCAGAGACGGTGGTTCTTTGCGACTTGCCTGGCACTGGTTGCCCCGGTTTCGGTCAACACCCAGCCGTTCTCCGTTGTCACGAGTGACCCGTCGGAAACGGCGGTGCGAAGAAGTTTGTCCAGCCGAGCCGCAGACCAGCTCCGACGTTCCAGGATTGCGGTGTAGGTCAACTCGTGTTGGCACAGGGGGTCTCCGGGGAGAGTGGAGTCGGTGGACGCGAGTTGCGGTTCGAGCATTTCATAGATCGCCCGAGACAGGTCGTGTCGGCCGACGAGTCGCCGTGATTCTCTTTGTGCCACCCACCTGGGCAGAAGCCCGCGCCGTGTTCCCAATAGAAGGCTGGCTCCAAAACACAATGAACCGACCAGTACGATGACGGCACCGGCTGAGAAGCGAGAGAACAGGGAACTGACAACGCCACCGAGCCAGGCTGACACGCCGCCGCACACGGCCGCGATAATGGTCATCGGGCCCAGCCGTTCCGTCCAGAACCGTGCAGCGGCGGCAGGAATGATCAGCATTGCCACCACCAGCAACAAGCCAACACTTTGAAGGCCGATGATCGACATGGTGACAACCAGGCCCATGAGCGCGAGGTCGAGGCCGACGGTGGGCCACCCCTGGCTCCGGCCGAATTCCTCGTCGAAACACAGCAATCCGAATTCTTTGAACAACAGGATCGATACGGAAACGACAGCTATTGATGATGTGGCGATCCAACGGACGTCCGCGGAGGTCATCGCCGCCGTCTGTCCGTAGATGAATTGTTGCAGGCCAGCGATTTGTCCCGTGGGGAGTTTTTGAATCACGGTGAACATCGCAATACCGGCGCCGAAGAAGACGCTGAGGACGATGGCCAACGCGGCGTCTTCTTTGATTCGGCTGAAACGGGTGATGGCCATTGTGCATAACACGCCGAGCAGTCCGGCTGTCAGTGCACCGAGCATCAAGCTTGGCAGAGACCGGCCGGTGCCGGGGTGGATCAGTTCCACGGCCAAAAATGCCACGGCAATTCCCGGCAATGAAGCGTGGCTGACAACGTCACCGATCAACGAACGGCGGCGTAGTAGCATGAACGTTCCAACCGTGCCCGCGCCAACGCCAAGGAGTGTGGTTCCAAGAAGTACGAGCCGAGTGTTGTATTGCTTCAAGAGAAGTGTGTCTTGAACCTTGGACCAGCTGGGCCATGTGCTGGACCGGGGTTCGGGGTGTGGGACTGCCGAATCAATGTCGTCAGCAGCGTGGGCAGGGGCGGCATTCCCCGCCACCGGGAGGACAAGCAGGCAACACAACACGGTGGCAAAAAGGAACGCAAACTGTCGGAGAGGAATACCGGTTCGTTCAACCAACGCCGCTGGACCTCGTGATGCGTTCATGAGCGAGGAGGCTCAAGTGTCATTCGGTGTCCGACCTGGTCGAGCAGCGCAAGTTTGCCACCGTAGGTGGTCCGGAGATTTTCGGGGGTGAAGACCTCCGAAACCGTGCCCGTTGCGACCAGTCGCATGTTGAGTAACAGGACGTTGTCAAAGTATTCGGGGACAGTCTGCAGGTCATGATGGACGACCAGTGCGGTTTTTCCGGCTTCACGCAGTTCGTGAAGAACTTCGACAATCGTCCGTTCGGTCGCTGCATCGACACCAATGAAGGGTTCGTCCATCAGGTACAAATCGGCCTGCTGGGCGAGCGCTCGGGCCAGAAACACGCGTTGCTGTTGACCGCCAGAAAGTTGACTGATCTGACGTCGGGCGTAATCGGACATGCCGACACGGTCGAGAAACTCCATCGCTTCACGGCGATGACGGCGTGCGACCGGACGAAGCCAACCGATTTTTTTGTACAACCCCATCGCCACCACATCGAGTGCGTTGACGGGGAAATCCCAGTCGACACTGCCGCGTTGAGGAACATATCCAACACGGTGTCGAACGGCGTGATAGGGGGAGCCAAAAAAATGAACGTCGCCGGAAACTCTCGGAATCAAGCCGACTGCGGCCTTGATCAGCGTCGTTTTTCCCGAGCCGTTGGGGCCGATTATCGCGGTGAGTTTTCCCGGGGAAGCATCGTAATCGATGTCCCACAGAACTGGCCGGCGATGGTACGCGACGGTCATGTCGTGTATCGCCAGCGGAGCTGTTTTGGGATGGGACGCCGGCGAAACTGGGTCCGCTGAAGACGCCGCGCTGGATGAGGGTGGGAGAGATGTCACTGGGGTGTTCTCTCTGGTGCCTCCTGGGTGCCGACCGATGGGATCAGCTTTCCGTTTTTCCCAGTTTCAGGGGCGGTGCCGCCCAGGGCTCGGGTGATTGTGGTCGCGTTGTGGTCCATCATGCCCAGGTAGGTGCCGGTGTAGGTGCCGGGAGCTCCCATGGCATCGGAATACAACTTGCCGCCAATGCGGACGTCCCAGTTGGACTGCTTGCAACCTTCAACAATCGCGGTGATGTTCTTGGGGTTCACGCTGGATTCAACGAAGATTGCTGCAATCTTTCGTTCTGTGATGAATGAGACCAGTTGATTGATGTCGTCGATCGCAGCGTCAGAATCGGTGGAAATGCCCTGAACACTTCGCGTGGGGATCTTGTACGCCCTGGAAAAATATCCGAAGGCGTCGTGGGCCGTTACAAGCCAGCGTCGCTTTTTGGGAATCGTGCTGATGGACTGGCGGACGTACTTATCCATTTCGGCCAGTTCCACCTGGTAATCGTCGGCGCGACGCCTGTAGTCGCTTGCGTGTTCGGGATCGTGTTCGGCCATGGCGTCGGCGACCACATCCACGCACTGGCTCCACGCAGTGATGTCCATCCAAACGTGGGGGTCGAAATGCCCTTCGAATTCCGGTGGCTGTAGGAGAAACGGTTCTCCGAGTTGTTGGGTCACGGCGTGGACTGGTTTCCCGGATCGCTTGACACTGGCAAGCGTGTCACCCAGCCGGCCCTCGAGTTTCAAACCGGAGTAAAAAACCAGGTCGGCACCGAGCAGCGTGCTCTGGTCGTTGCGAGTTGGCTTGTAGAGATGAGGGTCAACGCCTTCTCCCATCAGGCCCCGAACATTTCCTCGGTCGCCGGATACGATCGAAACAATGTCGGTGACCATCCCGCAAGTTGTCACGATATTGTATTGAGAGGGGGCCGCCGAAGAACTCGTGGTGCTGCCGGTCGGACTGGAATCCGTTCCGCAACCTGTCAGAAATAACAGGGCCAGTAGAGTCCAAGAGGTAAATCGAGTTGACATGTTGACGCGTTGCACGATGATTTGTGGAACACCAAGTTTACGAGTGTGTGAAGAAATTGCCGTTTTCCAGTCTGGACGTTGGCGAAACCAGAGTTTTTGATTAGTCAAAAACTCCGGCGGCGTCAAGTCGCTCGAGGAATCAGGATGTCGGAGGCATTAGCCAGTCACGACTTTTCGAGTGGGGCACTCGAGGATGCGTTGGTTTTTCTGAAGCGAATCCGTTCGGAGATGAGCATCCCACGAAAAGTCCATGTTTGGCCGGATCAGCTAGCCGTGTTTGATGTCAACGGGGACTTTTTTGAGATCCGTGGCGTGGGGTATGAATCCGCGGAAATCACCGAACTGCTTGACGCGGTGAATGCCGTTTACAGGAAAGACAGCATTCACAATCCGTTCGGACGGGAGTTCAAAGAATTCCCGACAGGAAAGCGATACGCGTGGGGTGTGGACCGGGTGATGTAGGACCGTTCAACCGGGGCCGTGCCCATAGATGTGTTGAATCGGGGTTTTGTGTCCCCAGGTGATGTCAGCAATGGTGACATCGAGAGCCCTGGCAACCGTCTCGCGTTCGGTCGGTGACGGAGTCCATCGTCCCAGCAAGATGGCCAGAAGTCGTTGTTGTTCTAGACCCGTTTTTTCGGCCAATTGCTCAATTGTGAGGCTCTCTGCTTCACACAATTCGGCCACGCTGCGAGTGCCCATTCAAATTTCCTCCGGAATTCCAAATTGGCGGTAACGCACGTTACGGGGGTCCATCGTATGTCCCCAGCTGACCGAACCAATTTCGACTTCCAATGAATCAGCAATTCGCTGCCGATCGGAGGGCGATGGCGTCCAACGCCCCAGCGCGATGGCCTCGGCGCGGTCGAACGACAAGCCGGTTTTCTCGGAAAAGTCTTCGACAGTCAGCTGAAGCTGGTCGAGCAAAACGTCTATCGTGAAAACACGTGGGGGCATGGTTTTGGCTAAAAAGGGGCCGAATTGGGGCTGAGCGGATTGTGATGAGGTGGGTGGCGTTGGGCAAGGCAACCGCTACATCAGAACCCGCAAAAGGCGTGTTGGAATAACAAGGATTGCTGCAAATGGGGTCATCTGCCATAATGCATTTTTCCCGAGGTTTACCGCACTTTTGGTTGGTGTGCCGAGGGGTGAACCAGTTTCTGCAGGTGACATCTCGATGGCGACAGGAACTCTTGACGGCACCCAAACTCCGGCTTCCGAGAATCCGGAACAAAAATTTCAGTACCCGGGCATTCCGGTTACCTGTGATGGGGCCGAGGCGGTCGTGTGGGTGGAAACCCGCGTGTGTCAGGGGTCAGGAGCCTTTCCGATCACCAGCTCAACGACCATGGGCAGCGGATTCAACGCGGCGGTTCAAAACGGCCTGAAAAATCTGTGGGACGACGATCTTGTGTTCGTCGAACCGGAAAGTGAGCACTCTTCGGCGACGTTTTGCGAAGGATTTGCCGCATCCGGTGGGCGAGTGACGAATTTCACTTCGGGCCAAGGCTTGGTCCTGATGAAGGAAGTTCTGTACACGATCGCGGGAAAACGCCTTGGCGTTGTGTTCAACATTGGTGCCCGGGCATTGACGAGTCATAGCTTGAACGTCCACGCAGGCCACGATGATGTGATGGCGGTGGCGGACTGCAACTGGGGAATCCTGTTTGCCAGAAACGCCCAGGAAGCGGGTGATTTGTGCCTGATTTCAAGGCGGGCGGCCGAGGCCTCGCAGGTTCCGTTCATGAATGTCCAAGACGGGTTTCTGACAACACACACGGTCGAGAGCGTGTTGTTGTCGGAACCGGAATTCATGAAAGATTACATCGGAAAACCCGAAGACCGTTTGACCAACCTGATGGATCCGGACAATCCCATAATGTCGGGGGTCGTGCAGAACCAGGACTCGTACATGAAGGGCAAGATTGCCCAGCGTTGGTATTACGACACGGTTGAAGAACATCTCCAGGACGCGTTCGACGAGTTCTATACCAAGACCGGCCGAAAATATGACTTCGTGGATACCTACCGGTGTGAAGACGCCGAATACATTCTTGTCGGCATCGGGTCGTACATGGAAACGGCTCAAACCACGGTGGACTATCTGCGGGACGAGAAGGGAATCAAGGCCGGGTGTCTGAACGTGTACTGTTTCCGCCCGTTCCCGGCGAGGCAGTTGGTCGCCGCTCTTAAGGATTGCGTGGCTTTCTCGATCATCGAACGAATGGATGATCCGCTCTCGACCACTGGAAATCACTTGACCCGAGAGATCAAGGCGGCGTTTTGCGATGCGATGGCTGGTCAAATGGGCCACGAAAAGATCGAGCGTGCGCCACGGATCTACCACGGGGCCGCAGGCCTGGGAAGCCGTGACGTTCGGCCGGGCGATATCAATGCGATTTTCGACAATATGATCAATGACGGACAGGACTTCTTCGTGCTGGGGATCCAGCATGCCCTGGCGCTCGAGAATACCGAGGACCCGGACCTGCGTCCCTCGGGAGCCTTTTCCATGCGGGGCCACTCGGTAGGAGGATTCGGATCGGTCACCTCCAACAAAGTGATCGCGACGATTGCCGGGCAGGTGTTTGGCAAGGATGTGCAGGCTTATCCGAAATACGGATCTGAGAAGAAGGGGTTGCCCACCACCTATTACCTGACGATTGCTGATTCGCACATTTTTTCACATAGCGAATTGGAATACGTCAATCTTGTGGTTCTCAATGACACAACAGCATTGGACAGTGGGCATCCGTTGAAGGGCATGGTCGACAACGGTGCGATCTTCATGCAGAGTGCTTTTTCGGATCCGGCCGATGTCTGGACGAGGATTCCCGAACACCAGAAAGACGTGATTCGTACCGGCAAGCTGAAGGTTTATTTTGCCGATATGGTGAATATCGCCCGTGAAGTGGCTTCGGTCGCCGACTTGGAAATGCGAATGCAGGGAATCGTCCTGCTGGGCGTGTTCCTGAAATTGACGCCTTATGCCCAGGATAGCGGGATGGGCGACGAAGAGGTTTACGAGGGCGTTGAGACCGCTTTGCGAAAGTACTTTGGAAAACGGGGAGAGCAGGTTGTCCAGGACAACCTGACATGTGTCAAACGCGGTTACAGTGAGATGCAGGAAATTCCCCAGGAATTGATCCAGGGCAGCAACGGCGCCGCCTAAGGAAATATCCAGAAGACTGGCCACGGCCAGGGACAGGGCGTTTCGACGTCCTCCACCTGGGCCAACTACCCGCGGCAATGCTGTGGGGTTTGAGACGAGGACACGAAACATGGCGACAGCCCACGGCGAACCGTCGATCAACGACGCCAACAAACGGGATCCATTCAACAACAACTGTTACGGGACCCTGGTGGACAAGGAATTCATTCCTGTCGACTTGCCGGTCCTGGATGTTGATGATTTCAATGAACGGATCATCAAGGGATACGAGGACGGCGTGGCCGAAAAGGGCCTCCCGGCCGATCTCTCGGTCGCTCGTTCG
>CAWVUS010000209.1:0-9461 GCA_963933195.1 uncultured Planctomycetaceae bacterium
AACCGGAAACAGCTGAAGAAGAAACAGCTGAAGAAGAAACAGCTGAAGAAGAAACAGCTGAAGAAGAAGCTGCTGAAGAAGAAGACGCCGACCAGGAATCGGACGAATAGGCGTTCCTCGTGAGTGGCCTTCATGATGGCCCACCTTGATCTCGACGCTGTTCGCAGCCAGTTTCCGGCTCTGGGCCGGACCGTCGGAGATCATTCAGCCGTCTTTCTCGACGGAGCCGCCGGCAGCCAGGTTCCGCAACGCGTCGCGGATGCCGTCAGCAGCTATCTGACCGGCACCAACGCCAACCACGGTGGCCCATTTGCCACCAGCGTCGAGAGTGATGCGGTGCTTGAGTCAGCCCACCGGGCCGCTGCCGACTTCCTGGGCGCCTCCGACCCCGACACGATCGCCTTTGGGGCGAACATGACCACTTTGACCCTGGCCATGTCGCGAGCCCTGGCCCGCACCTGGAATCCCGGCGACAGGATTCTCGTGTCACAACTCGATCACGACGCCAATGTCACTCCCTGGAACTTGGCCGCGAAGGATGCCGGGGTTGCCGTCGACCACGTGGCAATCGACCCGGACACCGCCACGCTCGACCTGGACGATTTCCACAGGCAACTCGGCAATTCAACTCGATTGGTCGCTGTCGGTGCCGCCTCAAACCTTTCTGGATCGATCAATCCCATCAACGAAATCGTACAGGCCGCGCACCAGGTCGGTGCCCTGGTTTTCGTCGACGCAGTGCACCTGGCTCCGCATCGACTCCTGGATGTTGCCGACTGGGACTGCGACCTGTTGGCCTGTTCGGCCTACAAGTTTTTCGGGCCTCACGTTGGGCTGCTGTGGGGAAAACGGGAGATCCTCGAATCACTCACCCCCTACAAGCTGCGACCGGCCACCGACACGCTGCCCGGCAAATGGATGACCGGGACAGGAAACCACGAGGGCATTGCGGGTGTACAAGAATCGATCGAGTACCTCGCCGACCTGGGACGGGCGATCGATCCCGGATCTGCATCGCGACGGCAGGCACTCGAAGCGGCATTCGTGGCGATTGGCGATCACGAACGCGGACTCTCGCTGGCACTACTTGATGGCCTGGCAAACCTGCCGGGAACCATCGTCCACGGGATCACCGACCCCGAATTGATCGACCATCGCGTGGCGACCTACTCGATCACACACCGGAACCTGTCGCCTGCATCACTCGCCGAAAACCTGGCCCGTCGCGGTATCTTCACCTGGCCGGGCAATCATTATGCCTTGCCAGTCACCGAAGCCCTGGGACTCGAACCGGATGGCACGCTGCGAATCAGTGCGCTGCACTACAACACGCTCGAGGAAATCGAACGCACCATCCTGGTCCTGGGTGAACTGCTGGTGGAATAGCCCTGGCGAGCACGCGGTTGCCGACCACTCCGTCTGGCCCGCCTATTTCAACGTCTCCAGGAATGACAACAGGTCCCGCAACTCCGTGATCGCCAACCTGTCGATCAACTTCTCGGGCATCAGTGATTTCTTCTGCGGCGTCCGCATTTCGACCTCGGTATTGGCCAGGTTGGTTTGCTTGCCATCGGCATCTTCGATGGTCAATCGATCCCGGTTCTCGTAGACAATCACTCCATTGAGCACTCGACCATCAATCGTCACCAGCGTCCATGATGTGAACTGGGGAGCGACCTCGCGGCTGGGCAGCAGGATCGATTCGAGCAACTGCCGACGGTTTCTCGACCGCGCGACCAGCGACAAATCGGGCCCGACACGCCGTCCGCGGCCATTCACCATGTGACAACGGCCACACTGTGGACCAGCGTTGTGAAAGAACAACCGGCGGCCCGCTGCCACGCTGCCTCTTCCGGCCAGGCGTCGTTCCCAATCATCCAGGTCTCCGGGACGTATACCGGCAATCCTGGTCAACTCCGGCTGCGAGCTGCGCCCGGCGATCACCAGCGCGGTGGCCAATCGGTCAGCAAGATCTCGCTGCGCCGTGGTCGGTTTTTCTGCCAGTTTCAAACGATCGACCATCGCGGCCACCAGGGCCTGGCTGTCGCTGTCGGCTGCCAGTGCTGACCGCAACGATCTCAGAGCTTCACGACGCAGCACCTCCTCAGGATCCTTCGTCCACTTCCCGAGTGAAGCCAAGACGCCCGCCGTGCCGGTCGAACGCCCGAGCCCGGCCACCGCATCGGCACGAACTTCCAGCGGTCGCTTCCGATCACCGGCCACACCCAGCAAAAGAGGCGGAGCGAAACCGTGGGACGACAGCCCGAGCGTCCGCACGGTCTCGGAGATCAACTTGGGATCATCGCTGGCCAGCAGGTCTTCAAACAGCTGGCGGTCGAGGGCCTTGGACGACGGATCGACCAACTGCAGCGCCAGGGACCTCACGGCCGAGGGACGTTGCCCGTCCTTCAGCAACGGCAGTGCCAGGTCGGCCGGAGCCGTGTTGTCGATCTTCTTGGGATCACCTCCGTCGAGCATGTCCAGTGCCGCCAGGGTCGTGTGGAACAGGTCGGCGGTGATCCCGGTGTCGTTCAGGATGGCGGCGATCTCGGGTCTGAATTCTTTCTGATCCGACTCGGCCACCCACTGCACGACCAGTCGTCGCGCGACCGGATCGACCTGCCCATCACTGAGCATCTGCCGGGTCAACTCCGGAGTGTTGAACTGCCTGAGCAACGACAGCGCCAGCAACAACCGGATTGTCTGCTGACGCCGAGCATCCCGGGCGGCTGCACCGAGTGCCCCCCGAACGGCCTGCAACAATTTCGGACCGGTGACATCATCCCGCATCGTTCTGGCCAAAAGAGCTGCCATCAGGAACGGATCATCCGGTTCCAGGAACCCGATGGCCTGTTCCAAACTCAGCAGTCTCATCGCTGCAGCCGCCCAGCGTGCCCGGTGTCCCCGTGTCGCCCCTGGCAGGTCCAGTGGATCCGGCACCCACAGAGTTGCCGCCACCTGTTCGTCCTCGAGAAAGTTTCGTTTGGCGACGTCGAAAGGAAACTGTGGAGACCCAACGAGATCGATCAAGGCAATCTCCACCTCCGTCGAACCACCGGCCAGTCGGGGCCTCTTGGCTCCCGAACGTAAGAAACCAAAATCCTCGACTCGTGGATCGACAAGAGCCATCGCCCACAACACCTCGACCCGGGTCCGCGTGCTGCTGCGATGGTCGGAAATCAATTGTCGCATTCTCTGGCGACCGGCAACGGTTCCAGCCAGGGCCCGGGCCGCAGCCCGACGCAATGCCAGGCGTGGCGAGCCGACCAACTGCACCAGTTGATCAACGCCTGTTTTGGCGGTCACTGTCGCCACGTCAACCACCGGCCGGTCACTTCCGCTGGGCTTGCGACGAATCCGCCACACGCGGCCACGACCATGAACCTTGTAGTCCCGCAAAACCCAGTCGGTACAAAACAGGCTCCCGTCGGGTGCGGTGGCCAAGCCAACGGGCCGGAAATTGACCCCTCCCTGGATCAACACCTCGGCCACCGACTCGTAGGACGCTCCACGTTCGACCAACCGGAACCGGTCGATCCGGTGATCTCCCCAACTGGTCACCAGCAGGTTCCCGACGTACTCGCCTGGCAACCCGTCGGATTCGTAGGCGACGATTCCCGAGGGCGCCTCCCCCGTCCCTGCCAGCATCGGCAATGTGCCGGGAATCTCGCCGTTCCAACTCGTGAACGGATGAAACCCCTTGCGACCGTTGCGGAACCGGTAACCGTAATCGCCACCGGCGACAATGTGCATCAATCGGCACGGCGGCAGGCTGTCCGGATCATTGTCGACACTGAAAAGACGACCAAAGGCGTCGACACAATTGGCATGGGGATTCCAGAATCCCGTGGCAAAGCGTTGCAGGTGCGAACCATCCAGTCGACAACGGTAGATGTTGCCGCCCTCACCACCGCCGGACAACGTCGTCTTGTCACTGCCGATGAGTTGGTACTTCGCGCCCAGGTTCTCTCCCAGCCCGATGTACATGTGGCCACGTGCGTCAAAGGCAAATCCAGCCAGCCCGTTGTGCGGGTAGTTGCCCGGCGTCTCCAGGTGCAGAATCCGACGGCGGCGATCCGCCACCAGGTCACCGTCGTCGTCCCACAATGCGATCACGTCCTTCCGGGTCGCAATCAGCACGGTGTCGGGACGATCCGGATCAAACGAGGTTCGGACGGCAATGCTCATTGCATGTACGAACCCATCGGCAAACACGACCGGCTTCTCCGCGCGACCATCACCGTCCTGGTCCCGGAGCACCAGCAGCCGGTCGGTGGGATGACCGGCATAGCCCTCGGGTGGAAAATGCGTGTTGCTCTCGATCATGAACACCCGGCCGGCATGATCCACATCCAGTCCGGTGGGCGTGACGATATCCGGATCGGCAGCAAACAGTTCAATCACCAGTCGGGGATCACGACTCTGTGGCAACGGGTCGGCGGCGGGCGAATCGCCGGCCAGCACGGCAACGGCCAGCAACAGCACAGGGAATGAATGCAATCTCACGGTGGCAATCTCCGGGTGTCATCCCGATTCAGGGCGATTTGACTTTTCTTTGCGGGTCACTACGGTAACCGGTTCGTGCCAACGGGGGCAAACAGGTGGGCGACCAGTCGCTCGCATTGAGGATTCAATGACGACATTGCGGCAATCCGATGACGGCCGCCAACCGGTCGGCCCCTCCTCGGCCACGCTGGCGATCCTGACCAGTTTTCTGTGGGGTGGCACGCCGGTCGCGATCAAGTACTCCCAGGACGTGCTACCACCCATCGGGGTAGCGGCCGCCCGGTTCTTGCTGGCGGCCGGTTTCATGGTCGCGTGGTGCATGGTGCAGCGGGTCGGGTTGGGTCTGGAACGTGGGCAACGTCGTCCCGCACTGATCTGTGGCCTGTTGCTCTACGTCCAGATCTCCCTGTTCCATCTCGGACTACACTCGTCCAGTCCTTCCCACGGCTCGCTCCTGATCAATACCTTCGTGCTCTGGGTGGCGGCCTTCGAACACTTCATCACCCGAACCGATCGGCTCAATACCCGCCGACTGTTCGGGCTGGTCGCCGCCGCGTCGGGAGTCGTCCTGGTGCTGGTCACTTCCGGTAGCAATCCCCAGGGAGCCGCAGCCGGCCTCGACCAACCCTCGATGACCGGCGACCTGCTTCTGGTCGGCAGCGGGTTCCTGCTGGGTGTGAAGATCATTTACACCAAGCAGGCGGTGCGAGTCGTCCCACCGGCCCGGCTGATTCTCTGGCACGACCTGGTCGGGGTGGCACTGTTCACGGCAACCTCCCTGTTCCTGGAGGCCGACCAGATCGACCTCGACAGGTTCCAGATGGCGGCGGGCCTGGGCTTGTTGTACCAGGGCCTGGTCGTTGCTGGCTTCTGCTTCGCCGTGCAGTGCCAGTTGTTGAAACGCCACCCGGCCGCACGCCTGAGTGTCTTCGCGTTCTCGACACCGGTGTTCGGGGTTCTGATCGCGTGGGCATTCCGCGAATCGGCACCCTCGCCGTGGCTACTGGTCGCTGGAGCCCTGGTGGCCACCGGAATCGCGATGGTCAATTGGAAGACGGGCTCGCGGTGACCGGCACCAGCTTGGCCTGAAGCACCTCACGAGTCGTCTCGTCCTGGACCACCGCGATCACGTGCAACGACTTGAAGTCGAGAGGCTTGACGGGAAAATTCATCCCCTGGAGCCGCTCAAAACGAGACAGGTCGTCGATGAGTTGTTTGCGGATTTCATCAACCGAAACCACTTCGCTGGCAGCGAACTTGCCATCCTTCGGCACCAGTCCGTCGCCCCCGTCGATCTGCCACCGCATGATCATTTCCTGCACCCGGATCCCATTACTGGCCGTCGGCATCACCACACTGTCCTCAACCAACAGCAGTCGAAGTCGGTAGTCGCCGTCGCCCGGCTTGCTGCTCTTGGCACCGGCCGTCACCTTGATCGATTCCCCGGTTCGCTTGGCCGTAAGTGTCACCGTCCAATCGCTGGGAACCGACAACCGATTGGACGTCTCCTGAGCCAGTCGACGGTGGACCACGGAGGTGTCGGCCAGCAACCCGTCGACGGCGGAAAGCGGACGGCCGTCAAGAAACACCGAGGGAATCGTCCGGCCCCGGTAGTACGCCAGCCGCGTTAATGCGGCGTCGTTGGCCAACGGATCCCCGTTGCCCTGGTTGCGACTGGAGACCTCCAGGGGGTGATACCGGACCACAATCAGCTTGTCGGTCCCCAGGCGGCGAGCCAGGGCTGCCGTCGACATCTCAGCCGCCACCGCCGAGTCCGCTCGGACACTCGTGAACAGCTCGCACAACACGCTGCGATTCGACGATTCCGACACCGCCATCTCGGTCGACTTGGCCAGCCCCTTGATGGCATCCGCATAAACGCCGTCCAGGTAGGCCGGCAGTCCCTTGGTGTCTCCGTGTTTCTGTTTCCACAGCTTTGCCAACGTGTCACCTGGACGTACCGACTTGACTCCGGCACTTGCCCACTCGAACTCCAGCAACCGTTCCAGCAACGGCAGAGCGACGATCTCGCCATAGAGCGAAATCGCCTCGTCGATGCTCTTGGCCTTTTCAGCCTCCTCGGCCAATCCGAAAGTCACAAAATGACTGTGCGGAAACTTCTTGTGGAGTTCCCGGAGCTTGGCCATGGGCGTTTCGCGATCGGTGGTCGACTTCGAGGCCAACTGCTTCAGAGCCTCCTCGGTATCCATTCGCGCCTGCTTGGCGTGACAACGGTCGAGCAGTTCTTCGAGTCGCCGTTGAAACGGAACACTCCACGACACATCGTCCAGTGACTTGGAGAGCCCATCCGAGAGCGAAATGGTGGCGGCAGGTGGGTAGCCGCGAGTGAAGGCAACGTGTGACAGCACAAGCCTGTTGACCAGAGTCATCCGCGGTCCCCACCGCTTGGTGAGTTTCAGATGGTCCTCGACAGCCGACAGGTAAGCCTTCAACGGCATCTTGGACGGATCGGCATGCCCAATCAGGTTCTTCAGACTGACATCCAGGGCCAGTGACGTGTCGGAATGCTCGGTGCTGAACATCCGGTAGGTGTCGTAGAGACTCAACCTCTGCGATTTCGCCTTGTTCATCACCGCGTCAAGCTTGGGACGATCGAGCGTCGACATCACCGCGATCTCGCGATCCAGTTCGGACTGGTCCGTGGGCATCAGCCGGGCCGCCAGGCAGACATCGCCCCGAACCACGTTGCCATAGACGATTCCGTCATTGAACAAGTTGCCCGCAAAATCAATCCGCTGCGGCCCTTGACTGAAAACAATCCTGGCCTGCTTGCCACCAGCCGAGGTGATGTCGGTGTCGAGTTTCGCGTCGGGAAACACCTGGGTACGGAATGCAAACCGGATCGTCATGTCGTCCAGGTTGCCACGCCGTGGGGCCAGGATAAACAGGCCCGAGCAAATCTCGTCAAACCGGCGTTCCTGGTCGTCAGGTTGGCTGATCACCAGGACCCAGTTCCCCTCGAGGTTCTCCCGTGGAGGCCCGGTCGAGAGAAACGGATTGCGGCTCGCCAGAGTGTCAGGACCCAGCTCCTGGGAGGGATCAACCGTGGCCGCCCCCCCCTGCGGATCGGTCTCTTCCGGTGGTTCCGACAGGACCACGACAACCCCGATCACCACGATCAGGATCAAGACGCCAACCAATCCACGCATCATCGGGTTGGGACCGGACATCGAGCCGGGTGACGTGGCGACGGGAGCGGAAGCCTCCGGAGACACCGGCTCCTGGGGAGGAGCCATCTCCGGCTGCGGTTCCATCGCACCCTGGTCGTTAGACAATTCGGGGGTTTCGCTCTGGTCGGTTGAATCGAACATGAGAACTCCAGGTGGAGAGGACCTGTCGGTGCCCTGGGGATTGTCGCTCCAGAAAAACTCTCTCTAGCTTACGTCACAAATCACCCTGAATGGGGGACTCGAGTCTGCAATAACACGTCATACACGGGGATTTACTCACCGGTCTGAAACCCGATTTCTTCTCCAGATTCCGCACCCGTTACGATCCGTCTGACCGCCGTCAAACATCCACGGGCCACCAGGGCCAGGAACTCGGGATCGAGCGTCTGCGGTGTGTCACTGGACCGGTGGTAGTGAGGATTTCTCATGAAACTCGTGTCGGTGATCATCAACGCCTCGAATCCGGCATCCCAGAACGGACTGTGATCGGAAAGACGAATGGCCTGCAGGGCTTCGCCATTGGCAGGCACCGCGAGCGTTTCAACCGGCAGTCCCTCGACCTGACGCATTCCCTCTGCCCAAAGATCAATCAGCAACTCAGATCTCTGGTTGCCAATCACCGCAATGAAGTCACCCGTGTCGGGATACAGCCCCTCGAGCTGCCGTGGCAACGACTGTGCTCCAGGTGTCGGATCCCGGTAACCGAGCATTTCCAGGGAGACCATCCCCAGCAGATCGACCCCCTCATTCTGGAACTCCTCTGCCCGTTTCGCGCCACCAAGCATTCCGTTTTCCTCGAGATCGAAAGCAACCAGTTCGAGGCTGACCGGGCGGGATGACCTGTGCTGGGAACCAGCAGCAAGTTCTTCGCCGAGACAACGAGTGATCTCGAGCAGGACGGCCACCCCGCTGGCGTTGTCGTCGGCACCGGGAGTTTGGGGCAAAGAGTCCAGGTGGGCGCCGACGAGCAACCGGGGAGCGGACGGATCGAACTGGTCGGGCCAGTGTGCGACCAGGTTGACTCCCTCAACCCGGTTCCCCCAATCGTCATCCACGCTGAATGAACGCCGCTCCACCAGGCATCCGGCTGCCTCGAAGTGTCCGGCCACGTACCCGCGGCAGTTCTCGAGAATTTCGCTTCCGGCCGGACGCGGCTCGGCCGCCAATCGCTCGACATGATTCCACAGACGTTGCCGATCCACCATTCTCCGAGTCACTCCCCTCCCGACTCACCACTCTCAACCTTTCGCTCTCCCACGATCAACTGAAAATCGGCATCGTCGCGAAGGCTGTCGAAATCTGTTTCGTCGGGGATCAACTCACGCAGGGAACTCTCCATGCGGATCGCACGCCCCAGCCAACTCAGTGCGTGCACCTTGTCACTGGCCAGTGCGAAATAACAGGCCAGGTTGTAGAGCACGATGGGTTCTTCGTCGTGGAACTGGTAGGCAGACATCATCACGTCGATCGCCTCTTCGAGACGATCTGTCCGCTTCAGACACCATGCCAATCCGATCGAGATCTCCAGATCCTCGGGAGCATCCGACTGGGCAACCAGGAACTGCCGCGCCCCCTCCTCGAAATCTCCTTTGAGACGAAACGCCTCACCACGCAACCGGGCAATCGCCGTGTGGTGGCTCTCGGTGCAGCCCACGCGGGCCTCCACCATCCGTAGCTCCCGCAATGCCTGCTCGGGCATCTCCAGCATCAGGTACCCCTCGGCCGCTTCAATGCGGCGTTCGGGTGAACTGGGCGAAGCGTTGG
>CAWVUS010000210.1:0-9447 GCA_963933195.1 uncultured Planctomycetaceae bacterium
GCACGACGGCGAACTCGAAGAAGCACAACGCCGACTCCAACAGCTCGCCGACCAGCACCAGTCCATCAATCTCCAGATCCTCAACGATGGCAGCCAATTAGCCGACCTCGCACTCGTCGACGAACGTCACGGGCGGGAAATCGACCTGCTGTCGACCGAACGCAGCCAACTGAAACAAACACGAACCAGGCAGGCGGCCGAGGACAACCAGTTGCTCGAAGAGATCGGACAACTCCGGCAACAGCAACACGACGAGGAACTCAAGGCGAGGGAAATCCGAGTCGAATTCAAGGCGATGGAAACGCGACTGCAGGACGAATACCAGGTCGGCCTGGATGACCTGGCCCAATCGAGTGCCTCCGCTTTTCAACTCCATCTCGAAGAACTCAGAGACGCCAACACGCCCGACCAGGACGATCTCGAACTCAATGACGACCAGCCTGAACCTGGGCAATCGGAACCGGACGAAGTTGACCTGGTGCCCGAACCCGACCAGGACAGTTCTGCGGAAATGCTGGTTGACACCGGGGCAGCTGCAGACGAGGAAGAACCGGAACCCGAGGCCGCTGAGAATGACGATGGAACTCTCGAACCTCCGCCGGGCATAACATTTGCCGGGGTTCGAGACGAACTCGAGGCGAAAGTGTCTCGACTGAGACGCAAGCTCCAACTCATGGGCAGTGTCAACACCGACGCATTGGATGATCTCGAGGAACTCGAAGAACGGTTCGACCACCTCGAGAACCAACGACGGGACCTGGCCGAGGCGAAAGCAACTCTCGAGGAAATCGTGAGGCGGATCGATGCCGAAAGTCAGCGGCTCTTCCACGAATCATTCACCACCATCCAGGCACACTTCAAGGAAATGTTTCGTCTTCTCTTCGGTGGAGGCGAAAGTGACATCATCCTCGAAGACCCCAACGACGTGCTGGATTGCGCCATCGACATCGTTGCACGACCACCCGGCAAAGAACTCCGTAGCCTCTCGTTGCTCTCCGGGGGCGAAAAAACACTCACGGCCGTCGCCCTGGTCATGGCAATCTTCAAGAGCAACCCCAGCCCGTTCTGTGTTCTTGACGAAGTTGATGCAGCACTCGATGACGCCAATATTGAACGATACACCTCGATGCTGGCTGAATTCGCCAAGACGACCCAGTTCATCATGATCACTCACCGAAAACGGACGATGACCGTCGCCGACGTGATCTACGGTGTGACGATGGAGCAGCCGGGAGTCTCCAAGCGGATCTCGGTGCGATTCGAGGACGTCAGTGAATCTGGAGAAATCGGATCCACTTCTCCGGATGGAGAAACTGACGCGGCCTGACCGCGTCGCGGAAGTTGAAAAACTCGCGTTCAGACTCTTCTGGTCGGCCTCGATGGGCCCGCACAAACCAGGGTCGAGTCGGCAGGGATCGGCCCCTGCGGAACCTCCGGATTGCCCGGAAGTAACCGATTGTTGGGCCTGGTCGGGCACTGACACGGCGTTACAGGGCCAATGATCCTAAAGTCCCTCCCGTCCTTAGGTCGAAAGTAGAGGTCAGACACGTAGGGGCGAAACGTTCTGCCACAGGTATTGTGCTGATTGCAGGGATGCAATCGGCAGAACCGAACACCTCAACGCGTCTCGTTTTGATGGGGGGGATTAAAGGACTCCGGGGGTGACCCACCCCGGAAGCAGGAGGCTCTGGTCACGAACTCTCGGTCCCACCTCCCCGCATTGGTGGATTCGAAAATTACAGAGGAACGTTTCGAGGAGATATCCAAGCGGCCCGTTCTCGCACGTCCAGTCCAGCATCTCGGGTTGGAATTGATTGGCGAGTACAAGGTCAACCGGCCATCCGTCGCGATTGCTGCGAGCGGTTGGTGGACGGACCCGCGACCGAAGTGGGAATTGTTCCCATGGGCTGACGTTCTTCCAAGACTGAGATAATTCTGACTGGAGCCCGCAATGAAAACTATCTTCACGACCGGACAGGTCGCCAAGATCTGCAAGGTAGCCCCGCGCACCGTAAGCAAGTGGTTTGATTCAGGCCGCTTGCGAGGGTATCGCATCCCAGGTTCACAGGACCGCAGGATCCCCCGTGAGCACCTCATTCGCTTCCTCAAGGAGCATGGGATGCCGCTGGGTGAACTCGAAGACGAAGCGATGGGCAAGGTTCTGCTCGTCGGCGTCGATCCCACCATCCGAGCCGGCATCGTCGACATGCTGGACAGCGACGACTACAAGGTCGAAGCCGCGATGAGTGGATTCGAGGCTGGCATCCAGGCCGAGTCGCTGCATCCGGACTGTGTGATCGTCGATTTCGGAATGGGACGTTCCGAAGCCCTGATGATTGCCCAGAATCTTCGCAAGAACGGTGAGTACACCGAGACGGTTTTGGTCGCCTTGCTTACCGATGACGACAACGCCAGCGGTTTCGATCGGACGATCTTCAACGAGACGTTCCGGAAGCCGTTTGACACGGCCCTGTTGGCCGAACGCGTCCGTACCTTGATCAGCCGCAAGAAGCAGCTGGCCTGACATCGGATTACCGGGAAGGGCTCCACGGAAGAAACCCGCAGCAATTACGGCCACAAGGATGACACAGGGATGAACTGACAGGCCATCGACCCCGGCCGTCCGAGAAGACGCGGTTTCAACCAAAGGGAATGCCCGGCCAGGACGGCCGGGCATTCCTTTTTTTTTGCTTCACTTGGCGGTTTCGTCCGCGTCCGTCGTAGAGTCCACTGCAGACCACCACGACAATACCAACGCACCGGCCCATGCCCGAAGAGTCAATCACGCACCGGAATTCCACCGAAATACCCCGAGTCACAACACGGGTGCGGCTGGCCCTCGCGGGATTGGCCCTCGTGGGACTGCTGGGTGTTGCGTCCACTCTGGACGCCGCCGGGGACTACCCGGGGCTCGGACAGGGACCGGGACTGACCGTCGACGAGATGTTCAACGTCGGCCAGGGTTGCCGGTTGGCCAGCGGGACCTGGTACTGGATGGTTGGTGGTGTCACGCTGAAACAATTGTTCGAGGATCGAGATTATCTTCCCGACCATCCGCCACTGGGCCGACTTGCGCTGGGGATCTCTCATGGGGCGATCACGGCCATCGCAACACCACGGGAATCCACTGCAACACCATTTGCTCCAACGGCTGCCCGTTTCGGATCGGCCATCGCGTTCGCCTGGCTGATCTACCTGGTGGGTCGTACCGCAGCCAACTGGTACGGCGCTGCGGCCGGCATGTGGGCAGCCCTGGCAGTATTGCTGATGCCACGGCTGGTCGCACATGCTCATCTCGCCTCGCTGGAGATGATGATCACCCTGGCCTACACCGCCGCGGTGCTGTCGCTGTCGGACCGCTGGCATTCGGAGGAGGCTCCCAACTGGCGGCGGGCGGTTGTCCCCGGACTGCTGCTGGGACTGGCACTGCTGACCAAGATCCAGGCCATCCTGCTGGGACCTCCGGTGATCCTCTGGGCCCTGTGGCGATTCCGCGGCCGGGCGATCGCCCCACTGGCATGCTGGGGAGCGATTGGCAGCGTCGTGTTTCTTGCCGGCTGGCCATGGCTGTGGCTTGATCCGGTGGATCACCTGGTCGAGTACTTCGCCAGGACCACCGACCGGGCGCAGCTTTCGGTATTTTACCTGGGCAGGAAGACCCCCGACATCGCGGTGCCCTGGCACTATTCCCTGGTGATGTTTGCCGTGACGGTCCCGCTGGGCTTGCATGTTCTGGCCGGCTGGGGACTGGCCTCTCGCCACTGGAAATGGTGGAAGGACTCACGAGCCTGCCTGCTGATCGCCTGCATTGCCTTCCCACTGGTCCTGTTCGCCGTACCGGGCATCGCGGTTTACGATGGAACCCGCTTGTTCCTGGTCGTGTTTCCTCTTTGGGCCGTCCTGGTCGGCCGTGGAGCGGTGGCCCTGGCCGACTGGTGCCGAAACCGATTCCAACGCCTGTCACCGGTCGCCACTCGCCTGATCCCCTCCGCCATCCTCGTCTCGGCAAGCTGGGGCCTGGTCGCCACCCACCCCTGTGGACTCTCCTTCTACAACCTCGCTGTCGGTGGTCCCGCCGGTGCCCACTCTCTTGGATTCGAACCCACCTACTGGGGCGACAGCCTGACTCGCCGTTTTTTGCTCGAGGTGTCTCGTCACGTGCCGGAGAATGACACCATCGCTGTTTTCCCGTCACTGCATCCATTGCAGTGGACCGAGTTCCCCAAACAGGTGCGGGTCTGGGACAACGGCCCCCCACGCCTGGCCCTGTACGGCACACCCTCTGCCGCCACAGCACGATGGGTGATGATCTTCCGCCGCAAGGCCGACCTTCCCGATTTTCTCAGGAACACCCCGCCGGGACTGACCCCGGTGGCGGAGGTCCGCCGTTGTGGCGTGCTGCTGGCTGCACTTTATCGGCAACACTGAACCTCGGAATCTCCGTGTCAACCTCCGCAAGCCCACTCCGGACACCTATACTGTGATGAAACGACATTGGAAGTCGCGGTCACCCCGTCCCCAGTTCTCACCACCAAATCCAGCATGTCCGACCTGACCCACTTTGACGACTCGGGTGCCAGCCGGATGGTCGATGTCGGCGAAAAACCGATCACCCGACGGGTGGCGGTTGCCGAGGCAATCGTGACCATGCAGCCCGAGACGCTGGAATTGATCCGGGAAGGTGGCGTGGCCAAGGGGGACGTCTTTGAAGTCGCGCGGCTGGCCGGAATTTCGGCCAGCAAGCGGACATCGGAGTTGATTCCGTTGTGCCATCTGCTGCCTCTCGACTCGGCTCAACTGGACTTCACCTGCCCCGACACACAGTCCGTGCGGATCGTGGCGCGTGTCGCCAACCAGGGCCGGACCGGCGTCGAAATGGAAGCCATGCTGGCCGCCTCGGTAGCGGCACTGACCGTCTACGACATGTGCAAGGCGGTCGACCGTGGAATGGACATCCACCACGTCAGGCTGCTCGAAAAATCTGGTGGCCGCAGTGGCCACTACCTCCGCGATGACGCAGGCGAATCGGAGAGCTAGAGAGTGCTGGCCGGACCGATCTTCACCCGCGAAGCAACCACGGCACCACGCCAGTTGCGGCACTTCCTGATCCGTGCCGGCTATGTCGCTGCGCTATTCGTCCTGATGTACACGGCCGACCAGGCGATTTTCGGCTGGCAACAGGTCCGCAACATTGGTGACACCGCACGATTTGGCAGCCTGCTGTTCAAGATCTTCTCGCTTGTCCAACTGCCCCTGGTACTCTTTTTTGCCATGATTTTCTGTGCCGGCAGCATCGCGCAGGAAAAGGACCGCCGCACGCTGCTGTTGCTATTGATGACCGACCTCACCGCCAAGGAACTCGTCCTGGGAAAACTCGGGGCCAGCCTGCTCATCGTCGTGGTCCTGATCGGTGTGTCGGCCCCGGTCTTCTTCCTGGTGCATCTCCTGGGAGGTGTCGGCTGGGAACAGATCGTGTGGATGCTGTCACTGTGTGTGGCGGTGGCGGTGGCGGCGGGAAGCTGGGGAGCCCTGGTCGCCTTCTGGCGAGAAAAGACATTCCAGACCCTGGCCATTGGCGTGCTCGGCATCGTCGGATTCCTGGGTGCTCTGGAGGCCACCCGGGCGGTGCTGGGCGACTCTGCCTGGCTGACAGCCTTCAACCCGTTCCGCACCCTGTTGACAGTGATCGACCCCTTCGCCCGAGACCGCGACCCGGTCGCTCTGCGGTCCATCATCGCACTGGCCGGACTGGGCCTGGCCCTGATTGGAATCACCGTGTGGAGACTCAGGGCGTGGAACCCATCGCGGACGACGTACATACAACCCGAGGAGGAAACCGACGCCACCTCGGGCGAGACTCGAGTGCGACACCGGAGAATCTGGTCGAACCCGGTGATCTGGCGAGAGATCCGCACACGGGCGTATGGCCGCAAGGTGCAGTTGATCAAGCTGGTCTACCTGCTGCTGGCCGCTGTGGTCGCTTACCTGGTCGCCGTCGACAACGGCAACGGGCTCATCATGAACCGGATTCCGCCTGGTGGATTGGCGATGGTCGGGCTGTCACTGCTGAGCCTGCTGCTGATCAATGCCCAGGCTGTCACCTCGCTGACCAGCGAACGTGACGGCAAGACCCTCGACCTGTTGCTGGCCACCGACATCACCTCCGGTGAGTTCATCTACGGAAAACTCGGCGGAATTGCCTACAACACCAGAGAACTCATCGTGGTGCCATTGGCACTGGCCGCGTGGCAGGCATCGGTTGGCAATCTCCTCTGGGAGACTTTCGCCTTCCTGCTGTTGGGGTTCTTGATTCTGGTTGCCTTCGCCGCGATGCTGGGGCTGCACTCGAGCTTGACCTTCGAGGGCTCTCGCGCGGCCATCGGCAACAGCCTGGGAACGCTGTTCTTCCTGTTCGTGGGGATCTTCGTGTTCCTGATGCTACTGGTGGAAGCCAGTGGTTCCCTGGCGTCCCAGTTGCTCAGCTTCGTGGTGTTCATCGGCCTGGGCAGTATCTGCCTGTGGGCCAGCCTGACCCACAAGAATCCATCTCCTGCTTTGACCCTGGCAGCCGGATGGCTGCCCTTCATGACCTTTTACAGCATCACCGAGTTCCTGCGAGAGGGGACATTGAGCGTCTGCCTGGCGATCGTGGCCGTCTACGGCTTCACGTCGCTGGCGATGCTGGTCCCTGCCGTCAGTGCCTTCGATGTGGCACTGGGGCGAACAACAGGAGATCGGGGCTAGGTACCTGACCAGACGAGGCAAATAGAGGTGTCAGCGGCGGAAACGTGGTTGCCCGCGATACTGGCGATGGCTGGCCTGGTGCTGGCCAGCGGCTTCTTCTCGTCCAGCGAGACAGCCCTGTTCTACCTGTCTCGCGACGACCTGCGCGCTTTTCGCGTCGGACCGCGTCGCCAACGGCTGGTGGCCAGCCTGCTGGCCAACCCCGACCGTCTGCTGACCGCCGTCCTGTTCTGGAACCTGCTGATCAACCTGACCTATTTCGCCGTCAGCATCGTTCTCTCTCGACGGATCGCGGCCGACAACACCCGGTTCGCCACGGCGATCCCCCTGTTGAGCCTTCTGGGAATCATCCTGTTTGGTGAAGTGATCCCCAAGAGCATCGCGGTGGTCTTCCGACGCCGACTGGCCGCCTGGCTGGCGTGGCCTTTGACAATTGCCGTACGGATCTTTGATCCGATCGCCCCGATCTTCCTGGTCACCACCGAGTTTCTGCACAGGGTCTTCTGGCCGCACGTGACCGTCGAACCCGCACTGGAGGCTGATGACCTCGAGCAGGCCGTGGACAACTCGGCACGGACCACCGAGGTCGTCATCCAGGAGCGACAGGTGCTGCACAACATCCTGGACCTGGGCGAAATCTCCGTCGAAGAAGTGATGCGTCCCCGTGGGACCTGGGTCACCCTGCCACTTCCCATTCACCTCCAGGATCTCGATGCCCAGGCCGTCGAGACCGGTTTCGTCGTCGTCGGGGGCGACCAGGACATCGTCAAGTCAATCATCCCTCTGGACCATCGGGCGTCGCTGCCCGATACGCACCTGGAACGACTCGCCGAGGAAGTGATTCCCGTTCCCTGGTGTGCCCGCCTGGCTCCGGTGCTGCAACGAATGCGGGACACCTTTTCCAGTGCCGCCTGCGTGGTCAACGAGTACGGGGACGCGGTCGGAATTCTGACTCACGACGATATCCTCGACACCATCCTGTCCCCCGAACCCAGCCGGGCACGGCGGCTGCTTCGACGCGAGCCAATCGAATCGATCGGTGAGGGACGTTACGAGGTCCAGGCCCTGACCACACTCCGCTACCTCTCCAGACGCCTCCAACTCGACTACGAACCCGATCCCGAGCACCAGGTCACCGTCAACGGTCTGCTGCAGGAACAACTCGAGAGAGTGCCCGTGGCTGGGGACGAATGCCTTTGGCAGGGTCACCGGATCCGGGTCATCGAGGCCTCGGGGCGGGGACCAATCAAGGTTCTTGTCGCCCGCGACACTGATCCCCTCGACGATCTCCCACCGAACGACTCCGGGGGAGAATCGGACTGATGGACATTTTCACTGCCTTGCTGGTCTTCGCGCTGGGACTGTGGCTCTCGGCCTTCTTCAGTGGTTCCGAGACCGGTTTCTACCGGATCAGCTTCGTCCGACTGAGCATCGACGCTCACGCGGGAGACGCTTCGGCCAGCCGGGTGTTGTGGTTCGCCCGGCATCCCTCGGCTTTCGTCGCCACCACGCTGGTCGGCAACAACGTTGCCAATTTCCTGACCGCCCAGGGCGTCGCCCTGGTCATCACCGCCATCGTCACATCCCCCGGTCTCGCCTGGGAGATTGTTGGCACGCTGGCCATTTCCCCCATCGTATTTCTCTTCGGAGAACTGATGCCCAAGAACCTCTACTTCCGCTCACCCCAAAGACGATTGCTCCGCAATGCCCCACTGTTCCGTGCCTTCTTCTACCTCTTTGCACCAATCAGTGCCCCCCTGATCCTGATCACCGGGTGGCTCAAACGATTTGGCACAACCGACCCACAAACCACGCCACTGGTCCTGGGCCGCAAGCGGTTGGTTCAAGTGCTGGAGGAGGGCCACGAGCAGGGACTGTTGGCCGACATCCAGAACCGGCTTGTCGGCGGGCTGCTGAACACCAGCCGGGCACCGGTGGATTCGAGTTTCGTGCCGCGCCACCGGGTCCTGGGTCTCCCCTCCACCGCCTCACGCGATCAACTTCTCGAACACGCACGCCACTTCGGGCTGACCGAGGTGGCGGTACACCGTGAGAACGAAGACGGTGAATGGTTCGCGTGTGTGAGAGTCATCGACCTGGCCGTCGGTGACCGGAACGTCGCGGACCTGCTCATCGAGTTGCCTCGTATGGCACCGGGCACCAGCAGGCTCGATGCCCTGCTGCAACTCAATGAACACGCCGCACCGCTGGGTGCAGTCGTCCAGGACAACCACACCCTGGGACTCGTCAACCGGCGACGCCTCGCCGAACAACTCTTCAGCCGGCAGGCACCGGCATGACTCCAGAAAACTCGACGCACCGCAGTTGCCCACGGGGACACGCTGTCCCCGACCAGTCGCCCGATTGCCCGGTGTGTGGCGAACCGGTCAACCAGGCTGACGCCGAGGAAACACGTGGCCGCAGTCTCTGGGACCTGATGGGACAACCCGACGGCGACGCCTCCCCTTCCGACTCGACCAACAGCGATCAACAACAGTCCCCGACCGAGGAGAACGCCGAACCGGGTCACCAGGACATCGAACCACCGCAGGAAGACCAGGGCGGCACCGAACCGCTGCGATCCCGGGGATTGTGGGGAATGATGCAGCAAGGCCAGGACGATCCAGGCGATGCGGCTGAAGAGACCATGCCGCAGTTGCCCGAAATTGAACCGATGGAACTGGCCGAGGCCACCGAAGTCGA
>CAWVUS010000211.1:0-9439 GCA_963933195.1 uncultured Planctomycetaceae bacterium
TGACTTCCACGATGTCAACGTGGCGCTCTAACCGGGCTGAGCTAATCGTCCTCGAACCGCCAAGCTAGCGTCTGCTGCGAGGGGTCGTCAAGCAGGTGGAACCTGTTCGTCCCGCGGTCTTGGGTCGGTGTTGACGCTCTGGAGGCAACTCCCTTACATGGACCCGCGTATCCAAACCATCGACCTGCACGGCGGCCTTTCGTAGCGGCCGGGTGGAGGTTGGAGAGAGTCGAGGCAACGATGATCCAGGTAGAACTCCCCGACGGCACCCTGCAGGAGCACCCCGACGAGGCGACGGCACTGGATGTCGCAGCGGGAATTGGTGAACGGTTGGCCGGGGCCACGATGGCCGCCGAGATCGAGGGGACGGTGGTCGATGCGATGCGGCCGCTGACGCAGTTGTCGCAGGCGGATCCGATCCCGTTGAAGCTGTTGACCACCCGTGACCCCGAGGCCCTGGGGGTGATGCGTCACAGCTGCGCCCACCTGATGGCTCGAGCGGTGATGCGGATCTTTCCCGGGGTCGGGTTGGCTTTCGGGCCAACCATTGACAACGGATTCTATTACGACTTTGAGTTGGACGAGCCGATTCGCGAGGAGGACTTCGAGCGGATCGAGCAGGAGATGAGGACGATCATCAAGGAGGCGGAACCGTTCGAACGGTTTCACCTGGACCGTGACGAGGCGATCTCCTTCTGTGACGAGCTGGGCCAGCAGTTGAAGGTCGAGCATATCGAGACGGGACTGGCGGATCATTCCGACCTGAGTTTTTACCGCCAGGGCGAATTCGTTGATCTGTGCCGCGGCCCCCATGTTCCGGATGCCGGGCGGATCAAGGCCTTCAAGTTGCTCAGTGTGGCTGGTTCGCACTGGAAGGGCGATGCCAGCAGCGGCCGGCGGCTGCAGAGGCTTTATGGAACCGCCTGGTTCAGCAAGAAGGACCAGGCCGCGTATCTCGAGCGGGTTGAAGAGGCCAAGCGACGGGATCATCGAGTGCTCGGTAAGCAGCACGGGATGTTCTCGATCACGCCGGAGGTCGGACAGGGTCTGTGCCTGTGGATGCCCAAGGGGGCCAGCGTGCGGTCGCGACTCGAGGATTTCATCAAGGCTGAACTGCTATCGCGGGGGTACGACCCGGTCTATTCACCTCACATCGGCCGCGTCGAGTTGTACGAGACCAGCGGCCATTTTCCCTACTACCGGGATTCTCAGTTTGCCCCGTTGTTCACTCACGATGCCGGCCAGATGGTCGATGCCTGGATCACGAGGCTCGAAGCGGGGGCACTGGGTGAGCAGGATGAGCAGGCGTTGCGTGATGCCGCAGCGGTGCTGGGGTGTGACACGTCGAGTTATCCGTCGACGGGGACCCGGGACGAGCGGGTGGCGTTTCTGCGGCACTGGGAGAGGACCCAGGAGCGGTTTCTGTTGAAGCCAATGAACTGTCCGCATCACGTGCAGATCTACAAGTCACAACCGCGAAGTTACCGCGAGTTGCCGGTGCGGCTGGCCGAGTTCGGGACCGTCTACCGTTACGAGCAGTCCGGCGAACTCAACGGGATGCTCCGGGTCCGGGGCCTGACCCAGGACGATGCTCACCAGTTTTGTACTTCCGACCAGGTGGAGCAGGAGTTTCGCGAGACGCTCGACCTGGTCAAGTTCGTGCTCGATGCCGTCGGCCTCGAGGACTACCGGGTCCAGTTGTCATTGCGGGAAACCGGCAGCGACAAGTATGTCGGCAGTGAAGAGAACTGGGAGCAGGCCGAACGGAGCCTGCGGAACGTGTTGGAGGAGACGGGATTGGAGTACGAGGAGTGTCCCGGTGAAGCGGCGTTTTACGGTCCGAAGGCCGATTTTATGGTCAGTGACTGCATCGGGCGCGAGTGGCAGTTGGGGACGGTCCAACTGGACTACAACCTGCCCGAACGTTTCGATCTGGATTACATCGGAGCCGACAACCGCCCGCATCGTCCGGTGATGATCCACCGGGCACCATTCGGATCGATGGAACGATTCGTGGGAATGTTGATCGAGCATTTTGCCGGGGCATTTCCGTTGTGGCTGGCTCCCGAGCAGGTACGGGTGTTGCCGATCAGTGAGGACCGACATGCCGAGTACGCATCGCAGGTGGCCGAACGGTTGCAGGCAGCCGGTTTCCGGACCACGACGGACCTGAGGAGCGCCAAGGTTCAGTCAAAGATTCGTGACGCGCAGTTGGAACTGATTCCGTACATGGCCGTGGTCGGTGATAAGGAGGCGGCCGAGGATTCGATCGCGTTGCGAGACCGTATCGATGGCGATCTGGGGATGATGACCGTCGAGGCGGCGGTGGCGAAACTGGCCCAGGAGGTGCAGGGCCGGGAGGTCCGCCAGGTGGCCAAGAGCAACTTTGCGGGGTTCGAAGGCGAGGGGGCGGCCGACAACGAGTACTAGTTGTCGGGAGTTGGAATCTTCACTCGCCCGACCGGGATGCCTGGCAACTCCAGCAGATCTCGAACCCACCGTCCACATCGTTGCCGCAACGTGGGCACGTCCACGGCGGACTGGGCGATGCTCCGTCCGTGTTGTGCTCGGCGAACAACTGGTGAACCCGTTGCAGGTCACCGCTGGCGACCTGCAACGTGACACCACCCAGTGCGGTTCCGACCTGGAAAAGTTGACCGGAGGTGAGTTCCTCCTGGAGCCAACTGCGGATGCCGGCCTGGTCGAGTTGACCTCGAACGATCGAGGCTTCCGTGATCGACGGGTAGACACCGACGGTTTCCAGGGTCTGGTCTCCGGACGGTTGATCGACGTCGGTCACTCGTCGGCCTCCGGGGACTCGACCTCGGCCAGGGCTTCGTCACGCGACTCAAACAGCGGCCAAAGTCGTCCGATCTGGATACAACCCAGGACCTCTCGCACCGGGTCACTGGCACAGCAAAAGACTCCCGTTCCCCCCAGTTGACGCGACTTTGTCAGCACGCGGAGCAGTGAACTGATGATGATCGAGTCGATGTATTCGACAGCACCCAGGTCAATCAGGACATTCTTGAGCTGCGGTTCGTCGATGATCCGGTACAACTCGTTGGATTCCAGATGCACGTCGGTGTACTGGAAGTTCATCGTCGCACCCTGGGGCACGATGACCAGGGTGCGGGACAGTCGGGCGATCTTGAAGACCTTGGTCGGATCAGGCATGTGACAGTGCTTGGTCGAGGTGAAACTGGGGAGACGTGTCTGATTGATCAATTCTTGTCCGGTGCGGGTATGATGTCGAGTCGTCGGGTATTGAATTCGAAAGGAACAGCCGGGATGACCGATCAACGAACGTCTCAGGAGACCAGTCGAGAAACGAGTGTCGGACAGTCAACCCGTCGTGGTTTTGTTCGGACAGCGGCACTGGGAGCCGCGGGCCTGGCCGCCGGCGGAACTGCGAGTTTGTCGAACTCAGCCGCCGCTGCCCCCAGGCCGAAGCGCAAGACAAAGATCCGGATAGGCACGCGGATCAATCCGTCGTGGATGAAGAGTGAGCAGGACAACGACCTGAGGTACTTGAAGCAGATCGGCGTGAATCATGTCGACATCACGCTCGACATGATCGAGGGATATGCCGAACACGGCGAGTTCACTCGGACAGGACTCAAGACCCTTGTGGATCGGTTGGACGATGTCGGTCTGAAAATTGAGCGGGCCAATTCGCTCGGTTCGTTCTACCTCAATGCTCACCTGGCGCGGCCCGAGGGGCAAAAGGAAATCGACAAGCTGAAGCGGATGGCCGAATTGCTGGTCGATTTTGAGATTCCCGTCTACGGGATCCAGGCCTGCCAGGCGCGGCTGCACCTGGCCAAGGACTCGGTCAGCTGGATTCGTCGTCGTGGTCGGGGTGGGTACCGCTACCTGCATTTCGACCTGGACCGTGTCCAGTCGCTGGGACTGAAACCCAGGTACAAGGTGACCAGTGATCAGTTGTGGAAGGGACTGTTGAATATTTATCGCCAGGTGATTCCCATCGTCGACGGATCGAAGACGAAGGTGGCGATGCACGGCAACGATCCGCCGCTGTATGACTTTGTTGGCTCCAAGCAGATTTTGTGTCGACACCGCGATTTCGACCGTCTGTTCTCCGAGGTTCCCAGCGCGAACAACGGAATCACCTTCTGTTGTGGCACGCGGTACGAATCGGGCGAGGACGTCTTGAAGGGGATCGAGCATTTTGGCAAGAAGCAGCAGTTGTTCCATGTGCATTTCCGTAACGTCCGTGGAACGTTGCCCGAAGATCGGAGTTATTCGGAGGTCTTTGTCGACGATGGCGACATGTCGATGGGCCAGGTTGTGCGGGCACTGGACGCGGTGGGATATGACGGTGTGATCGATTTCGATCACCCCGTTGGGATCACCGGTGAGGGTCGACTTCCCAAGCAGTACATCTCGTTCGCTGTCGGTTACATGCGAGGCCTGCTGCACAACCTCTAGGACAGGCCGCGGCTGGGTGACCGGGTGGACCAGGATCCCCTGGTGACGAATCCCGGTTTGAGTGGACTCTTGACAGTGCCGAAAACCTGAATGACGATGAGTGCCGGCAGTGTCGGCGTGGGTCGGTCTGCTGCAGGGAACGGTCAGGAACATAGCAAGGGGCCGACACATGGTCTCCAGCAGGCGGAGACTTCAGCAGATTCTGCTGGTCGTGCTAGTTGTCTCCGGTGGACTGGGGGGCGGTTGGGCACTACTGGCGGTCAACGGCGTGTTGCACGCCTCGGTGGCAGAAACCCCGGTGAATTTCGACCAGGGCCTGAATCGGCTCGAAACCCGGGCACCTCGACACTGGACGAACCAGTGGTGTGGGACGTGTCACAAGCAGGCCTACTCCGAATGGAAGTCGAGCAGGCACTTTGTTGCTGGGACCAACGAGAATTTTCAGGCACAGTGCCTGGCTGCCGGCGGTGGACGACAGCAGTGGTGCTTCAATTGTCATGCCCCCACCAATCCGTCCACGACTTTGCTGCCTCTTCACGAGCCGCCTCAATTGGAACAGCTGTTCGAACGTCCCCCCCACTGGCTCGAACAGGGGGTCGGCTGTTTGAGCTGTCATGTTCGTGATGGGCAGGTGCTGGTCACGAACGCGACGCAGAAGGCTCGCGCCGCTCATCCTGTCCGCAAGTCGCAGGAACTGGGAACGGCCGAGTTCTGTGCCGGTTGTCACCAGTTCAACTTCAAGGACGTTCACCTGCCGGATTATCTCCACGGTCCTTTCCAGCAGGCGAGTCTCGAGGAGTTTCTCGATTATCGCCTGGCCGACGGTTTTGAAACCCGTTGCCACGACTGTCACATGCCCGGTGGCAAGCACGTGATGCCGGGAGGTTACGACAACAAGATGCTCAACCGCGCCTTGAAACTTGAACTGGCCGCGGATTGGGAGCAGGAACAGGAGCAGGTGGTGGTTTCGGTGAGCGTCACGGCTCGTCGTGTTGGTCACAAGGTCCCCGGTGGAGAGTTCTTCCGGAGCGTGACCCTGCACACGTGGGTGACGAACTCCCGTGGAGAGGTGTTGCGGGACACGTCGGTTGAATCCTCCGGCGAGCCTGATGCGGGGCCCGGGGGGGCGGCGATTGATCCTGGAACTCCAGGTGGTGCCTGGCCTCGGGTCGAGATTTTCAGTCGACGGCAGGGGGCTTTCGACAATGGTCCACAGGCACTGGAACTCTCGCCGACCGATTCACGATTGCTGCCGGGTGAGACCCGGCGGTTCCGTTACGAGTTGCGTCCGGACGTCGACCCGTCGGGTTTTCCACTGCAAGTCCACGCGGAATTGTGGTACCACGTGATGCATGAAACCGAGGCCGAAGAGTTTCACTTTTCTCCCGAAGCGGTGAAATCGCTCATCTGCAGTGAACGTCGGTCTGTTGCCAGGAACGCTCAACGCTGATGCGATTCACGCACCGTGCCGGACCGTTGTGCTTGCTGGCCCTCATCGTGGTGGCCTGGTTCTGGCCGATTCTGGTCACCGGTCAACAGCCCGTCGCGCCGGAGATCACGTCGACCGATCTTCCGCTGTACCAGTTCTATTCCAGGGCCCTTGCCGACGACCGTGTTCCGCAATGGAACGAGCGGTTGGGGTTCGGGACACCGGCCGTCGCGGATGGTCGGATCGGAGTGTTTTATCCGGTCCATCAACTGCTGTATCGCTTTCTGAGTGTCGAGCGGGCCTACAGCTGGTCACTGGTTCTCCACCTGGTGCTGGCCGGCTGGTTTGCGTTCTGGTGTGCCCGCGTGTTTGGCCTGGGGCGTGCCGCTTCGATTTTGGCGGCCACGGTGTTTGCCGGACAGGGCTTTTTCGTTGTCCACGCGGACCAGGCCTGGTCGTACACGACTGGTTGTTGGCTCCCCCTGGCCGTGTTGGCCACGTGGCGGTGGTTGAGGGATGGTTCGTGGTGCTGGCTGGTCGGGCTGTCGCTGGTCCTGGGTGTTCAGTTGCTGGCCGGCCATTTCCAGATCGCCAGTTACACGATTTTGACGATCCTGTTGCTGACGGTGATCGCGATTCCCCTGTCGCCGGTTGGACGGCGGACCGCGGCCTGCCGCGGCCTGCTGGTGCCGTTGGCTGTCCTGGGGGGTGTGTCGCTGGCTGCAGTCCAGTTGGTGCCCGTCGCTGAGTTGATCATCCAGGGAGACAGCCGTGGACGCGGTGTTGACTTCCTCGTGAGTTTCTCGAGTCCTCCCTGGCACCTGCTCGTGCACCACCTGGCACCCGGTCTGTTGCACGGTCATCCACTGTGGGATCCGATCAGCTGGGTTCCCTGGCAGAGTGCGCGGAGCGAGAGCCTGGGTTACGTGGGCCTGTTGCCAGTCGGGCTGGGCCTGACGGCACTCATTTGGACCGGTCGTCGTGAGCGACTGGTCCGATTGTGGGGGTGCCTGCTCGTGGCGTCGACGGCGTTGTCGCTGGGAGGGTATTTGCCCGGATACCGTCAATTGCTGGACCTGCCAATCGTTGGCTGGTTTTCGGCACCAGCCCGCTGGAGCGTGGTGGCCGGTTTGTTCTGGGGCCTGCTGGCCGGTTGGGGCCTGGAGCGGTTTGAACCCCGTTTGCTGGGTCACTGGTGTCTCCGTTTCTCTGGCTTGTCCTTGTTCGTGTTGATGATTGCCGTGGTGGCGCTGACGTTTGATGCTCGAAAGAGTGAACGTTTCTTCAACACCCCGGATGCCTCGTTGCGAAACGATTTGCTCGAATACGGGTACTCCAGGCAGGAGATGGAGACCAGGGGCATCACGCCGGCGACCGAACTGAAACGGATGCTGCAGGACGAGTTGTGGGCCCCCGTGGGGGTGCTGGTACTCGTCGGAATGTTGGGGTGCTGGCCACGGTTGTCTCCATCGCGGCGGGTGCTGGTGACAGGAATGTTGGCGGTGGTCATTGTCGACCTGACGGTGTGTGCCTGGACGGTTCGCCGGATTCGGTTTGAGCCGGTGAGTGATCCGAGTCCCGTCCTGCAGGCGTTGGGACAGTCGCCGGAAATCCGGGTGGCCGGTCCGGTTGGCCTGTTGCCACTGGTCACCGGCGGCCGGGTGGTCCCCGACGCGAGATTGCCGGATCCTCGCATGTACTGGGACGTCAAAAACCGGGGGGCTGCTCACTGGTGGTCCGAACGTTGGCCATCGTTGCCCGAACCGGCCCGTTTTGGGGACCAGGTGTCGCTGCTCTCACACAGTCCCGGCCGCATTGGTGAGGATGATGTCAACTTCATGAGATTGGCCGGAATCGAGCGGCTGGTCTACGGAGCCAACCTCGAAACGCCGACCAAGGAAGGACCACTGACAGAGGTTCGAGCGATTTCGGATCCCTGGCTGACCCGCCACAGGGTCGGGAGGGAATTGCAGAAACAATTCCCCGGGCACGACAGGTGGTCACTCTGGAAACTCCCGGAGGAGATGACCGTCAGCCGGGCCTGGTTCTTTGAACTCGAGGATCCGGTCGAACCGGGAAGCGATCCACGGTTGCTTCGATTGCCGCCGCCGGCGCACCAGGGCATGCTCCAAAATGCTCAGCCAATTCGGCAGATCCGGGATCGGGGTGAAACAGTGGTGCTCAAGGGGACGGCGAATGGGCCGGGCGTGTTGCTGCTCGCCGACCGGCATTATCCAGGTTGGACGAGCCACCTGACGCAGTCGGGAAAGACACGCCAGGTCCAGATCCAGCCAGCCTTCGGGGCGTGGCGAGCCGTTGAGATTCCAGGGGCGGGGGCCTTCGAAGTCTCGTTCCAGTACGAGCCAGACAGCGTGCGGCTGGGCGGCTGGATTTCTCTGGGGACCTGCGTGATCTGGCTGGCCGGCCTGGTCCTGGCACTGATGTGGCACCGACCGAAGAGTGACGTCACCTGATCCACTTCTGGTCGTCACCTGGGGCGAGAGGCCGAGGAGGTGTTGCCGGTCGGTTTTGCTTGACCGGGCCATGACTTCAGGATCGGGGCCAGGAACTTCGCGAAACGTTCGGCACCGGCCTGGTTCCAGTGTCCATCAATGGGCAACCAGTTGTCGCGTATCTCGGCGACGCTGCAATCCTTGAATGCCTCGGAGCCGTCGACGAAATCCGCGTGGATCAATTTTGCAAATGCCTGTGTTTCCCAGGATTGTCCCACCGACTCGAGGTAGAAGGCCATGTTCTCCGACGGGACGCCGGCCCGGGCCAGTAAGACTTCACGGTAAGGGATGTGAACCACGAGGGCGGGAAGGCGTTGTTTCTGCAACGCGTCCTCGATTCGAGAGATGACGTGGCGGCGATCGCGAAAAAACAATTCCGCGTCGGGCAGGTGTTGCAGGCTTTCCAGCAATTGCCCGGATTCGCCGTCGTGCTGGAAGAGGGTAGACAACAGGGCACGGCATTTTCCGGTGAGGTAAAGCCGGAACGGCCGCGAGATGGGTGGGCGACGCTGGCCGCTGAGGTACTGGTCAAACACCTGGGAAGAGACGACTTGCCAGGTGTCCAATGGCTCCAGCTGGTCACGGCCGATGGCTCCCGGTTGTCTCACGTCGAAATCCGGCCATCGACCCAACCGCATCGGTTGGTTGTATCCGGGAATGACCTGGTCCCAGAATGTGAACGGTCGGCTGAGGTCGGTTCCGTAGACGGCGAAGATGATCCCGTCGATGTCATAGTCGTCCGCCACGATAATTCGCGTCAGTACCTGTTGCCAGTTCGCCAGACCCCCGCCGTCTATCGAGAAGTTCAGGAGTTCAACGGGCGAGTTGTCTTGTTGTGAGAGTGTCTCGGCGACGTCAGGCCAACTGCGTTCCATGTAGAGCCCGGACGTGAACGAGTCGCCAAGGACGACGAATCGCTTTCGGTTGTCGGGTCCACGGTTTGGAGAAAAATCGTCGTTGTCGGGGGCACCGAGATTGTTGCCGCGGAAGGTGCCCGAGGACTCGATCGACCCATTGGAACCGATGATCATCATCCTCGTGGGGG
>CAWVUS010000212.1:0-9398 GCA_963933195.1 uncultured Planctomycetaceae bacterium
GCAGGTCGAGTGTTGGCCGATTTCACCGGTTGGCGTCGCAACAAGACAAAGTTTCTCCAGGAACTGCAAACCTTGATCGAGAAATTGAAAGAAGAGACAGGTGGTCGCGCTGCAAAACGGGGACGGCTTCCCGAGAAAAAGGGAAAACCGGAGGATGAGCAATGAGCACTTCGGAAGCTCTCGACACACTCCGGTCTCGTGTCCTTTCGCGATACACGATGCTGTTTCTCAAGACGTGGGAGGAAGAGCGGTGGGAGAGTGAGTTGTCGGAACTGGCGTTGGAAATCGAACGGGGCCTGGTGACCTGGTCGTCAACTTCCGGTTGGCAACCCTCTGTTTCGGGTGACACTGCCCTGGATGATCCGGTGGCGTTTTTGGACGACATCACAGCCTATCCGCCCAACCACGTGTTCCTGATGAAGGACTTCCATCCGTTCCTGGATGATCCGGCGGTCGTGCGGCGATTGAGGGACCTGGTTCCGGCTCTGACCGAACATGGGAAAACATTGCTGTTCGTGGGGCCGGTGTGCCAGATTCCCGTGGAATTGCAGACCGAGGCCGTGGCGATGGATCTGCCCTTGCCTGGTCTGGAGGAGATGCGAGAGCAGTTGGTCGAGGTCCTGTCGGATCGCCGAGAGCTGGGCGAGGCCGTGCTTGAGTTTGATCCGGCGTCGGAGGAACGCCTGTTGAAGGCGGTGCTCGGGCTGACGGCACGCGAGGGACGCAAGGCGCTGGCCCGCGCGCTGCTGGGACGTGACGAGGTCGATGACGACATGTTCCGGCAACTGGTTTCGGAAAAGAAGCACCTGGTGCAGGGGTCGGATCTGCTGGAATTTCACGATCTCGAAGAAGGGCTGGCCGATGTTGGTGGCCTGGAAGGACTCAAGGAGTGGATTGGCCAACGGGCCAACGCGTTCAGTACCCGCGCCCAGGAGCAGGGAGTGCCGACCCCCAAGGGCGTGTTCCTGCTGGGTGTTCAGGGTTGCGGGAAGTCGTTGATTTCTCGGGCGATCGCCCAACTTCTCAGCTTCCCGCTAGTGCGGCTGGATGTGTCGAACCTGCTGGCGTCCGATCAGGGGCAATCCGAACAGAACATGCGGTACGTGTTGAATTTGATGGAGACGATCGCACCGGCGGTCCTGTGGATTGACGAGATCGACAAGGGGTTTTCCGGCAGCGGCGAAATGGCCCAGGAAACGACCATGACCCGATTGCTTGGTCGGTTCCTGACCTGGATGCAGGAGCACCGTTCGCAGGTGTTTGTTGTGGCCACGGCCAACTCGATTCATCGACTTCCGCCGGAAATGTTGCGGCGTGGCCGGTTCGACGAGTTGTTTTTCGTCAACCTGCCCAATTTCCACGAACGGAAACCGATTTTTGATATCCATCTCTCCAAACGAGGCTGGAAACCGGCCAAGTACGACGTGGAGGCATTGGCCCGAGAAACAGAGGGGTACAGTGGTGCGGAGATCGAACAGATCGTCGTGACAGCACTGGTGGAGTGTTACAACCAGGGGCGGGTGCTGACCCAGAAAGACCTGGAGAATTCTCGCGAGGAAACTGTCCCCTTGTCGGTGACGATGGAGGAGCAGATTTTCGAACTCCGTGAGTGGGCGCGGGATCGCTGCCGTCCGGCGACACCGGACAGTCGTGTTGTGCAGATGCTGGAGGAAGAACAGGGACACACCGAAGAGGTGAAATTCGAGGCGGATACAGAGGTGGACGATGGTGACGCCGAGTGGTTGGCGTTGGCCGAGCACGGCCAGGTTCCGGCCGCCCTGGTGGAATATGTTCGGCGTCGTGGTGAGGTGGCGTTTGCTGAACTGGTCGGTGACTTCGAGCCGTTCGTTGAAACTGAAGGTGGGCAGGGGCTGGCACTGCGGAGCGATCCCAATGTTGTGTTGTGGTACGGGATCCCCCAGGAACTCGCTGCCACGCTCGCCAAGCTCGTGTCGTCCCGCAAGCTTTTTCTTTACCCGGCTCCGGCAGACCAATTGCGTGCCGAGAATGCGCCGGGCGAGTTGCCGATGATCGACCGATTGCCTGACGAGCGAGTTGACAGGCCCATGTGGTTGCCGGTGATGATCGGCGACGTGGCCCCTGAAGGCGGGGTTGGGCGTTTCGGGCGTGTGGCGAGGATGGCGCTGAGTCGTTAGCGCTGTGACGCCCTGGCCTGTTCAACCTGGCGACGCAAAGCCTGCAGTTGATCGACGTCGATCACGTCGGTTTGGTTCTCGAGCAGCCAGTCGATGTCGGCCAGTGCCGCGTCGTACAGGCCACTTCGCAGGGACAACTGAATTCTCATGCCACGCTGGGTCCAGTTCTTTGGGTCGACGGTCAGGATCACGTCGGCGTAACGCCGGACGGCCGGTTCGTCGGATCGTTGGCGGGCACTGCCGCTGAGGTTGCCGAGCATTCGGACCAGGATGGCCTTGCGTTTGGCGGCCTTCAGGAATTCGGCGATGACCTGTTTTCGCTGGTCGGGTGTTGGTGGTTGCTGGAATGATTCGGTGATTCGTTGTTCGGCTTCCTTGGCCGGCATCGTGCGGCCTCCGTCGAACACGTCGATCAATCGCCCTTGGCCTTCCTTGTCGGTCGGCACCCTGACCACGAAGTGGCCGGGCAGTCCGACACCGTCCACCTTCAATCCAACTCGACGGCCCAGTTCCATGTAGACGACCGACAAGGAGATGGGGAGACCTTCACGGTCGTCAATGACTTCGTTGAGGTAGCTGTTCGATCGGCTGTAGTAGTCGATCCGGCTTCCGTGAAATCCCTGTTCCTTGAAAAAGAATTTGTCGAGGGCGTTGGATTGTTGGAGCGGCGTTGCGTCCTTGGGGAGCGTTGCCTTGAGAGTCTTGGCCATCCGGTTGAACTGTTGCCTGTAGGCGGCCACGTCGACTTCGTCATTGTCCAGCCACGCGATCAGAAGTGCGGCGTGCAAGAGGTCGATCTTCTCGTCGGGGTGGTTGAGTGCCTTTTGGATTTCGTGCAGGGCTCTGCTGTGGTGGACTTCGCCGGCCAATTCTCGAAGACGCGTGGCCTGTTTTTCGAGCGAGCGGGCGCGGTCCCTGAGGACTTGTGGTGCGGAGTTTCCCTGGGGGGCCAACTTGTTGACCAGGTCCGAGGAGAAATTGCCCTCCTCCGGAAGGTTCTTGACGAGGTCGATAATGGTCGCGATGGCTTTTTGAGTCGGGCCGGTCGCCGGCAATGTCTTGGCGACCCGGAACGATCGGAATTCGGCGCGGGTGTGACGGAATTTCGCCAGCCCGACGGTGCGTGTTCGGTAACGGGTGTCGTTGGTTTCGATGACCAGTTTGTCGTTGAGGTAACAGGAGATGGTGTCGGGCGTCACGCGGACCTTGAGCGTGTTCCAGTCTCCCGGCCGGTAGGTGGGAATCGGCAGTGTCTTGAGGATGGCCCACGAGGTGACCGTCGGTCCGTCAAACCGTGTGAGACGCATCTGGCCACTGGTGGGATAGAACCCGTAATGTTGATCCGCTCCATCGGCACAGAAGATCAGCCCGGCGGCTCCATCGTCATCGTGAAGCTTGACCCGAGCCTGGACTTCATAGGTTCCTTCCGGGGTTTGTTGTTGCGAGAAACACAGCGCGCGTCCGCCGAAGCCGCTCCCTGGGTCTTCAACGTGAATCCGGCCGGCACGTTGTCGCCAGCGGGCTCCGTGGTGAATCCGCCAATCGGTTTTGTCGAGTGTGCCGATGGTCAACCAGCGATCGATTGGGATCGGGTTGGGCTTTTTTATCAGGGGTTTTAGGGCGTTGATTGCCACGGCGAATCCGAGGTTGTCTGTGAAACGGTGTTTCATTGTCAGGATCCCAATCACCCGGCCCTGGGCATCCAGTGCCGGGCCGCCGCTGTTGCCTTCCTCGATAGGGACGGCCAACTGGATCATTGGTTTGCCCTCGATGTCTCGAGACCCTGAGACAATGCCGCGAACGACGCTGAGTTTCAGCCCCAGTGGATTGCCGAGTGCGACGATTGGCTGCCCCTGGCGGATTTTGTCCGAGTCGGCCAGCGGGAGTGGCGCGAGTCCCTGTGCGTCGATCTTGAGGATGGCCAGGTCCATCGCTCGCTCGGTGGCGTGGATGGCCGTGACCTTGTGTTTTTTGCCGTCAGAGGTGGTGACCGTGATGGGGCGGGCCTCTCCGATGACATGCATGTTCGTGGCAATGAGTCCATTCGCGTCGATGATGAAACCTGTGCCGAGTCCGCGGTTGCGTCCGTCGCGGCCGGCGAACTGGACGACCACGATCGATTTCATCGCTTTCTTGGCGAGTTCCTCGGGCGAGAGCGTCTGGGGTTCGGACGTTTTGGGTTGGTCGGAAGCCGGGGCACCCTGGGCCGAGAACAGGCTGGGTGGTGTGGATATGACGGTCAGCGTCAGCAGAACCGATACGAGAGAAGTGATGCGCATGGATGGGTTCCCACGGGACGAACAACTGCGGCCAATCGTATCCGAATGTCGGCAAGCTGTCATCGGGCGACTAGTGTGTGGAGTCGCGACGGACCAATGCCATCCCCTGCCCTCGCCACAAGACGCCGAGGTCCTGGGGGAACCACGTTTCGCCACCGATTTCGGGGGCCGGGTCAACGATCTGGAGGAGCCCCTTTGAGTTGATCCCGAGCAGAATCACTGAATGCTGCTCGCCGGGGTTCCAGATCCACTTGGTGCGGTAGTACGAATCGGGAGCCACGTCGTGGGGGAGTCCGACGGAGATGATGACGGGCCCCCGCAGTTCCTTCAGGGAACCCGCCAGGACCACGACGTCCCAGGGCGTGTCACGGGTTTTGGCTTTCAGACCGTGGTAGAGTCCTGCCCAGTTGGTTCCATTGCTGCTGGTCAGGCACAGGCGGGCCATTTCGGATTCGGTCGTGTCGATGCCGTAGAGTCCCAGCAGCGTGGCTGCACAGGCGGGCGTGCAGGTGGCCGGTGTGGTCTGAATACAAACCCGCATCCCAAAATCGTCAATGTTTTCCCAGTTGGTGCTGCAGGTCGGGGTGCGTGCCAGCAACGGGGAGGCGAGTGCGTAAAGCCCAGCAATCCAAAGGGCGGTCACTCCAACAAAGCGACGCCAATGACGAATTCTCCGCCAGACGATCCCTGCCAGAAACGTCGACATCAGTGGCAGGCCGTTGCCAACAATGATCAAGTTGGAGACGGGCACAAGCCGAGCAAGACGGATGTCGTCCCAGAAGAAGCGGACATAGAGGATGGTCAGTAGCACGGTCGCTATTGCCAGGCCGTTGCCGATCCAGTGGTGGCCGCGTGCCAGTCCGATGCCCAGCGCGAAGGTGCCGGCTGACAGCAGTGCCATCAGCGCCATTCCGAGATACAAATCTTGCAAGGTGTTGCCCCAGTGAGACCCTGCTATTCTGACGACTCGGAGGAACGTTTCCAGCAAGCGGTCGTGTTCTCGGGAAAGTCGGGCGTTCGCGCCGAGAGGGACGGTTCGAGGGACGGGCGGAGACGGCCGCTCAAAGGGCAATCGGTTTCCATTGACGACAAGGGCGGTGGAATGTCGCATAATCCGCGAACAGCAATCCGTCGGTCGTAACCAGGACCCCTGCCCCATGTCTGTGACGCTGAATGAAACCGTGATTTCCCAGGTCCGGGAAACAGTCGATGAGTCCAGGCTGTTGGACACAGCCACCGCGCTTGTGGGGACTCCCAGTCCGACGCGGGCGGCCGGAGAGGTGGCTGACCAGTTGGCAAATATCCTGGCCGACGAGGGTTTCGACGTGGAACGTCCGGTGGCGGGATACGAAGCGTCGCCGGCCGTTGTCGCCCGTTTCGACACGGGGCGGCCCGGACGGGTTTTGCAATTCAACGGTCACCTCGACACGGTTCATTTGCCATTCGTGCCGCCGCGGATTGAGGGCGGAGTCATGTATGGCAGCGGCGTGTCGGATATGAAGGGTGGTATTGCTGCGGCGGTGGAAGCGATGCGCGTGTTGCGTGACGGAGAGTTGTTGCCGGCCGGGGGAGTGATGTTGACCGCTCATGACCTGCACGAGGTTCCCTGGGGGGATGGTTCGCAGGTCAATTCGTTGATCGCGGAGGGGTACGTTGGTGATGCGGTCCTGTTGCCCGAATACCACTGCCACAATTGCCCGGTGGTGGGTCGGGGCCAAGCGATGTTTCAAGTGCGGGTGACGCGTGACGGTGAACCGTGCCACGAAGTCCTGGGAGGCATCGATCAGCCCAGCGTGATTGCCGCCGGAGCGAAACTCATTGATCGCTTGACGGCCCTGGACGCTGAGTTGGAAACTCTGGTGCATCCGCTCGCGGGTCGTGAAAGCCTGTTTGTCGGCCAGGTGCATTCCGGTGAGATGTTCAACCAGTCGCCAACGCAGTTGATGTTCGAAGGGACCCGGCGATGGTTGCCGGGGACGACGATTGAAGCGGTGCGGCAGCAATTCGAAAGCATTCTTGCTGAAGTGGCCGCCGAGACTGGGACCAGTGTTGACGCAGATTTTCGTGTGTCACGAGATGCGTACGAGATCGCTGAAGACGGGGAGTTGGTGCAGTCGTTCCAGGCAGCTGTCAGCGGAGCGACCGGGGCGGCATTGCCGGTTGGGTCCAAACCCTTTGTTGACGATGGCAATGCTTTCGTTGCCGCTGGCGGCGTTCCCGCCATCACTCACGGCCCGGCCGCCCTGGGAGCACACACGGTCAATGAAGAATGTCCCGTGGCGGAACTGGTTCGTGTTGCCGCGGTTTATGCCCTGACGGCCATCACGTTTTGCGAGACCGTTGGTGACTGAGAGAATTGTCCGCAGTGGAGTTGGGCGATGGAGAGTGGCGATAGGATGAGTCGACGTGACGTATTCAAGGCGGCCGGGAGTGGCGTCGCGTTGGGGGCCTCGTCCTCCTTGGTGTCGGCGCGTGCGGATGACCGGAAGGGGCGGATTCGTCAGTCGATTGTTCACTGGTGTTTCAGTTCAACGTGGTCGACCAGCGAGATGTGTGAGGTTGCGACCAAGCTGGGCTGTGCCAGCGTGGAGTTGTGCCCGCCATCGGAATGGCCTGTGCTTCGGAAGCATGGCCTGGCTTGTGCCCTCGCGGGGATTGATATGGGAGAGGGGCCACCCTTTGTTCGGGGCTTCAATAATCCGAAGTTTCACGACCAGGTGATAGCAGCCACCAGGAAGTCGATCGATGCGGCGTCGGAGTTTGGCACTCCGTGCGTGATCAGTTTTACGGGCTATTCGGCAGTCGATCCTGGTGACAAGAAGAGCTCCCAGATTTCCCGGGAAGACGGAGTTCGGAATTGTGTGGCTGGTTACAAGCAGATCGTCGGCTACGCAGAGAAGAAAAAAGTGACACTCGCCCTGGAGATGTTGAATACCCGCGACACCAGCCATCCGATGAAGGGGCATCCCGGTTACCAGGGAGATCACGTTGATTATGTGATGGAGATAATCAACCGGGTGGGGTCGCCACGTCTGAAATTACTCTTTGATATTTACCACGTGCAGATCATGGACGGAGACGTGATTCGCCGGATTGGCCAGTTGAAGGACGCGATTGCTCACGTCCACACGGCGGGCAATCCGGGCCGTGGTGAATTGGACGATCGGCAGGAGATCAACTATCCACCGATCATGCGGGCGTTGCTCGCGTCCGGATACACAGGCTACGTCGGCCAGGAATTTATCCCGACCGGTGACCCGTGGAAGGGGTTGCAACAGGCCGTGACTGCGTGTGACGTTTGACGTGGCGTGAGCCGGCCTGTGGCTACGCGATCAACTGCCGCACAACGTTACCGTGGACATCGGTGAGCCTGAAATCGCGGCCCGCGAACCTGTAGGTCAGCCGCTCGTGGTCAAACCCCAGCAGGTGCAGCATGGTGGCATGCAAGTCATGGACGTGGACCGGGTTTTCCACGGCACGGAAACCGAAGTCGTCCGTGGCACCATAGGCCTGGCCACCGCGAACGCCTCCTCCGGCCAGCCAGCAGGTGAAACCATAGTGGTTGTGGTCTCGGCCGTTCAGGGCTGGGAATTCGGCCACCGGTGTCCGGCCAAACTCGCCTCCCCACAAGACGAGGGTGGAATCGAACAAGCCACGCTGCTTGAGGTCGGTCAGGAAGGCTGCGATGGGTTGGTCCCAATCGCCAGCCAGTTTGCCATGGTTCTTTTCGAGTTGATTGTGGTTGTCCCAGGGTTGGCCCGCGCCGGTCCAGACCTGGACACACCGGACTCCGCGTTCGATCAATCGTCGCGTGATCAACATCTGCCGGCCGTGTAGAGTGTCGCCGTAGAGTTGCTGGATGTGTTTTGGTTCACGGGAAATGTCGAAAGCGTCGGTTCCAGCCGTTTGCATTCGAAAAGCCAGTTCAAAACTCTGCAGTCGGGCATCGAGTCGCCCGTCACCCTCGCGGCGGTCCCGGTGGAGTCGATTGAGTCGCCCGAGCAGGTCGATCTGTTGGCGTTGTCCCCTGGGTGAGAAACGGGAATTGGAGATGTTGGCAATCAGTTTGCGGACGTCGGTCTGCTTGGTGTCAATGTGGGTGCCCTGGTAGGCGCCAGGTAGGAAAGCGCTTCGCCAATTCCGCGTCTCGAAAATGGGATATCCACCCGGGCAGAGGACGAGGAAGCCCGGCAGGTCCTGGTTCTCTGATCCGAGACCGTAGGTAAGCCATGATCCGAGACTGGGCCGCGGAAGCCTCGCGTCTCCGCAGTTCATGAGCATCAACGAGGGTTCGTGGTTTGGCACATCGGCCTGCATCGACCGGATGATGCACATGTCGTCGATGTGGGCAGCAGTCTTTGTGAATAATTCGCTGACGGGCAATCCGGAGTCACCATGGAGCCGGAAACGGAAGGGAGAGCCCATCGCGGCGCCGGTCTTTCGCTCGGTTCTGAGGTTTCGAGTGGGAAGAGTTTGACCATGCCGCCTGGTCAGTTCGGGCTTGGGGTCGAACGTGTCGACCTGTGAAGGGCCTCCGTTCATGAACAGGTGGACGACCCTGGATGCCGACCCAGGGAAGTGTGGGGGGCGTGGTGCGAGGGGGTGGGTGGATCGGTCGGTGGACCGGGCGGTGGATGGCGGGACCACAGAGGGTTGTGCACCCAGTTCGCCGGCCTGTTCAAGCACGGTGGCCAGGCCAAGCATGCCCAGGCCGGTGCCCGCGCGTTCGAGCAACGCGCGTCGCGATAGCGGGTGGGGTTGTCCAGGGAGCATGGTGGGTGTGGTCATGGTTGTGTGCGGGGGATCAATCGATGAACTGGGCTTCGTTGGACATCAGCAGGGCGTGCGAGACGGCGATCCACGAATCCGTGGGCGTGCCGTCGAACCCTTTGACAAACTCGAGAATCGCTGACATTTCCGGCGATTCAGGCGGACGCGAAAGGACAATGCGGAACAGTGCCTG
>CAWVUS010000213.1:0-9391 GCA_963933195.1 uncultured Planctomycetaceae bacterium
TCGACTACACCAGCGTGTTGATCCGCTGGTCAAAGCCAACGACGCTCCAGGGCGTCCAACTGGCCCTGGCGGGCAAACCAGTTCCGATCCCCAAGCCGCTCCTCGCCGCAAAACCGTCCACCATCTGGCAGGTCAATGTGCCACCGGGATTGGTGCCCACGATCCCCACCGGGCCAGGCAAACTTGTCATCTCACTGACCGCCCCGGATCGGCAACTCGCCGGATTCGCGGTGACCGGTGACCCGGTCCGTGACATGGTGCTCCAACGATTCGGACTCGCCTGACACGGCTTGCGGTGATCACTCCGACGGTGTTTCCGGGCCATTGCGTTAGACAAAAACACCCCGGACAATCGGCCAGTCCAACGATCGACTCACATCGACAGCCCTCGAGACACTCATGACGACTCCTTGCAGAGACAACAGCCAGTCCCATTTCACCAGGGCCCGCCAGTCGATTCCCGGCGGGGTCAACAGCCCGGCCAGGGCCTTCGGCGCCGTCGGTGGCGACCCGTTGATCATCGATCGTGGTGACGGGGCCTACCTGTGGGACATCGACGGCAACCAGCTCGTGGACTACGTCGGCAGCTGGGGCCCACACATCCTCGGACACCGTCATCCCGAGGTTGTCTCGGCCCTGGAAACAACGCTGGCCAAGGGAACCAGCTTCGGGGCACCGACGACCCTGGAAACCGAACTGGCCGAGGCGGTGATTGCGGCGGTGCCCTCTGTTGAGAAGGTCCGCATGGTCAACTCGGGGACCGAGGCCACCATGAGTGCCATCCGGCTCGCTCGCGGTCACACCGGACGGGACAAGGTCATCAAGTTTGCCGGCTGTTACCACGGTCACGTCGACAGCCTGCTGGTCCAGGCCGGATCGGGCGCATTGACTCACGGTGTGCCGTCCAGCCCCGGGGTCCCGGCCGGTTGTGCCGCCGATACCGTCGCGTTGCCCTTCAACGATGCCCAGGAACTGGCAACGACGTTGGAGAACATCGGCAGCGAGGTGGCCTGCGTGATCCTCGAACCGGTCGTCGGCAACATGGGTGTTGTCGCTCCCGTCGACGGGTTCCTGGAATCCTGTCGCCAGTTGTGCACCACGCACGGATGCCTGTTGATTTTCGATGAGGTGATGACGGGATTCCGGGTCGCCTTCGGTGGTGCCCAGTCGCTCTACAATGTCACCCCCGACATGACGACGATGGGCAAGATCGTCGGGGGAGGGATGCCCGTGGGAGCCTATGGTGGATCGGCCGAGATCATGAACTCGATCTCTCCCGACGGCCCCGTCTACCAGGCCGGGACCCTCTCGGGAAATCCCCTGGCAATGGCCTGTGGGCTGGCCACGCTGAAAGTGCTGCAGGACACCAATCCCTACGATCGGCTCGACGAGGTCACCTCACGGCTGGTGGACGGACTCGACCAGGCCGCTACCGACGCCGGACTCGACCACGTCGTCGCACGCGTCGGCAGCATGTTCACGCTGTTCTTCAACTCCGAACCGGTCACCAGCTACGACGTCTCGGCACGCAATGACACCGAGCGATTTGCCGCCTACCACCGCGGCATGCTGGACCACGGCATCTACCTGCCCTGCAGCCAGTTCGAGGCCAACTTCGTCTCGGCCGCTCACACCGACGAGGACATTGACGCAACCCTCGCCGCAGCCCGTGCGGTCCTGTCGGATATCGCCGGCTAGAACGAGCACTCGCCGCAGCCCACCACGTCACCGCCCCACGGCGTCCAGGAACGCCCTGGACTGCTTCATCACGTAGGCTTCGGCTCCGGCGAAACCAATCGCCCGGTACCCCTGCTCGGCAGCCCACTGAGCTTCTTCGGGACTCCTGGCTGGATAACCGGCCGCCACCCCGTGTTCCAGGCAGGCCGCCAGGATCCGCTCGGCCGCTGCCTGCACCTGCGGATGATCCCGATCCCCGGGATGCCCATAAGCCATCGCCAGGTCGCCGGTGCCCACCCACAACACGTCCAGTAACCCCGACGCAGCAATCGCCTCGATGTTCTCCACCCCCTCGATGTCCTCGACCAACGCCAGCAACACCACCGTGTCGTTGATCTCGCGGAAGTAATCCTCCGACGCCACGCGCCCCCACTTCATTCCCCGGGCCGGTCCAAAACCCCTGTTTCCTTCTGGCGTATACATCGCCGCTGTCCGCAACGCCTGGGCATCCTCGACGGTTCGACAATGCGGAATCAGGACACCTTGAACTCCGAGATCCAACGCGTGCATCACCGCCTCGGCGTCATTGTTTTTCAACACCCGCACGATCGGCACCGTTCCACCGGCAAAACATCCCTGGACCAGTCGATCGATCGAGGAAGGATCCATGGCGCCGTGTTCACCATCGAGCAACACGAAGTCGAATCCGGCGTAACCAAGAATCTCACACAGGCCCGGGTCGGTCAGGCGAACCGAGCTCGAATAGATCGTGCCGCCCGCATCAAGAAGACTCTTGACCGGGTTGGTGCGTACTGAGGTCATCTCGTGTTCTCCCTGTGCGGGGGTCGGTGGTTTTACCGCTTGCCCGCAAATGCCGCTGCCAACCACTCCTGGTTGGCCACGATCACCCGCAACATCGAAACCAACTCGCTCGCAACATCGGCCGAATCGGGCACAACGGCCGATTGATTCAATCTGCCCGAGCCAAGTTCCGCAAGCAAGTCCACCAGCCGATCGGTCATCGACTGCCGGAAGACTGCCAGTTGATCGCCGTCAAGATCGTGCCGCAACAGGCCGACATGTTGGTCGGAGGATGACCGATCACGTCTCAGCCGGGCCAGCGTGCTGCCCTGCGTGCGAAACAGCAATCCATCGACGAATGCCCGTCTCAGTCGACCCTCGGGGTCAAACTGGAAAACCGGGTCCTGGTCAAAATAGAGCGAGAGACTGCCATCGCGACGAAAGCCGGCGACGAGTACGGGGTGACCGTCCGCGGAAGAAAATTCGGCACGGCGGACCATCGCTGTGGCCTCGGCCATCAGGTCCTCGCGGTGCGACTCGTCGCGAGCCATCAGGTCCCAGCGGCTTGTGACACCGCGGTGGAAACCGGGATCGTCTCACGAACCGGACCGTCCTCCTGGGACTCCTCGGCACCGCTGTCACGAACTCGATCAACCCCGCCCAACTCCGCCAACCTCGTCATCATCAATTCGGTGACCTCTTCGAGAACGCGACCCTTGGGACGTTGATCGTAATACTCCGACAGATCAATCGGATCACCGTACCGCACTCGCACCTGGCCACGTGTCAGGAATGGAGCGACCATGCTCGGTCCACCGGGGACATTCTCGAGATACGCTGGAAACACAGGGACACGGGCTTTCAGCGCCAGCCAGCCGACACCAAGGTTGCCATCGAGAATTCCGTTGGCTTCGACATTGATACGTCCCTCGGGGAAAATTCCCACGAGGTGACCCTTTTGCAGTCTCCGCAGGGCTTCCCGCAGTGGACCGGTGTCCTTTCCGTCCCGGCTGACCGGAATCGACCGCATCGATCTGACGATCCAGTGGATCCCCGTCACGTGGTAGTACTCGCGGGCCATCATGAAGCTGATCGTGCGTACGTTCCGACGGCCAGGCCCCAGGTGATGGTTCATCCACAGTTGCATCGGATCCGTCGCACTGCTGTGATTGGCAATCACCAACGCGGCGGCATCACTGGGAAACGGACACGGCCTATTGGACCGCCATCGCCACATCAGGCCGACAAACATCCGCTCCACGCAGTACAACATCCAGGCCAGGCCGTTGACGTCATAACGCCAGACCCGCCAGGCGATCACCAGAACGGTCACCGCCGCGTAGGTGGCCAACAACAGGATCGCAGCTGTCTCGGACATCGGCGGGAGGGCTCATGGGACTGACCGAACGGCCAATCACGGGGCAACGCGGGAACTCTAAGAAAGAGAGGCTACCCTGAACAGCGAGATTCTCCAATAGAGATGACCCGAATCTCGAATCGAGACGGCTGATTCTACCCGCACAAGATCCAGCAACTCTGCTGGCGACTGGAGCCTGTTCCTGCCTCTGGACATAATCGGTCACGGCCCCATCCAGGACACACACCATGAAAATCGCGATTCTCCACGGCCCCCGAGACCTGAAGATCGAGGACCGACCGCTCGACACCGGAAACCTCGGCCCCCGCCAGATCTGGACCCGGACCCGGATCAGTGCCCTGAAAATTGGCACCGACCGGGGCAATTTCGAGGGAGCAGAACAGGTTCCCGGGGCCCCGGACTTTCCGCGGTGGGTCGGCGACAGCAACCTGGGCATTGTCGCTGGTGTCGGCAGCGAGGTGACCGAGTTCGCCGTCGGCGACCGGGTTGTTGCCAACCTCCCGCACCAATCCGACCTGGTGATCGATGCCGACGGGCCGGTGGTGAAAGTTCCCGAGGGGATCGCCGACGAGGACGCCGTCTACGCCTGGCTGTCGGCCCTGTCAGCCCTGTGCTACCGCAAGGCCGCCTTCCAGCCCGGTGAGAATGTCGCGGTTGTCGGACTGGGCGTTCTGGGCCTGGGCGCCGTGGCCCTGGGACCACTCTTCGGAGCCCGAACCGTTGCCATCGGCAACAGCCCCGTCCGACTCGACATGGCCGCCACCGTCGGAGCTCACGCCGGGTTGCTCTACAACGACCCCAATCTCGACAGTCAACTCGAAGAATTCACCAGGGGCGCGGGTGTCGACCTGGTGATCCTGACGGCCAATCCCTGGCCTGCACACCGGACAGCCCTGGAGATCGTCCGTCCCGGGGGACGGGTGGCGATCGTCGCACTGTCGGGTCGTGGCGAACCACCACTGGACTTCAACCCGCTGTCGATGGAACTCTTCTACAACAAGGGGATCTCCCTGGTCGCCGTCTCGCATGCCGCCGGCAACATGTACCCGGCTGGCAATCGCGACCGGTTTGATCGCAAGTCCGCCGTCGCCTACGTGCTCGACCTGATGGCCGACGGCACACTGAAACCCGGTGACCTGGTCACGCACCGGATGCCCTACACCGAGATGGCGACCGCCTACGAGATGATCGACCGCCGGGAGAAATCGATGCTGGGAGTGATTTTCGAGTGGGATGCCGGCGAGGCCTGAGCCGCAATGGCTACTCGCTCAAGCTGACGCCAGTTCGTCTCGAACCGCCACGAACTGCTCGATCGCGTAATCGACGTCCGCCGGCGAATGGGCTGCCGAGAGCTGGACCCGAATGCGAGCGGCACCATGTGGGACCACCGGGAAGCTGAAGCCGATCACGTAGATCCCTCGCGCCAACAGCCGCTCGGCCATCGACTGAGCCAGCGTCGCATCACCGAGCATGATCGGCACGATCGGGTGCTCACCCGGAGGAACCTCGAATCCGTTGGATTCCATTCCATCGCGGAACCGCGATGCATTCTCGTGCAACCGGTCCAGCAGCGTGCTTGACCCCGACAACAACTCCAGTGCCTTCAGGGCCGCCGCCGCAATCATCGGGGCCAACGAGTTGGAGAACAGGTAGGGGCGAGACCGCTGTCGTAACATCTCGATGATCTCGGCCCGTCCACTGGTGTACCCCCCGCTGGCTCCACCCAACGCCTTGCCCAGTGTGCCGGTGACAATATCGATCCGCCCCAGGACATCGCGGTACTCGATCGAGCCCCGGCCGCCGCCACCGATCACGCCCACCGCATGAGAATCGTCGACCATGACCATCGCGTCGTACCGATCGGCCAGGTCACAAATCTCACCCAGATTGGCAATGAAACCGTCCATCGAAAAAACACCGTCCGTGGCAATCAGCCGGTGCCGAGCCCCGGCCGTCTCCTGGAGCTTGGTCTCGAGATCCGCCATGTCGTTGTTCTGGTACACGTGCCGCTGGGCCTTACACAGGCGGACTCCGTCGATGATGCTGGCATGGTTCAGTGAATCACTGATCACCGCGTCCTCTGCATCGAGCAACGTCTCGAACAAGCCGCCGTTGGCATCAAAACAGGATGAGTAGAGAATCGTGTCGTCGGTGTGCAGGAATTCGCTCAACCGTTCCTCAAGTTGCTTGTGCACTCCCTGGGTGCCGCAGATAAAACGGACGCTGGAGAGTCCAAATCCCCAGCGGTCCAGGGCGTCACGAGCAGCCGCGATCACGTCGGGATGATCCGAAAGACCCAGGTAATTGTTCGCACAGAAATTCAGCACCTCGCCATCGGCCACCTCGATCCGTGCCCGCTGCGGCGACTCGAGAACCCGCTCGGACTTGTACAACCCCTGCTCGCGGATTCCGGCAATCTCGCCGATCAGGTGCTCACGGATCGAATTCACCATCGCTGTTTCCTCGCTCTTGCGGCTGGCACCGCCGCCACCTAGTTCACGCTCGCCCAGTCGAGTACCACCTTGCCACATTCGCCCGACTGCATCGCCCCAAAACCCTCTTCGTACTGGCTCCAGTCGAGCCGGTGGGTGATCACTCCGCCGATGTCCAGCCCGCTCTGCAACATCACCGTCATGTGATACCACGTCTCGTACATCTCGCGGCCGTAGATCCCCTTGATCGTCAGCATGTTGAAAATCACCGCGTGCCAGTCGATCGCGATCCGTTCCGATGGAATCCCCAGGATGGCAATCCGGCCGCCATGGCACATGTTGGCGATCATTTCTTCCAGGGCGGCCGCCTGTCCTGACATCTCCAACCCCACGTCGAAGCCTTCCTTCATGCCCAGCTTGACCTGGGCATCGGCCACGGAGTCGGTCCGCACATCCACCGTGTGAGTCGCCCCCATGCGTCGGGCAAGTTCCAGTCGATACGGATTGACGTCCGTGACGACCACAAAACGGGCCCCGGCATGGCGAACCACCGCGGCGGCCATCACGCCGATCGGACCTGCACCGGTGATCAACACATCCTCACCCAATACCGAGTACGACAGTGCCGTGTGCACCGCGTTGCCGTACGGATCGAAAATCGCCTGCACGTCCCGGTCGATCGACTGGTCGTGGTACCAGACGTTGGTCTTGGGCAACGCGATGTACTCCGCAAATGCCCCCGGCCGATTGACCCCGATGCCCTGGGTGTCCTTGCAGAGATGCCGTCGTCCGGCCAGGCAGTTGCGGCAATGCCCGCAGACCACGTGCCCCTCGCCACTCACGATGTCACCAGGACGAAAGTCCTTGACGTTGTCCCCCACCTCGACAATCGACCCGACAAACTCGTGCCCGATGACCATCGGCACCGGGACCGTCTTTTGAGCCCATTCGTCCCACTCGTAGATGTGCAGGTCCGTGCCACAGATCCCGGTTCGCTCCACCCGGATCAGCACATCATCGATCCCGAATTCGGGGATCGGAACCTCCTCGAGCCACAATCCTGGTTCGGACTTCGCCTTGACCAGCGCCTTCATCACTGCCGTCCCGCCATGGAGCTGACTTCTGTTCTTGAGGCGTGAGTGTACCCCAGTACCACGCAAATGGGCACCGGTCGACAAACCTCTAGGGGTTCTGTTCAGCGTCGGGCATGACGCTCTGTTGGAGGCTCAGGCGTCCGAGCCGGGTCGTCGGTGTCAGGGTCAGCACGACCTGTTCCAGTCGCGGCGCCTGGGCCAGGCGCTCCAACCCCGTGTCACTGATCCGGGTTGTACTCAACGAGAGTTCCCGAAGCCTCGGCAAGCGGGCCAGTGCCGCCGCCGAGACATCGGTGATGCGGGTGGCGGCCAGCCCCAGGACTTCCAGGTTCTCAAGACCACCCAGCCTCGCCACGCCCTCATCTCCAACACGTGTGCGATCCAGGTGCAAGGTGGTCAACGACGTGAGTCTCCCGACAGCCGCCATTCCCGCATTGCCAACCCGCGTGCCCGTCAGTTCCAGTCGCTCGAGATTCTCAAGCCGAAGCAGGTGACCCATCCCGGTGTCACCCACTCGAGTACCACACAGGCTCAACGACTTGAGGTGAGCCAGCCGTGCGAGCCCCCGATCGGAAATTCGAGAATAATTCAGGCTGAGATCCTTGAGCATCTCCAGACGGGCAACCGATTTCAGCGTGTTGTCGGTGACCTGCGGCCCATCGAGGCCGAGCACCTCGAGGTGTTTCATGCCTCCCAACGCTCGACCACGGACTCGAGTGAATCCCACCCGCAAGCTGCGAAGCGAGGACAACGACGAGAGGGCATCCAGGCCCCGGTCACTGACCCGGGTCCGGGACACGTCGAGAGCCTCAAGCGTCTGGAGCGAAGAGAGGTGCTGCAGGCCGGCATCGGTGATCAGCGTGGCCGAGAGATCCAGGCGAGCCAATGACGGCATCCTGACCAGCAACGGCAGGTCCTCATCGGACACCTGCGAACCGGCGAGGTCCAGGGCCACAACAGGGGCACCCCCGGGTCCCTTCGACACCACCAGCCGACCACCGCGCTGTGCCAGCAGGCTGGTCACCTGCCGCCGGACATCCTGAACATCGTCATCGTCCGCGCGAGCCGGTTGAACTTGGGTGACCACCGACAGGGCGACCACGATGCTGAGAATCACAATCCGCAAGTGAATCACGATCCTCCTCCCTCGACTCCGGGACCGTCCATGGCCCTGAGATTGTTGCGGGCGTCCTCGTAACCAGGATCCAGTTCGACGGCTCGCCGGAAATGCAAACGGGCACCGGATCTCCGCCCTTGCTTCAGCAACGCCCGGCCCAGCAGGTTGTGTGCTTGTGGAAACCCGGGGTTGATTCGCACCGCGGCTTCCAGGTGCTGGACCGCCTCGAAGATCCTCTGCTCTCGCAGACAGATCGAGCCGAGATTCATGCGAGCCTGCAGTTGGTTCGGATCGAGGTCGATCGCGTGCCGGTAGTGACGAGCGGCGGACTGTTCATCTCCCAGCGACAACGTGACGTTGCCCAGGTTGGTCACGGCCGCGGCATCAGCTGGATCGACCTGGTGAGCCAACCGGTAGGCCGCGGCCGCTTCCCGATATCTCTTCTGGTTGTCCCACGCATTCCCCAGGTCGATCAGGGCCGCTGCGGACTTGTGCTTCAAGTCAAACGGGTTGCCGTTTCGCTTGGCAAGATCAGCGGCCAGTTCCGCATACGCGGTCGCCTCAGCCAGGTGACCACGACGGACCAGTCGATCAGCCACCCTGACCACCACGCTCCCCAGGCCGTGCGGTCTCAGAAACCACCGCCCCGGAAAAGCCACCGCCGGATCAACATCCAGGTCGCCGGCAATCAGGGCAACATCCGCCAGCAATCGATCCACTCTCACAGGCCCCTTGTAAATCACCGCGAGATGCCCGGAACCGTCCAGTAGAAAACTGGTCGGAACGGGCAGGTTGAACTTGTCATCCAACTGAGTGCGAGTCGTCAACACGACATCATGGATCACGTCCAACCGATCGACCGCCTCGCTGGTTGCCCGACGCACCCCGCACG
>CAWVUS010000214.1:0-9337 GCA_963933195.1 uncultured Planctomycetaceae bacterium
GCTGGCTGTCGCGGCGGTCCTGGTGTTGAGGCGACGGCATCCGGAGTGGGAACGACCGTTCCGAGTTCACTGGCTTGTTCCGGTGGCTTACCTGGTGTTCTACTCGTGGTTCCTCGGCCACGTGTTGTTCGGGAGACCGTTGGAAGCCGGGATCGGGATCGCGATGACGCTGTCTGGACTTCCCGTATTCCTGGCCGGGGTCGCATGGGCGAGGCGGACAAAAAATCAAGACGCAGACGCGAGAGACCCTCAGAAAGGGATTACAACCGATGAATAAGCCGTATATGAGCCTGCAACCGACCGAAATTGCCTTGCTCGAAGCGGCGAGTCGGATTTATGCGGCGCGGCTGGTTGCGGGCCAGGTGCCCGGTGGTGGCGAGACGGAAGCACTCAGGACGGCCGTGACCGAGGCGATCCGATTGGCCCGGACGATCGATGAGAACGTCATGGCTGACAAGGAACTCGACTAGCTCAGTTGCGTCGAAACTTGTCGGGGTTTCGCATTCAGGTCAGTTGGCCGAGAATCTCGTCGTGTTCTGGAAAACGGTCGACAGCATGTTTGCTGAAGATCATGTTGCCATCGACGACGACGTCGAAAATACCGCCGGCCCCCTCGATGAGCGTGGCGTCGACATCGCAGTGATCTTTGATTGCGGCGGCCAGACCGGTCGCCTTGGGTTCATAGTTTCACTGCATGCAGTAGGTGATGGAGATTTCCATATTATTCGAACTCCTCGTTGTGGATTGGATCTCTTTTGCGGCAAAAGTCGTGGCTGAGACTTCGAGTGTTGATCATTTGCGTTTGGGTGGAGATGCCTTGGTTCGACCCCGAATCAGGTTGCGGCGGTACAGTTTGACCGCCTCGCGGAATTGTAGTGGAACCGGGACGTCTTGGGAGTTGATGGAGTCTGTCGTCCGCAATCGTTGAGTTCGTCCGGTGCGTTTGGTTCCGTTTGACTTGATGGTGACACTCTTTAGCAGTTCTTGGAATTGCCGCCTCTGGGCCTGGGCGCCGGGAGACGCGTCATCGATCGGCGTGTCAACATGTTTGCGTAATCGATTTGCGAATTTGCGAACCTCGTTCTTTGACCAGCCGAGTTCCTTGAGCAGTTCAGGGTCAACAGTTCCTCGTTTGATTTGGTCCTCAAGGCGTTTGAGGACAAGGTTGGCCGCTTCCTTGCTGAAGTCCGGATTTGCCTCATCTCCCCCCGGTGGACGTTTGGTTCCCGTTGTTTTGCTGTCGGAAATGTCGCCGGGCTCATCACCTTGTTTCTGAGCGCCGGAACTTTTGCCGGTGCCTCCGGTCCCTTCGGACACGTTGTTGCCCGAGTCGCCTTTACCACCCTTTGAGCCGGATTGTTTGCTGGCACCGCTCTGCGGTTTGCCGCCGGACTTGTTGGCAGAATTACCGGATCCGTCTTTTCCGCCTTTCTTATTTCCGTTTTGGGTTTTGGAATTGCCCTCTCCGGATTTGTTCCCCTTTTGGCCAGATTGTTTTCCCTTGGGGGAATTTGGGTTCGTGGGCTTTTGAGATTTCTCCGGGTCGGAGTTCTTGCCCTTCGTTTTGCTAGCCGCGGGCTTGGGTTTGTTCTTGTCACCAGATTGGGATTTAGTGCCCGGTTTTTGATTTCCGGGGTCGTTTGAGTTTTTCGCCTTTTCGTCGCCGGACGGTTTCGTGGTTTTAGGAGCACCCGGACGGTCACCAGGCTTCTTCTGGGTTTGGGTATCTGGACCTGGTTTAGGAGTTCCTTTGCCAGAACTCTTTGGATCTGAGTTTTTGGATTGGGCTGTTTTCGACTTTTTCGAATCGGGTGGAGTCGTTTTGTCCTTGGAAAGCTTGGATTTGCCATCGTCTTTGCGAGAGGCTGCTTTCGGGTCCGTTTTCTCTTTGGGTGTCTTCTTACCGCCGGAGGAGTTTGTGGCTTTTTGTTCTTTGGAGCCGGGGCGTGACGGTGTGTTGGCGGTTTTCGACTTCGATTTGTCTGTTTTCGAATCGGACCCTGTTTTGTTGTCGGGATTGGATTGGGCGGTGTCCGCGTTGGGTTCGTTGGATTTGGGTGGCTGGTTGTCGCCGGCTTCGGGCCGAGCCTCTTTTTGATTCTGAAAGTCCCTCAGTCGTTTCAACGCTTCGTCGTCATCGGACCCGTCGGTCTTGAGTGGTTCGGAATCCGGGTCCGCGTCTCCGTTTCCGGCGGTCTTTTTGGTGGAGGAGTCTTTTTCTGTATCACCTGACTTTCCGTCGGACTGGCCCTTCTTGGAAGTTTGCGGATCGTTTCCGGCAGCCGGGTTCGGTTTTTGGCCGGTTGGACCAGTCGATTTTGGGTCGGATTTATTGTCCGACGAACCGTCTTTCGAAGATTGGTTGTCGTTTTTGTCTGTTTTTGGTTCATCAGGTGTGGGTTCGTCCGTTTTCGGCGAGTCCGTTTTCGTATTGCCCTTTTTGGGCGTTTCGTCCGGGGTGTTTTTATTCGGTTCGTCCCCTGTTTCCTCGGAGGGGTTATCCATTGGTGGCGAATTGGTTTCGCGATCGGAAGGGCCGTTTTCTCCGGGTTCCTGTGAATCAGAATCCGAGTCTTTCATCTCTTTTTCGCGTTCAGCCTGTTCCTGCTGCTGCTTCTGGTCTTTCTTGTGTTGTTTCTGTGCTTCTTCCGGGGTGACGGGTTCGGTGATGCGAATATTCAGTTTCGGCGCAGTGTTGGTGCGATTCCCCAGTGGCATCTTGTTGTCGCGAGCTTCGATCCAGTAGCTGATGACCTGGCCGGGTTGAAGGCCGAGCGGTTGGAGGGGAAAGTCAACAGAGGCTGGCCCAAAGGAGGGTTGTTCGCCCGCGAATAATTCTCGGTTGTGTTCGACCAGTTGTTTGCCGTCGAGCTCCACTCGCAGCGTGAGATGCTTGAGTTGGAAGTCGGGGTCGCTGGCCTTGACGAGCAAAGGCACCACGGCGTTGGACGGGCGTTCCAGGTCGGAGCGAGGTTGGAGGATCTCAACCAGGGGCGGCATGTCGGGGCGGATCGCTATCGTATACAGGGTCGGATGGAGGTCGGTGGCGCCCTGTTCGTCCTGGCAGATGATCCGGTAGAAGCGGGGATAGTTGTCGGTGTCGTCATCGCGAAACGCGAGTTTCCATTGGACGGTGAGTGTTGTGCCGTCGGAGACACGCATTGGATACTCTTCGGCCCGCTGGGTTGTGTCCTCGGAGTCGGAGAAGACCAGGCGGGCAGAACGAATCGGCTGCGATGCAGTGGCGTTGATGGTGACCGTGGTGCCATCCCAGCCATCAATGTTTCCTCCGTCACGCGTTTCCTCGGCCAGTCGCATGTATTCGGGATATTTGTAGTGCACCGATTGGACGGACGCGGAAGGTGCGGTGGAAACGTGGATCGTAAAATCGGCTGTGGACGCATCACCGGCTTCAACTCGGAAGGTGAGGTCCTGGAGGAGGCCTTGATCGTTTTCGCCGAGGAGAGTTGCTGAGAACTCGGGGAACACCTGCTGGAGCGATCCTTCTACCGGCCTCATCTCCAGTGGTTGGTCCAGGAATCTTTGGTCAGCAGTGGTGAAGAAAAGCGTGACATGTTCGTCGGGCTCGATCGCCTTGTTGAGTGTGACCTTGACCTGGGGCTGGAATCTCGCGGGGACGCGTGGTGATGTGTCAGCGGCGACGAAAGCTGCGTCCGTCGCGACCTGGATTTCTACGGATTCAAAACTGATTCGTGTTGGGGCAGAACCCGTGGCGCCAAATGCTCTCAGGAGGGACGGTCCAATTGGCTTGAGGCCCAGAGATACGGTCAGCAGGGTGTACAGGCATGCCGCAATAACGAGGCCCAACAGGGTGTAGGCGGACCGCATCAACGGGCGGCGATCGACAGTTCCATCCAGATCAGTCTGCGACAGGCCGACGGCCGCACGTTTTTCGATTGAACGCATCACAGGCTTGTCGATTGTCCGGTCGGATCGCTGTAGATCGACCAGGTTCAACAGGTTTCCTTCGAGCGCCTCTTCGTGCGTTTCTATCTCGCGGGCCACGAAGAGGCTGTTGATTTGGCGACGGTATGGCAGACCAATTTTGTAAGCGGCCCAGGCAAAAGTCCCGCCGAGAATTGAAAGGCCCAATGCCGAACGGATCACCGGTGGCAGAAAGTCCATCCCGAGCCAGTGGTCGGCGATGACAAAGAGCACGAGGTAACCGAGCAGGATTGCAGCGGCAGTGACAACGACCAACAAGATGTCAGTCGTCCTGATGGCTTCACGAGTGCGCACAATCTTCGAGTCGACATATTCGTCAAACTCGACGTATTGCGCCTGGTTGCCGCGTGTTGTCGTCGCCATTCGTTGTGCACCCGGTGCGAAGTCCGGTGGTCACTCCTGTTTATACCGTCGCTGGCAGTATAATCGACGCGGTTGCGTGCGCGAATGTTCCTCTTCTTTCAATGAACCTCGGGTTGTGGTCAGTCCGGAGTGACGTGACCGGAAAAGTCGGCGCGAACCACACGAAAACACGGGGCCTTGGCAGCGGAGACTGCGACTTGTTTGACTCACTTTTGGCCGATATGACGACCAGCGATCGGGCGTGGGAACTCGGAACACTCGGAATATATCTCGGCGGATTGCTTTGGATTGGTCTTCGTAGTGCTCGCGAAATTCACACCGTTGACGATTACACGGTGGCCGGTCGTGGTATGCCGTGGATCGTTGTACTGGCGACCACCGCGGCGACGATGGTCGGTGGTGGCGCTTCGGTCGGGTATGTTGGGAAATGTTATGCAATTGGAATCGCGGCGGCGGTGGTCACGTGCGCGTGGCACTTGCAGTTGATTTTCACGGGGTTGTTCCTCGCCCCAAGGCTTCGAGGGTTGGGCCTCGTCACTGTAGCGCAGTACGTCGATCGTCATTTTGGCGAGTTGGCTAGGCGAATCGCCGTTGTCAGTGGTGGATTGTTTCTGGTCGGGGCGCTGGTGGCCCAGATGGCAGCCATCGGGACAGTCACGGAAATGGTTCTTGGGATCCCCGGACACTGGGCGGTTCTGCTGGGTGGGTCGGTGGTGGTCTTGTACTCGACGGTGGGTGGCATCCGTGCGGTTGTTAAGACCGATGTGATGCAGTTTGTGGTCCTGGTCGCCGGGATCGGTGGTGCTTCGGCCTGGCTTGTGTGGAAACACGGAGGGTGGGGGGGATTGGTGGCGCATCCGGATGTGGGGTTGGAAAACTTTAATTTGACCTCGACGTGGAAACCGGTACGCCTTGCGACACTGTTTGGCGCTTTCTTGCTCGGCGAGATGATGGTGCCTCCATATGCGGTCCGGTGTTTTATAGCGAAGGACGAAAAGCATGCCCGTCGCGGTGTGGCAGGAGGGGGCGTGTTTTTGTTGCTGTTTCTGCCCGTGGCGACGTTGACCCTGGGAATGGCCTCGCGAGCGGAACCGGCCGTCAAAGAGGTGGTCGAGGCCGAATACCTGAAAATCCGAGAGTCCAACGCAGAGACTCGTGAAGTGGAACTGGAACGGATAGCGGATTCGGAATTGCGGCGGACCACTGCGGAGGGGCATGAGACTGCGGATCGGAGTCGGGCGGCGCAGGTGGCGTTCCCAGCCCTGATGCGGACGACCTTTCCACCTTGGATGGCGGGTGTGATGATCGCAGCCATCATTGCCGCTGTTATGTCATCGGCCGACAGTTGCCTGTCGTGCTTGGCCACAAGCGTGATGGAGGACATCTACCGGGTGCACATTGATCCGTCGGCTGGTGACGCCAGGCTGTTGCAGGTGGCACGTTGGACCACATTGTTGGCCGGTGTCGTGTCGGCGGTGTGTGCACTAGTCTGGAGCAATATCGCCGACATCCTGGAGTTCATTTATGATTTCTGGGCTCCGTCGATGGTTCTGCCGTTCCTGGTTGGCGCGTTCTGTTATCGCCGTTCGCAAAGTCCCGCGGTCGTCTTTGCGATGATCGGCGGCCCATTGGCTACCGCGATCTGGCGTTTTGGCCTCGAATCTCCGTTTGATGTCAGCCCAGGATTTTTTGGTTTCGGGGTTTCTGTCCTGGTTTACCTACTGCTCCGCCCGTTGTGTCGAAGAATTCCTGAGAACCACTGGTTGCGTGCCGGCGTAATCGAGGAGGGGGCGAAGTGATTCCGATTTGGCTGATTGCCGCGTTGCACTTTGTGTCAATCCTGGCTGCGGGCGTGATCCTGCTGTGGCTGGGCTTGGCGGCTTGGCGCAGTCTGCGTGATCGAAGAAACGGTGCGGAATCGTAACGTGTCGATCCGCCGATCAGGCGCAATACGGACTGTCACCGCTCCAGCGATTGAAACGGACGTTGTCGTCGGTGGCGAGGTGTGCCCTCGCAGTTTTCCAGGATTCGGCCCATTCTGCGGGGTCGTTGAGAACCGACTGGGGGTTCGCCCGGCTTCGTGCGACAAATCCGGGGAACCACTCGCGTCCGGTGGGTTCGCCGATCGGTTGGTATCGCAGATCGAAACTCCAGCGAACGCGATCGCTGCAATTGGGGAGTCCGCTGTGCTGAGTACGGGAGGTCATGAACAGCACATCTCCAGGAACCATTGGCAAGGGGACCTGATTGGGTTCAACGAGTGGTTCCGGAATTGAGACCTGGCCGAGGGCAAGTGGATCGGTGTTTTCACAATGGGTGACGAGATTTCGGTGGTGGCTACCAGGGACGACGGCCAGACAACCGTTTTCGACATCGGCCTCGGTGATCGGAAACCAGACCGTCAGGATGTGGCAGTGATCGGCATCGGCGGTGATGACACCCTGGTCCTGATGCCAGGCGATCCGGGACGTCAATCCGGTCCGGGCGGCCGAGGGAAGCGATCTTTCGGGAAGCTTGATCCGCGTGTGCTGGACGGGGTTGGAATAGATTTCTGGGCCAATGAACTGTTCAACGCTGTCCAGGAGCAGGGGGTGCGTTAGCAGGCCAAAGACAGCGGGGCCGTGATGCATCGGCGTGTCGGTTTGGATGTTGGCTTGCGGCAACGAGATGTCCATTGCCAGGTCATAGGGTTGCCGCGATTCGGTGACCGTCCGATGAAGCCGTTCGGTGAAGGGAAGCCCGGCGTGTGCGTGGTCTAGATGGCCCTGGGCAATCCAGTGGTCCACCAACTCGGAAAGAACAGTTTCGTATTCGGCGACAACCGGTGCAAAATCTCGCTCGGGTTCCAATAGGCCTCGAATGATCACGAAACCGTCTTCGTCAAAACGCGAGAGGTCGGCTTCAGTGATTGGCGAAGAGGAGGGCATGATCATCCGAGCCAGTCGGTTTGGACGTTTCCGGCAACGTCGGTGAGGCGGAAATCTCGCCCCTGGAAACGGTGCGTCAACTTGAGATGGTCGAGGCCAAATTGGTGCAAAAGGGTGGCTTGCATGTCGTTGACTTCAACCGGGTTTTCCACCACGCCCCAGCCTAACTCGTCTGATTTTCCATGCACATGACCGCCCCGGAACCCTCCTCCTGCCAAGAGCATGCTGAATGCGAACGGGTGGTGGTCGCGGCCAGTGTTTTTTCCGCCTCCGTTGTCTGCCAGGGGAGTGCGACCAAACTCACTGCCCCAGGCGACGACGGTACTGTCCAACAAGCCTCGTTGTTTCAAATCGGTGATCAATGCGGCGATTGGTTGGTCGACACACCCGGCGTTGTAGGGAAGTTCCTTGGCCAGGTTGGCATGGTGATCCCAACTGGCGTAGATGATGTTGACGAAGCGGACGCCACGTTCGACCATCCGCCTGGCCAAAAGGCAATTGCGTGCGAAATTTTTGAACGTGTTTCCCGCCTTGCCGCGGCTGTTCAACCCCTTCGGTTCGGGACGGTCTATTCCGTAAAGAGCCTGAATGTGTTTGGGTTCGCTGGCGAGATCGATGAGTTCGGGGGTGGCCATCTGCATCCGGAAAGCCAGTTCATAACTGGCTATTCGGCTCGAGATTTCTGGGTCCCGGAGTTCAGCAAAACGCGAGGAGTTGATCCGGGAGAGCAGGTCAATCCCCTGACGTTGCAGTTGTGGTGGGAGTCCCTCGGGGTTCTTGAGATTGAGAACCGGTTCCCCCTGGTTGCGAAACGGGACTCCGGCATAACTGGTCGGTAGAAACCCGCTTTGCCAGAGCGTCGCGCCACCGCTGGAACCAACACCGCTGCTGAGCACGACATAACCGGGAAGGTTTTGTGATTCGGTGCCCAATCCATAGTTCAGCCACGACCCCATTGACGGGAGTCCGAATTCGGCTCGGCCACATTGCATAAGCAATTGCCCGGGGTGGTGGTTGAATTGTGTCGACCTCAGGCTGCGGACGAGTAGGAGGTCGTCGGCGACTCCGCCCAGGTGGGGGAGGAGTTCGGAGAGTTGCATGCCACATTCGCCATTCCGGCGGAATTGAAAACTCGGACCCAACAGGCGGGCGGAATCCTTTTTGATGAATGCAAATCGCACTTCTTTGAGAAGCGATTCAGGCATCGGTTTGCCGTCCTGCTTGGCAAGCATCGGCTTGGGGTCAAACAGGTCGACATGGCTGGGTGCACCGGCCATGAAAATGAAAATGCAACTTTTGGCCCGCGGTGGAAAGTGTGTGGGGTTTGCCGCATCGGCAGTCAGCAGGCCGTCGGCGTCGAGTGTGGTACCCAAGCCGATGGCGCCCAGGCCGCTGGCTGTGGTTGTGAGAAACTCGCGACGTGCGAGTTGGCCGAGCGTTGGGGAACTGGAATGTCGCATGTGCGGTGGGTCTGTTTTGGCTGAAATGGGGCGGGCAACCGGGTGTCACTGGGCGGAGCGTGAGTGTATCACACGGCACGTTCAGGCGAGAACTCCGTCAATCACGTGACCGTGGACGTTGGTCAACCGTCGTTCTATTCCGTTGTGGTAGTAGGTGAGCTGCTCGTGATTGATTCCGAGGAGGTGGAGGATGGTGGCGTGGAAATCATGCCAAGTGGCGATGTTCTGCTGAGCCTTCCAGCCAAAAGGGTCAGTTTCACCGTAGGCGGTTCCTGGGCGAAGTCCCCCACCAGCCATCCAGACACTGAAACCATACTGGTTGTGGTCACGGCCGGTTCCCAGGACACCACTGTTGGATTGAGTGAACGGTGTTCGCCCGAATTCGCTGGTGAACAGCACCAGCGTGTCATCAAGGAGACCTGTTCGCTTGAGGTCCGTCAGTAGTGCGGCGAGTGGTTGGTCGACACGAGCGGCTTCCCGTCCGTGGTTTTTGATCATGTCTTCATGACCGTCCCAGTTGTGGCGGGGACGTCCAAAGGCTCCACCGCTGAATAGCTGCACGAAGCGAACCCCCTTTTGCAAAAGTCGCCGAGCTAAAAGGCAGGCGCGGCCGAAATCTCC
>CAWVUS010000215.1:0-9167 GCA_963933195.1 uncultured Planctomycetaceae bacterium
GCCGCCGGCGCCCTGGTCGACATCGCCCACCTGGACATCGGCTGGTTCCTGGGAACCAATGATCCCTCCACGGGCTACCGCGATGCCGACATGCACATGGTCATCATTGCCGTCGGTATGTTCTCGATCCTCTACACCACCCTGGGTGGCATTCGCGCGGTGATCTGGACCGACGTGATCCAGTTCCTGGTGCTGATGGTCGGGGCCCTGTTCACGATGGGATACATCGCATACGACACGGGAAGTGGCCTGGGTGACTGGGTCAGCCACTCTCTCGCCAACAAGCACGAGGAGGTCGAGTGGTTCAGCCTCGATGTCGGCAATCGTTCCACGGTGTTCACGATCTCCATCGGCATGTTTTTCTGGTTCATCTGCACCCACGGTGCCAACCAGGTGGCACTCCAGAGATACTTCACGGTCAAGTCGATCCGAGAAGCCCGCACCAGTTATCTTGTCAGCGCACTGTCCAGCTTTGGGATCGGGATCATCCTGGCTGGAGTCGGCGTGTCCCTGGCCTACTACATCCAGGACCATCCGTTGGATGCGAGCATCGCCAAGGACGAGGCGACCAACTCGCTCAAAGAACTCGACAGGACACTCGACAACGCGCGAACAACCGGTGGCCTGAGACAGGAAGAATCCGTTCGTGGCGAGCAATCCGAGCAACGCCGGGAACTCAAAAAGACACTCAACAAGGCCCAGGACAGCATCTTCCCGCAGTTCATCCGACACTACATGCCACCAATTCTGCGGGGACTGGTGGTGGCAGCACTCTTCGCAGCAGCGATGTCGACGATCGACTCCGGAGCCAACTCGACCAGCACCATCCTGACTGTCGATTTCTTTCGTCCACTCTCACGCACACCCGCCACCGAGGCCGGCGAACTGTCCCGGGCGCGGGTCCTCACCGCGGCAATGGGCGTCGTCGTCGTGCTCTACACGCTAAGTCTCTACCACCTGTCCAAGGGCACAAACATCATCGACCTGTGCCAACGTGGCTTCAACTGCTTCCTGGGCCCGCTGGGGGCCACTTTCATGCTCGGTATGTTCTCTCGGCGTGTCTCATCGGCACACGTGATCCCCGCATTTGTCGTCGGTGAAATCGTCGGTGTCTGTACCAGTTACAGCATGCAATTCTTCGGTTTCCCCTTCTCCACCCACTTGATCGTTCCAGCCGCCTGGGCCGCCACGATGATCGGTGCCCTGGGGCTCTCCCTGGTGATCCCCGCGCGTCCCTCGCCCGAACAACTCAGGTGGACACGAAAAGCCGTTCTGGCCGACGAACATCGGGATCCAATCGGGTCAACCGACGACTCAAATGCGACGTCCTAGCAGGACCAGGCCGACAACCGACGCCGAGGCGACCGCTGCAACCACGCCGAGTGAAACAAACTCGAGCAGCAGTGGCATCATCAGGGTCAACAACCCGCCCCCGATGAATGGAGCCGACAGCGGAGCGGCCAGGGCATAATCCTCGGCGGCTCCGGACTCCAGATCCTTGTCGACCATCCGCAACAGCAGGAGACCGGTTGCCGTGGTGCCCGTCGACATGCCGTAATTGATCAGCCCCAGTTCCATCCAGCGATCTGCGGGCAGTACACGTCGTCCGATCCACAACAGGCAGATTGCCGTCCAGCTGACTGCCAGCACGATCAAAACAGTCAACGGGCCAGCCAATTCCAGTACGGCGTCGAGTTTCAACGACGCGATCGCCGCCACCACCAGGAATTCCATCGCCACGGACGTCAACCTGCGGATCGAATCCCCATCAACAAGATGTCCCCAACCGCTGAGATCCAATCCGCGTCGAATGGCCAGTCCTCCCAGCAGCGTGAACAGGAACAGGGGCAGGTTGCCGACCGAACGTTGCAGCTTGGCGATCGTCTCGTCGGCGACCTGCCCCTGCAGGCCACTGACCAGTTCCAATCCCACCGCCTTGACCGCCCATGATGCCCCCATTCCAACCAGGAACGCCATCGCCAGGATCAACACCTGGAAGACAAGTGGATCCAGAACGTCCGACCGGATCACTCCACGGCCAATCACTGGTCGCTGGTCGATCGGCTCCAGGGCACCACGTCCCGACGCGTTCAGCTTGTCGATCGACACCCTGGTCCATCCGCGACGCACCGCGAGATTTGTCCAGGCGATTCCGCTGACCACGCTCCACCCCAGGCCGACTGTGGCCATGAACACTCCCAGGTCAGCCCCCTGTTCCCAGCCCACGGTGTCGCGAAACACGCCCCCCATCGCCGCGGCCGTTCCGTGTCCGCCGGCCCATCCCGTTTCGATCAACAACCCGAACCCGGCAGGAATCTCCGGGTACAACGGCTGGATGATCAGCCACGTGGCCAGCAGTCCCAGGGCCACCTGTCCAAGAATGATCACCCAGGCCATGACTCCTGCGGCCATCACGCGCCGCCAGCCACCGCGATCCATCCGAGCCGGACGATCCAACAACAGGCCCGCAAAGACCACGGCGATCAGCCACCCCGGCCAGCCGGACAGTTCGGACGGGCAAGCCACAGCCACCCAGTTGACGACCGTGGACCAACCCGAGCTCGTTTCTTCCACGGCGGTCGGCACATCCAGCCTGCGGGCCAATTGCACGAGCACCAGGCCCACCAGCCCTCCCGCGACCGATGCCGGAATCAGCGCTCGCTGCAGCCAACCGATCCGGGCGCGCAACACCGCCCCGAACAACAACAGCCCACAGGCAGTCAGGGCAGCAGCTTCCATTGTCTGTCACCTCCCCGCTGGAACAGTCCGTGTCCAGGAAATACCGTTGATAATGAGCCCGTGGAGACGTTGCGCTTGTCGCGTCTGGACGGGTAGGTCATAGTCTACGCAGTTGCCCACGCGGTCGCACCGTCATCCGGTTGCGTCCCCCCCTCACACCTGTTTTCCCCGGAATCCGCCGATGACCATTCGTCGTCTCACGACTCTCGCCCTTGTTCTTCCCACGCTCTGGGCCCTGACCGCCCAATCGAGCAACGCCGCTGATTTCCCCGGATTCCGTGGCCCCAAGCGAGACAACATTTCGACCGAAACAGGCCTGCTGAAGCAGTGGCCCAAGGACGGACCCAAGCTGCTTTGGACGGCCAAGGGAATCGGTGAAGGTTATTCGACGGTCAGTGTCGTCGGCGGCCGGGCTTACACCATGGGGGCGACGAAGGCTGGTGGCGAGAGCATTCACGCGATTGACCTGGCCGGTGGCAATATTGCCTGGTCAACCAAGATCAGCACCTCGTACAACGCCAGTGTCGGCAATGGCCCCCGAGGCACCCCGACGATCGACGGCAAACGACTCTATGCCCAGGGACTCAATGGCGACGTGGCCTGTCTGGATCTCGAGAGTGGCAAGATCCTCTGGCAAAAAAACGTTCTCAAAACGTTCAAGGGCGGCCGTCCCGGTTGGGCGATCTGTGAGAGTGTGCTGATCGACGGGCAGAAGATGATCTGCACACCCGGCGGCCAGGGTGCCACCATGGTCGCACTCGACAAGGTCACTGGCGATGAACTGTGGCGATCCGCCGTTCCAGGCAATCCGCAGGCAGCCTATTCCTCATCGATCATCACCACCGTCGGTGGCGTCCGACAATACGTCAACTTCACCCGCAACGCCGTGATCGGCGTCCGTGCCGATGACGGCACATTCCTGTGGAAACAGTCGGGATCTGCCAATGGCACCGCCAATTGCTCGAGCCCCCTGGCTGCCGACAACCTGGTTTTCAGCGCCTCGGGATACGGCAAGGGAGGTGCCCTGGTGCAATTGACCTCGGCCAACGGACAGACCACTGCCAAGCAGGTCTATCACACTCGAAACATGAAGAATCACCACGGTGGCATGGTGCTGCTGAAGGGCTTCCTGTTCGGCTTCAACGACGGCGGCGGCCTGACCTGCCTGGAACTCAAAACAGGCCGCGTCGCCTGGCGCAACAGGTCGGTCGGCAAGGGTGCGGTTGTCTACGCCGATGGACACATCTACCTGCGAAGCGAAGGTGGCCGAGTGGCGATGGTCGAAGCCAGTACCACCGAGTACAAGCAAAAAGGTGTGTTTGCCCAGCCACAGCGAAGCCGGCGTCCGGCCTGGCCTCATCCAGTCGTTGCCGACGGCAAACTGTTCCTCCGGGACCAGGACTCATTGCTCGTCTACGACATCAAGGGCCAGTAAACGACCGCCCTGCGATTTCAATCGGCCGACCGCGTCCCCACGATATTGACGCCGCTGCCAGGAATCAGGTTCTGTCGCCAGGCCCAGCGGTAGACACCACCGGTCTTCTCGGGTGGAAGTTCCCGCAGGTCGGTGAACCCGGCCGACTCGAACCACTCCCCCAGTTCTCCGGTCGTGTGATGGTGCTGGTAGGCCGGTGCGTACCAGTCGTAAGTGTCGCACAGTCGCAATTCGGGATCCGGGTGATTGCTGAAATTGACCAGCTTGTTGAGCACTCTCTTGAGCACCGGAACACCACCCCACCACGCCAGTCTTCGACACGATCGTTCCAACTGCTCGTCGGACATCCCGGCAGCCCGCCGCCGCATTCTGTCGTTGATCCACTCCTGCCACCACGTGTTCCGACGATACAACCAAACCGCCAGGCGACCTCCTGGCCGGACCATGCTCGCCACGGCATCGAAAACCGCTCGAGTGTCACGGTCGTGATGCATCACTCCGATGGAAAACACCAGGTCGAACGAAGCGGCCTCCAGTGGCAACCTCTTGAGATCGGCTTGCAGGAACCGGGCTGCTGACAGATCCCGACACACGTCGGCCGCCTTTTCGACCGCCGTGCTCTGGTCCGCCCCGACGACCTCGGCTCCGGCCAGGGCCGCCAGGCGGCTGTAACGGCCACCACCACAGCCCGCATCCAGTACCCGCAGGCCTGAGAGATCGTCGAGACTCACCCCGGTCTTCACCTCGAAGACCCGACGGTCCTCGTCGTCCCGGACAACATCAAAACGATTCCACTGGGTTCCGAAACTCTCCAGGTGAGCCTGTTCCACAAACCGAACAATCCCGCCCTGCTCCACCCCGCTGTACCCGCAGACATCGCACGACCACGCCCCAGAATCGACTCGCAACCGGCCATGCCCGTCGGGACAAACCAGCAGGTCGCCAGACAGGTGCTCAACTGCGTCCGACATGGGCGTGGGCTCATGACAGGTGAAGACGGAAACCACCGTCCACTATCGTCCGGGCGACCACCTCGACGATGGTGGGAATTGAAACCGACCCGTTGGACCACCGTGTTGGCGGGCTATCAGATCAATCGTCCAATTGACGTTCGCGGATCCAGTCCGTGTGGAACGCGCCATCCTGATCCAGACGCCCGTAGGTGTGTGCCCCGAAATAATCCCGCTGAGCCTGCAGCAGGTTCGCCGGCAACCGTCCGCGACGGTATCCGTCGAAATAGGCCAAAGCCGCCGAGAAACCTGGCACCGGCAAGCCGAGTTCCACTGCCGTGGCCACGACCCGTCGCCAACTGGGCTGGGCCGTTTGAATCGCGTCGCGGAAAAAGTCGTCGAGCATCAGGTTTTCAAGATCCGGGTCCCGCTCGAAGGCCGCCTTGATGTCCTCAAGGAACGTGGCACGGATGATGCAGCCACCACGCCACAACAATGCAATTTGACCGTTGTCCAGGTCCCACCCGAATTCCTCGGCCGCCGCATCCAACTGCACGTACCCCTGGGCGTAGCTGGTAATTTTCGATGCATAAAGAGCCTGGCGGACATCCTCGATAAACGCGTCACGATCGCCGTCGTAGGTTCCACTTGGCCCCGACAACACGGCCTCGGCTCGTACGCGAGCCTCTTTCTGAGCCGACAGGCAACGAGCAAACACCGCCTCGGTGATCAGGGTGGTCGGTACACCCAGATCCAGGGCATGCTGGCTCATCCACTTGCCGGTCCCCTTCTGGCCGGCGGTGTCAAGAATCTGGTCGACCAGGTGACCGCCACTGGCCTCGTCAGTCACGGTAAAGATGTCGCGGGTGATCTCGATCAGATAACTCTCCAGGTCCCCCTCGTTCCAATCGCTGAAAACACGATAGAGTTCTTCGTTGGTCAGCCCCAGGGCGTGCTTGAGAATGAAATACGCCTCGCAGATCAACTGCATGTCACCGTATTCGATCCCGTTGTGCACCATCTTGACATAATGTCCCGCTCCGGCTGGACCAACCCACTCACAACAGGGAATGTCTTCCTCCGGACCGACCTTGGCACTGATCTCCTGCAACAATTCTCTGACGAATGGCCAGGCGTCGGGCGACCCGCCGGGCATGATACTGGGGCCCAGCAGTGCTCCTTCTTCGCCGCCGGAGACACCGGTGCCGATGAACAGCAAACCGGATTCCTCAACCTCGCGTGTCCGCCGGTTGGTGTCGTCAAATTGCGTGTTGCCCCCGTCGATGATGATGTCGCCCGGGTCCAGCAACGGTGTGAGTTGACCGATGATGGCGTCAACGGCCGGTCCCGCCTTGACCATCAACATGACCTGCCGCGGGCTCTTCAAGTCAGCCACCAGCTCTTCAACCGAGTGATAACCGGTGACCGTCTTGCCCGCGGCCGTTCCCGCGATGAACTCATCGGTTGTCTCCGTGGTGCGGTTGAAAACACCCACGGAGTATCCCCGGCTGGCCATGTTCAGCACCAGGTTCTGGCCCATCACGGCCAAGCCTATGAGTCCGATATCGTGCTGTGCCATTGTCTTCTCTTGGTTCATTTTGAAACGTCTGCCGCGACGGCTGGCCGCCCACGACGGAAACTACCTCTGGATTCTTGCCGTCCCCCCCTGGGCAAGATCCTCCACCTGGCTCAGAGTGGCCATCGTGGTGTCACCGGGGAAGGTGGTCAACAGGGCCCCGTGAGCCCAGCCCAATCGTAACGCCTCGGCCGGGTCCAAACCGCTCATCAGGCCATAGAACAACCCCGAGGCGAACCCATCTCCGCCACCGACCCGGTCCACGACATCCAACTCGCAGGTCGGGGCCCGGAAGGTTTCTCCCTCGACCCAGCACACCGCACTCCATTCGTGACTGTTCGTTGAGCGGACTTCCCGCAAGGTGGTGGCGACAACCTTGACCGACGGCAGTGTCTCGGCCACCTGCTCCATCATCGCGAAGAAGGCACTCGGGTCGAGCTTGCCACTCGACTCAACATCTGGCCCCTTCAGCCCCAGACCCATCTGCAGATCTTCCTCGTTTCCAACCAGGACATCAACATGCTCGACAATCCGCCTCATCGTCGCCTGTGCGTTCTCCAGTCCCCCGGAAATTTCCCAGAGCTTGGCTCGGAAGTTGAGGTCAAAGGAGACGATCGCTCCGGCGGCCTTGGCCGCCTGCATGGCCTCGACAATCACCTCTGGCGTTTTGCTCGACAGTGCCGCAAAAATGCCACCGCTGTGGAACCAGCGAACACCACCGGCCATGATCGCAGACCAGTCAAAGTCACCCGGTTCCAGCAGGGCCGCCGCTTCGTTGGCCCGATTGTAGAAGACTACCGGAGCTCGAACTCCCGCCCCCTGGTCGCTGTAGACCGTGGCCATGTTCGGACCACGGACTCCGTCGTGAGCGTAGGTCTTGTAGAACGGGCGGACGCCCATCGCCCGCACGCGTTCCTGGATCAGGTCTCCCAGCGGCGACTCCACCATTGCCGTGGCAATCCCCGTTGACAGTCCGAAACAATCCGCCAGGTTGGCCGCGCAATTGAATTCGCCGCCGCTGACATGAACCTTCAGGTCCGTCGCCTTGCGGAACGGGATCCGGCCTGGATCCAGCCGATGCACCATGGCCCCCAGGGCCAGGAAATCGAGTTCGCCGCCACTGGAAATCTCGAGCATGACGTTTCAACTCCCGGGGCACAGAATCGTGCCGAGTCCACACAAAAAGCGTTCGGGGCCTGGAAGCGACAGTTCACGCCAAGCCGAATTTTACCCCAAGCCAATTTGGACGACTGTGGCAAAGCCGATTATGATAGGGGACAAGCTGTCGCAATTCAAAAGGTCGGCCCGGGAGACGAATCCGTGTCCATGACGTTGCAGCGCTACACGCGCATTGGAAGCTGGTGGGGCCTGGCGGGAATGCTACTGGCGTGGCCCTCTCTGGCTCAGCCACTGGCTGCTGCCGATTCCGACCAGGTTGTCATCCAGGCCATCAACAAGCACGTCCGTCAGGGATGGTCCGACAACGAGGTCGTGGCATCGCAACGTGCCTCCGACGGCGAATTCGCCCGCCGCGTGTCACTTGACGTGCTCGGTCACATCCCGAGATACAGCGAATTGACCCAGCTCGTGGATGGCCAGGAGACCGATCGTCGCCAGCGTTTTGTCGAGAGGCTACTCGACGACGAGGATTACGCGAAGAACTGGACCACGATTTGGGGCAATCTTCTGGTCGGGCGCACCAACAACCAGGGCGGACGCCGGGCCCTGGACCGTTGGCTGAGGCGAGCCTTCGCCCGCAACATGCCATACGACCGATTCGTCTTCGAACTGGTGTCGGCCGAGGGAACCAGCCAGGAAAATCCGGCCGTCAACTTCCTCGTCTCTCATCTCAACAACGGCGCTGTCCCCGCCACCGCAATCACCGCAAGACTATTCCTCGGGCTGCAGGTCCAGTGCACTCAATGCCACAACCACCCGTTCAACGACTGGAAACAATCGCAATTCTGGAGCATGAACGCGTTCTTTGATGGCACTCGCCGATTGGGAGCCCGTGATGCCTTCCGACTGGTCGACCTGCCCGCCAAGGGTGTCAAGTTCTTCGAAAAGCGGAGCGGGCTGCAGGAAGCGGCTATGAGAAAGTTCGTCGATGGGACCAGTGTCACCATCGATGACCAGCAACAGCCCCGGCTGCAATTGGCCAAGTTGATGACCGACGCCAGCAAGCCGTACCTTGCCCGGGCAATCGTGAATCGGACCTGGGGGCACTTCTTCGGGCACGGTTTCACACGTCCGATCGATGACATGGGTCCCCACAACCCCGTCTCGCATCCGGAATTACTCGATTATCTCGCCGAGCAGTTTCGGACCGCCGGTTTCGACCAGAAACGGCTCATCCGGTGGATCACGGCGAGTGAGTCCTACAACCTGACCAGTCGTTTTGGCGACAACAACGCCAGCGACAATCCCGCCGCGGGAACCACCCCGCTGTTCTCGAGAATGTATGTCA
>CAWVUS010000216.1:0-9119 GCA_963933195.1 uncultured Planctomycetaceae bacterium
CCGATCAACTGCCAGGGCATCGTTGCCTCCGGTGTGGATGACCACGATATCCGGTTGGTAATAGTGAAACTTGAAGTGATAGTGAGTGAGCAATTCGGCGGAGGTACCAAACGGAAGTCCGGCGTTGATCACCTCGAACCCTCGACCGCCTCCGGGGGGACCTTCGTTGAGGATTGTCTCGAGTTGGGCAGGATAAGCCTCGTCGGCGCTGGAGACTCCCCAGCCGTAGGTGGTGGAGCCGCCCAGGCAGAGAATCCGGATGATGCCCGGTGTCCTGGCCAGGGAGACCGGCCATCCGCGATAGCCCTGCATGTTGTGGTCGACCTCACCGGTACTCCCACGGTGTCCTGGCGCGGGTGAATACAGCAGGTACGGTTGAGGAATTGAGCGTTGGAAAGCGGCCTCGGGCAGCAGTTCACCGGCCAGGGCGGCTCGCAACGGTTCCAATGACCGTGCCGGTCCGCTGGTGAACATGATGCGTGCGACGAATTCGGCCAGGAGCAATCCGATCAGAATGCCGACCGTCACCGCCAGGCACCGCCACCATCGGCGTCGTTTCGGCACGGTGTCTTTCACGGGGACGGCAGATGACAAGTTGTCACTCATTGGAGGGATCTCGACGTGGAGTCACACCGGGTTGGGAGGGCGGTTCGAGCGACTTGGAAAACGGCTGATGCAAGGGAGTGTTTGAATCCGTTATCCTAACCTCTGGGCCGACCGGTGATGCAGGGTGATATTTTTCTTGCCACCGTATTCGGAAACGAAAAAATGGCCGCTTGGCCAGGGCATGACCGTTGGGCGATGGGGCGCGATGCTGGTGAGTGGTCGACCGGAGAATCCGACGGCGAAGTGGCGACGGTGGCTCCAGAGGGGACTGGGGCTGTTGGTCGGGCTGATCGTGGCGTTGATCGTCGGCGAGGTGGTGGTGCGTGCTTTCGACCTGCCACCGCGTCCACTTCCTCCCCTGGCAGCCGGTTATTACGAACTGTCGTCCAACCGCCTGCTGAAATACCGCTTCCGTCCTGGGATGACTCCCGAGGATGTTGCCGATCCGGGCGACCATCGCGGGTTCCGGATCAATTCGGCCGGTTTTCGCGATGTCGAGCATTCGTTGGCCAAGCCTCGGGGCTGCTACCGCATCGTGGTCCTGGGCGATTCGATCACTGCCGGCGTGGGGATCGAGGACCTGGACGCGGTGTTCACCCGGCGACTCGAGGGATTGCTCAACGATGACGGCGAGGCGGTCTCTTTTGAGGTCATCAACCTGGGCGTGGGTGGCTATCACACTTTGCAGGAAGCCGAGACGTTGTTGGTGTCAGGATTGCGATACCAGCCCGACCACGTGGTAGTGGCCTTCTGCGTCAACGACATCGCGTGGGATGCAGACGGGCAGGTGCTTGAGGAACTTCGCAGCCAGTTGCGGCCTGGTCAGCAGAGCGTGTTGCTGACCGGGTGGCGCAGTTCCAACTGGACCAGTGGCCTGTTGTCGAAATCCCGGTTGTGCTTTTTTGCCTACCATCGGGCCAGCAGTCTCGAACCGTTCCTGGAACTGGAGTGGCGGCGTGAAAGCCGTTCGGGTCACCTGGGCACACCGGTTCGGCAGGGATTGCAGCGATTGGAGTCGATGGCCCGGGCCGGTGGATTTCAATGCCACCTGTTCCTGGTTCCGGCCTTCGATCGTCATTTCCAGGCGTACGCCCATGCCGAATTGCATTCGCGCGTCCTGGAACAAGCCTCCACGTGTCGGAGTGTGACGGTCGTGGATTTGCTCGATGGATTTGGCGGCCAGGAGGTCGGGGCGGTTGACCTGTCCCAAGACGGTTTGCATCCCAACGCAAAGGGGCACGAGATCCTGGCCAATCTCGTGCACCGGCATCTCAAGCCGGTGGTTTCCGATGGCGGTCGAGGAGACGCGTCGCGATGAATATTCTGGGGCTCTCCGGCGGAATCAAGATCGGCAATCAGGACGGTGCTGCGGCGCTGCTGGTCGACGGTCAGCTTGTGGCTGCGGCCGAGGAGGAACGTTTTCTGGGGATCAAGTTTGCCAACGGCCAGCTGCCACGCAACGCGATCGTTTTCTGTTTGGACCGGGCCGGTTTGTCGGTCGAGGATCTCGACGCGGTGGTCTTTGCCGGGGCGACCTACGAGAGATTCGAGGAGATCCTGGCCGACTACTTCGCCTTCCAATTTGGCCACGCCCCACCGGTCGTGCTGGTCGATCACCACTCGGCTCATGCTGCCAGTGCCTGGTATGGCACCGGTTGGGACGAGGGCCTGGTGCTGACAATGGATTTTTCTGGTGACCGCAAGGCAACCACGGTCAGTCGGGGCGGCGAGGATGGATTGGTCGAGATCGAGGCCATTCACAAGCCCAACTCGCTGGGAATTTTCTACTCGGCCATCACCCAGTATCTCGGGTTCCAACGTGACAGCGATGAGTACAAGGTGATGGGGATGGCGGCCTATGGCCAACCCCGGTTCGAACTCGACAATCTGCTGGCAATCACGTCCGAGGGTTACCAACTGCAGCATCAATTCGTCCGCGGCATCACGCCCGACCAGCCATCTCCGTCGAAACAGGAGCGTCTTTTTGGTGAGTTGCCAGTCCCGGTTCCACCACGGTCGCCGGGTGGGCCGATCGAGCAGGTTCACTATGACCTGGCCGCTTCGGCTCAACAGCAACTCGAGCGTGCGGTGCTTTCGCTGTTGGAACACCACCTGACGGGCACCGGACTCGACCAGGTCGCAATTGCTGGTGGCGTTGGACTCAATTGCCTGATGAACCGATCCATCAGGCAGCACACGGCCGTGGCGGACCTGTTCGTCCCACCGGTGTGTAGTGATGCAGGTTTGGCCCTAGGAGGTGCTTTACTGGAGTCGAGGAATCGCGGTGTGATGCCTGTGACCTATCGCCATGCGTACTGGGGGCCGGAATTTTCGGCCGGCGAAATCCGAGAGGTCCTCGATCGTGCCGGTGCGTCGTATCGGCACGTTGAGGATCCGGTGCCCGCAGCAGCGGAATTGATTGACCGCGGAGCGATTGTCGGCTGGTTCCAGGGACGGATGGAGTACGGTCCGCGGGCGTTGGGGGCCCGGAGTATCCTGGCGAGTCCGCGACGGGCGGAGATGAAGGACGAGATCAACGCCCGGATCAAGTTCCGCGAGGAATTTCGTCCCCTGGCTCCCAGTGTCCGTCACGCAGATGGTTCACGCTTTTTTAGTGACTATGCCGATTCTCCTTACATGACCCAGTGTTTTTCGGCGACGGACGAGACGGCACGAGATGCACCCGCGGTGGTGCATGCCGACGGGACCAGCCGATTACAGAGCGTGCATTCGGCCACCAACCCGGCGTACGATGAATTGATTGCTGAAGTGGGCCGCCGCACTGATCTGCCGATGGTCCTCAACACGAGCCTGAACGCGTACAACGATCCGATCGCCTGCCAACCGCACCAGGCGTTGAGAACATTTTTTGCCACGGGGCTCGATGCGATGGTGCTCGGCCCGTTTGTCCTCGAGAAAACCAACCACCGGGTCGCTGACTGATGCCACACGTCCGCGTCATTCCCACGTTGCTTCTGACCGATCGCGGGATCGTCAAGACCGTTGGTTTTGACGATCCGACCTATATCGGCTGCGCGGTCAATGCTGTTCGAGTCTTCAATGCGAACAATGTCGACGAGTTGATTCTGCTGGACATCGAGGCGACCTCAGAGGGACGCTCGCCGGATACCGGACGCGTGATGGAAATTTGTGACGAGAGCCTGATGCCGGTGGCCGTTGGCGGTGGATTGCGGGATGTTGAGGCGGTTCGGGCAATGCTGGCCTGCGGTGCCGACAAGGTGGTGCTGAACACCGCGGCAGTGGAAGTGCCCGGCTTGGTGGCCGAGTGCGCCGCGAAATTTGGCAGCCAGTGCGTGGTTGTTTCGCTGGATGCGCGGCGGGTTGGCGACGACTTCGAGGTCTTCACCCGTCGTGGAAGCCGTGGCACCGGACGGACTCCCCGTGAAGTTGCGGTTGATTTGGAATCGCAGGGAGCCGGCGAATTTCTCATCAACTCGATCCCGAGGGATGGAAGTTGGGAGGGGTACGACCTGGAACTGGTCTCGAGTGTCGCTCGCGCGGTCGGCGTTCCGGTGATCGCCCTGGGTGGTGCCGGCAGCGTGACGGATCTGGGCCTGGCCGTCGAACAGGCGGGGGCGTCGGCGGTATCGGCCGGCAGCCTGTTTGTCTATCACGGTCGGCGTCGAGGGATCCTGATCACCTTTCCCACTCAACAGGAACTCGCTGATGCGCTGGGCTCCGACAGCGTGCGGGAGAGGGTATGAGCGACGTCGTGGAGCCGCCTGGGATCTCGGGTGAAATCCGTCGTTGCACTCGTTGCGTGATGCATGATGGCATTGCCGGGGTGGTGTTGGATTCCGAGGGAGTCTGCAGCCACTGTCATCTTCACGAGAAACTCGACCGACTTTACCCCCTGACCGACACGGGGCATGCCGAGTTGCTCACGATCGTCGAGAAGATCAAGCGGGACGGTCGGGGGAAGACGTACGACTGTATTGTCGGAATCAGCGGCGGCCGCGATACGTGTTACTGCCTGTACAAGTGCAAGGAACTGGGGCTCAGACCGCTGGCGGTGCATTTCGACAACGGGTGGGATTCGGAGATCGCCAAGACCAACCTGAGACGGGTGCTCGAGGGACTTGATGTCGACCTGCACACGGTGGTGGCCGACTGGGAAGAGTCACGGGAATTGACCAATTGCACGATCCGGGCGTCGCTGCCGTATATCGACATGACCGACGACGTTGGCATTGTCAGTGCGTTGTATCGGACGGCGGCTCGTGAAGGAGTCGGATGGATTATTCACAGCCACTCGTTTCGATCCGAGGGAATCAATCCGCTGCAATGGAATTACATGGATGGCCGCCTGGTGCATCACATCATCAAGCGTTTCTGCCGCATCAAGTTGAAATTCTTCAAGAACGTCGAGTTGCGGCATTTTTTTTGGTGGGTCTTTGTCAAGCGGATCAAGACCTTCACGATCACCAACTACTACGATGACCTGGGCAATAAGATTGACGAGTTCCTGGGAGAACAATACGGGTGGCAATCCACCGGAGGGTGGCACTTCGACAACGAGATCTTTGGCCTGGCGTGCCATTATTCGAGAGTGAAATTTGGTATCGACTGGCGGATTCCGGAATTCGCCGCATGGGTTCGGACCGGGGAAATGACCCGCGAGGCGGCTCTGGAGGAGTTGAAGGAGACCCCGGCGATCGAGAGCGAAGACATTGTCGGTTACGGCTTGAAGAAACAGGGGATCGATGATGAGGAGTGGCAACAGATCCTGGCGGCCGAGCCGAGGTATTTCACCGACTATCCAACCTACTATCCTGTATTGAAGTTGCTGAGTCCCCTGATCTGGTTGCTGGGCCGTTTGCACATCCTGCCGGCGCACACGTACGAGAAGTTCTTCAAGACCTAGTTTCTTTGTTCTCGCCTGTCACAAGTTGAAGTCCAATGGCCCATTCGCCTGATCCTTCGGGTAATCCTGCCGGCGAGACGATCCGGGTGGCCGTGATCGGGTACGGCTACTGGGGGCCGAATCTCGTGCGGAACTTCGGTGGTCTCGACGGTTGCGAGGTCACGGTTGTTTGTGATCGGGACCCCGCGGCGTTGGCGCGGGCATCGCAGCTTTATCCGGCGATTCGCGTGACCGACAGTGTTGACGATTTGTTGTCGGACGAGGACATCGACGCTGTGGCCATCGCCACACCGGTTTCGAGTCATTTCGAGTTGGCCCGGCGGGTGATCGAGAGTGGCCGGCACGTGTTGATTGAGAAGCCGATGACGTCGACGGCCGAACAGTCTCGGCAGTTGATCGACCTGGCTGATGCGGCGGACGTGGTACTGATGGTTGATCACACGTTTCTCTACACCGGTGCTGTTCGGAAGATCCGGGAACTGATCGATGCCAATGAGTTGGGGACGCCCTATTACTTCGATTCGGAACGGATCAGCCTGGGATTGCTGCAGCAGGACATCAATGTTGTCTGGGACCTCGCGCCGCACGATCTTTCGATCCTGCAGTTTCTCTTCGAGGAGCAACCGGTGAGATTGCAGGCAGTCGGTTTCCGGCATGTGGGAAGTGAGCGAGAGGAGATGGCGAGCTTGAACCTGGTTTATCGCAGTGGACTGCATGCCCAGATCCGTGTCAGTTGGCTCTCGCCGGTGAAGGTTCGTCGAACGTTGATTGGCGGCAGTCGTCGGATGGTGGTCTTCGACGATGTCGAACCCACCGAGAAGGTGCGGGTGTATGACAAGGGGGTGGCGTTGGATTTGGCCGGCGAGGAAGTGACTGCGCTGAATCCGATCTACCGTGCCGGTGACGTTCATATTCCGATGCTGGACCGGACCGAGGCGTTGCAGGTCGAGGCGGCCCATTTCCTGGAATGCATCCGCAATGGCCATCGGCCACTGACGGGAGGGGCCGAGGGACTGGCGGTCGTCGAATTGTTGGAGGCGGCCGATCGGTCGATGGCCGCCGGTGGCGAATTCGTGTCGCTGGATTCGTGAGGAGGACACTGGAGTGCGGGTTCCGTTGGTCGATCTCTCGCTGGTGCACAGCGAATTGGATGCCGAAATCGGTGCGGCGATCCGACGTGTTATCGACGAGAATTCGTTTGCCGGTGGGCCGGAGGTGGAGGCTTTCGAACGAAGATTCGCAGCGAAATGTGGAACCCGACACTGTGTCGGTGTCTCGTCGGGAACGGCGGCCCTGGAGTTGATCTTGAGGGCGGCCGGGGTCGGCGAGGGAGACGAAGTGATTGTCCCGGTCAACACGTTCGTGGCCGATGCCGAGGCGGTTCTACTGGCGGGGGCGACCCCGGTGTTTGTCGATTGTGTTGAGCCGACCGGGCTGGTTGATCCCAACGCGGTCGCGGCGGCCGTTTCGTCGGCCACGTCGGCGATAATGCCCGTGCACCTCTATGGTCAACCCGTCCAGATGCAGCCCCTGCAGGAGTTGGCGGCTCGTCACGGGCTGTTGCTGATCGAGGACGCCTGCCAGGCTCATGGAGCATGGCTCGACGGTCGCCCCGTCGGCAGCCTTGGTGATGCAGCGGCTTTCAGCTTCTACCCAAGCAAGAACCTCGGGGCCATGGGTGACGCGGGCGCGGTGACAACCGACGATCAGACGCTGGCCGACCGGCTGAGAATGATCCGTGATCACGGGTCGCGACAGAAGTACCGTCACGAGTTGCTGGGAGCGAGTCACCGAATGGATGGCATCCAGGCTGCCGTGCTGGGGGTCAAGCTGGATTGTCTTGACCGGTGGAATCAACAGCGTCGACAGATTGCCGAGTCGTACCGGGTCGCCCTGGAATTGAAGGATTCGGTGAGTTGTCTCGAGGATCTCTCCGACGGGCAGCACGTGTATCACCTGTTCGTTGTCCGCGTTGGTGAGCGGGACACCGTCCTCGGCGGTTTGCACAAAGCGGGGATTGGAGCAGCGATCCATTACCCGGTCCCCCTGCATCGTCAACCCAGCCTCGCCGGCCTGGGCTATGCCGTCGAACAATTCCCCGTTGCCAATCGTCTCGCCGATGAAATTCTCTCGCTGCCGATTTATCCGGGGCTCACCACTGACCAAGTCGAATGGGTCGTCTCGGCACTTTAGGTCACTCCTGGCCCGGGGCTCTGTTCGCTCATCATCAATCCTGGTTTGCGTTCGATTTATGGCTCGTCCTTCGATCTCACTGGTAATCGCCGCCTACAACGAGGCCGCCACGCTCGAGTCGGTTTACCGTCGTTGCATGTCGATGCTGGAGGAGTGTTGCGACGATTTCGAGGTGGTGATCCTGGACGATGCGAGCACCGACGAAACGGGTGAAATTGCGGCGAGGTTGGCGGCTGAGAGTCCTGGCGTGGTGAGGGTGTTGACCCATTCTCGCAACCAGGGAATCGCCATCACGTTCGAGGAACTGAACCGGGCGGCGACCCGGGAATGGGTTTTCGATATTCCGGCAGACGGGGAGTATCCTCCCGAGGCGTTGCGGCGGATCGTGCCACTGCTGGATGAATTCGATATCGTGGTCTGCAACAGGACATTCAAACGGTACACGCTGTATCGCCGGATTGTCTCGCGATTGTATCGTCTGCTGCCGCGGTGGCTCTTTGGTGTTGAGTTGTTTGACCCGGGCAGTACGAAGTGTCGCCGGCGTTCACTGGTCGAGGACATCCCCCTGGTCTCCCGGGGGGTATTCATCGAGGCCGAGCGAATGATCCGCGCCGCGCGTCGTGGCCACACGGTGGCGAAGGTGGATGTGGAACCCGAGCGACGGATGGCGGGCAACCCGCGCGGAGCGAGCCTGGGGAACGTGATCCTCGCCGGAATCGACCTGGTACGACTGTGGTGCCACCTGGTGTTGCTGCGACGGGCCCCCTAGGAATCGGGGCGGGATTTCTTCAGCAGGCACCGCTGTGCCACGGTCATCGTGCCCCAGATGACAACCGAAATGCTCACCAACGCCAGAACCCCATACTGTTCATAAAAGTCTCGGACGATGTCGGTTTGTCCGACGGCAGATGCGGCGCCGATGAAGACTGTCACGTAGACCACGCCGGCGATCAGCAAGGTGATGCAACCGGGGAGTGTCGAACGGGCCAGGAGTCCGGAAGTGACCTGCAACGGTGTTCGGACGACCGGCAGGAAACGGCTGACAAACAGCGCGCGGACTCCCAGTTGCTCCAGACGCTCTCGTGCCTGCTGAATTTTTTCCTCGGTGATCAGCACACGAAACGGCCACAAGGTCAACAGCTTCTGGCCGATGAGGCGAGTGGAGAGGAACCAGGCGATGTCACCCAGCCAAATTCCGACCAGGCAGGCGGTCGCAGCAGGCAGCGGATCGACTTCTCCCGCGGCGACGGCCGATGCGACCACCAGGCACGTGAGGTCATCCTGGATCAACGTGGCGATCACGATCAGTAAAAGGATCCACGGTGAACCGAAATCGATCGACTCGATAGAGAATTCGGGCATCACACTGAACAACAGGATTGAGGAGTGGATTCTAACGGAGTTTATCAGGTTGGCATTGCTGAAATTGCCTGCA
>CAWVUS010000217.1:0-9082 GCA_963933195.1 uncultured Planctomycetaceae bacterium
CTGTTGCAGAACGGCGGGCCGAGCCAGATGGATCTGTTCGACCCGAAACCCGCACTGGCCAAGTGGCACGGGAAGAAACACCCGGACGACGTCGAGAGTTTTCAGCCGGGCAGTGAAAAAGACATCGTGATGGAGTCTCCATTTCGGTTCCGCAAGCATGGGCAAAGCGGGCTGGAGTTCTCGGAATTGCTGCCGCACATGGCGGGCATGGCCGACCACATGTGCATGGTCCGGTCGATGTGGAGCGACAACAACAACCATCCCCAGGGATTGCGGGCCATCAGCACCGGCAAGGTGTTTCTCGGTCGTCCGACCCTGGGAGCCTGGATCAGCTACGCCCTGGGCAGTGAGAACCAGAACCTTCCCGGCTACGTCGTGTTGCGTGATCCCCAGGGGTACAACAATGGCGGAGTGTCGCTGTGGACCAACGGGTGGCTGCCGGCGACATTTCGTGGCACCGAGATCCAGTCGAAAGGCTCACCGGTGCTGAACCTGCATCCGGCGGTGGCATTGCCCGAGGATGTGCAACGCGATCAGTTGGCATTGTTGAGCCGCTTGAACCAGGAACGCAGGAAGCGGTATCCGGACGATTCTCGCCTGGAGGCCCGGATTCAACATTACGAGTTGGCGGCACGGATGCAGTTGGCCGCCGAACGGGTGCTGGACACTTCCGGGGAAACCGCTTCCACCCGGTCGTTGTATGGACTGGATGACCCGGCGACGGAGAATTATGGCACGCGTTGCCTGATGGCCCGACGAATGGTGGAGGCCGGAGTCCGCTTCGTGTTGATCACGGCCCCGATCCAGTTCGGAGGCATGCCGTGGGACCATCACAACTATCTTGGAAAGAACATGCCGAAGCTGTGCCGGCAGGTCGATCAGCCTTCGGCTGCCCTGATCCACGACCTGGATCAACGGGGCCTGCTGGATGAAACGATCGTGCTCTGGACGGGCGAATTCGGGCGACTCCCGGTGTCCCAGAATGGCCTCGGCCGCGATCACAACCGGTATGCCTTCACCAGCCTGCTGGCGGGCGGCGGTTTCAAGGGCGGGCATGTTCACGGCGCAACGGACGAATTCGGATACAAGGCGATGGACGACCTGGTCAGTTGTCCAGATCTGCTCGCGACCGTCTTGAACCAGATGGGCCTGGACCATGATCGACTTCGGTTCCGGCACAGCGGGCGTGAGGAGACGCTGACCGACTCGCCGGTGACCGGCGCCGCGGTTGTCGAATCGATATTGAGTTAAAACTGGATGAACGGCTGCTGTGCAGTCACCCCGAAAACCAGTGAAGTTCTGTCATCGCGATCCGGAGCGGGACCTGTGAAGCGAGTTGTTTTGCTCATCGTCGTCGTGTCGATCGGCCTGCCAGGAAATCGTGACGTGTTGGCTGCAGACCGGGCCACACCGACGATCCTGAACAATCTCGTGACCGAAGTCGTGAATGCTCGTCGGCACGGATTGCTCGAAGAGAAGACAATTCGTTTTGCGACGACCGCTGTCGGTTGGTACTGCTTCAGGGTCAAGGGGCCGGCAACGGTTCGACTGGACGATGAGGCGGAGACATTGTGTGCAGGTCACCGCGCGAGCAATCCGGAAGCGATGAGATATCTGGCCCCCGGTGATCACAGACTGTCGATCCGGGGGAAGCTGTCGGAGTTGACCGTCCGCAGAATTCCCACCCTCCAACATGCGTTCTACAACGCCGGGGATACGTGGAACGTTGGCCACGGTCCCTTTGACGACTGGAACTTTCTGAAGAAACATGTCCTGCCCAACATCAATGTCATTCTCAGTGGTGGCGCCCGGACCCCATTCGGGTTTGAGGAATCCAAAAAGGCTGGTCTCCGCTGGATCAGCAATGCGGCCGGAACGGCTCATTTCGCACGAGAGGATCATGCGCGGGAATGGAAACGGCTGGGACGGCATTGGCTGACATCAGTCGTCAATCCGTTTCGAAAACGACAGGAGGTGACCGTTGACGAGGCCTACGACGCCTGGGCCGGGGCGGTCGGACTCAATCACCCGCTGATGGATGGGGTGATCGTTGACGAATTCGGTGGCGGCGACCAGCCAAAGTACCGCTCATTCCGCAAGGCCATCGAGAGAATCTACGCCAATCCGAAGTTCAAGGGGAAAACCTACTCTCCCTACTCCTACGGCAGCGGAATCCTCAGCAACGACCTCAGCCGGGATTTTGCCCGGGCCTCGGCGAAGGGGGGAGGCCATGTCTGTATCGAGCGGTATCTTATCGAACAGCCGACACGCAAGGCCGCCGAAAAGCACATCCACGAGCAGTTCCATTCGGGTTGGAACATGCCCCGTTATGAACAGGATTTCCCCGGTGTCGTTCGCAACACCGTGATGGTTTTGGGCTACATGTCGGCAGTCGGTGAATCGTTGAATGTGGATCCCAGCGTTGATTTCAAGGTGTACATGGACCTGCAAATGCATGCGTTGGCCACGCAGCCAGCCTACGTCGGGTTGGGAGGGCTTCAGCAATACACGTGCAGTTATGCCGACGAGGAGACGATCCGTTGGGCGAGTCGACTTTTCCGGCACTACGCCATCGAGGGGAAAACCAACCTGCTCTCCGAGGAACTGGGATTCCGGTACAGGCTGGCTCATGTTCAGAATCCGGACTTTGCCGATTCGACCTCGGGCTGGACCACACAACCGGCCGAACGGGGCAGTCTCGCTCGGCGAACATACCCCGAGTACGGGTACCTTCAGTTTCGTTACAACCGCGATGGCAAAGGAGACAGCTTTCTCTGGACCAGGCGCAGCCCCAAGCGGGCCAATGTCTTCAGCCAGGAGATCAAGAATCTTGTCCCTGGCCGACTCTATTCGCTGAAGATGGTGACCGCTGACCATGGTGACCTCGTCCGGCAACAACAGGCCCGAAAGTCACACGCGGTTTCTATTGAAATCGAGAACGTCGAGATCTTGCCGGGAAAGAAAAAGGCCTTCCAGGCGATTTTTCCGAATCACTACGCCCGCCCGGTTGGTGAATTCCGGGGGGGGAAGTCGTTCTACATGAACTACCACTGGCGGGTCTTTCGAGCCAAACAGTCCAGTGCCAGGCTGACTGTCACCGACTGGAAGAACGACACAACACCTGGCGGTCCCATCGGGCAAGAACTGATGTTCAACTTCATCGAGGTCCAGCCGTACTTTGCAGCGAGACCAGGGATCACCGGAAAGCCGAATTGAAGTGGGACAAACTGCCAAACGGAGTTCGATCCTCGATCGAGTTTGCGAGGAGATACGTGGCAGGCTGTTGGTTCATCCTGTTGATCCTCCTCGTCGATGATTTCGTGATTTCACCCGGTGATTTCATCCGGTGAAACGGTGTCGGCAAACAGCAGTGGTGTGCAGGCTTCCGGGTTGAACTCGAACATGGCTCGCGTCGCCTGGTCGATGTCGATGTCGGCAACGAGTAGTTCTTCCTGCTTCAATTCGGCCTGTGCATGGATCAACCCGTTGGGGGCGACGATCATCGAGCGGCAATTCTGGTGTTCCGGGTAACAGACGTTGCACGAGGCGAACCAGATGGTGTTTTCCGCCGCGCGGGTCGTGAGCATGGCGTGATGTACGGGGATCTTCCAGTCGTTGGGTCGGGTGGTGTTGTTCTGAGGATGAAACACCAGCTGCGCGCCCTGGCGGACGCATTCCTCGGTTGTTTCCGCGAAACGGAATCCCGCAAAGCAGATCACCACGCCGATCCGGACCCCAAAGATCTCATAAGTCTCGAAGGAATCGCCGGGCGTGTAGGCGAGGGCATCGAGTGGGGTCAGTCGTGTCTTGTGGTGCACACCGAGTATCTCGCCGTCGGGTGAAATCACGATGGCCGAGTTGTAGGGCTTTCCCGAGGTGGGAGTTTCGGTGCCCAGGATACACGCCATTCCCAGTTCGCCGCATCGGCGGGCGACATCGGCATGGAGTTCCTCGAGGCGTTTGGTCGGGACGGGAGCGTCGGGGGCAACAACATCGACCCGGTATCCCACCGTTTGAGTCTCGGGGAAACAGAGGACCTGTACCTTCTTGCTCGCGGCGTTTTCGAGGAAGCGAAAGATGGACTCGGCGTTGTCATCAAGGTCGGCCGATTGCCTGACCTGGGCGAGACCGATTCGTAGGTGTTTCATGGCGAAGAACCAGCGTGTGGTTGAAAGCCGTGGCGTTTATTTCGGAGAGGCTTCGGTCTTCCGGATCGTCAGGACCATCGGCAGTGGCCGAATCCTGTATTGAGGAGTGTTGCTGCGATCGGTCGGGAAAGCCTTGAGGTATTGTTTTCGGGCATCCTGACGTGTCCGCTTGCCACTGGCGACGAGGTCTCTGAGTTGCTTGCGGAGCGTGACCCTTGCCAGGCTTTCGGCGGCCGACAGGGCGCGACGAAGCAGCCGTCGGTCAGATGGACTGTTGACGACACGAAGCCCTGTTTTTCCGTTGGCCATGCCCATGACACTGCTGCCCCCTCCATCCATGTTCATGGCGTTCCAGCAGCCCAGTTTGACCATCTGCTGACCCAGTTCATGAACGTTCATGCCCTCGCTGAACCGTCTCTGGCGTCCATCGACAACGACCAGCCACATCACCTTGCCACTGCGATCGACACCGATGGCCGTTCGGGGATGCACCGCACCGCCGGCGGCCGGAACCACCGTTCCGGCCTTGACGATCAGTTGGAATCCGGCCATGGCCTCAACGACGCGGTTCGCTTCCGGAATCTCGTCGGGCGTTTTGCCCAGGCCCGGAAGCCTGCCCATTCGCACCCGCCCCTCCCGGTCGACCCACACCGAGGTCTCGTTGGCCTGGGCCGGGCTCCGGGTCTTGCCACCTGAGGCGGCAACGCCCGAAATGTTGACCGGCTGTCCTTCGTACCAATTCCGGTTTCTCTTACCGGCCTTGTCGGGAAAGCTGTCCCAGGGGTTGGTGTTGATGAAGGCGAGAACCGATGGGCCGGCAGCGAGTTTGAGGGGACTGGTCAATGCCGTCTCGGCCGGACCGTCTCCATCGGGATCTTTTCCAACGACGACCACGGGCTTGATCTTCCCCGTGGAAAAATCCACCCGGAGGATGTGCACGCGGTTGGGCCTGGGTTGCTTGAGTTCCTGGAACTGGTACTTCAAACCCAGTGTCTGCAAGTCACTCTTGTCCACTTGGCCTGTAGGCCCCGCACCGACCAGCAGCAGCAGGCTGACGCCACAGGCGAACGATCGTAGAATTCCCAGCGTTCGTCGATTCATATCGGTCAGCTCAGTACGGGGGACCGGATAACGTGGTACATGATGTCCTGTGAAATGAGGCGAGTACAGTCTGCAGGGATTTCTCGTACCCGCCGGTGATCGGTTCGAGCCACACACGAACGTGGATCAGGAGATGGGGCCGCCTCAATGAAACTGGCCTCGTCGGGGGTCCACAAGAATCTGACACAAGCGAATCCTTTTACATGGTACGGTGAGCGCCGATCACGTCCCCGTTGGTTTGAAACGCCCCGGTGTGACCGAGAATCAAATGACAGCAGTTGAGCCACGTCTTCCCGATCCGCTCACACCGCGCGACGCCACGCCCAAGCCCTCGCTGTGGCGAGTGTGGTTTGGCCTCACCGACGAAGTGCCACGAGGTGTCTACGCGACCAGTGGCTTCCTGTTGATGTTTCTGAAATATTGCGTCGAAGCGACAGCCACTTTCATCTGGACAGACCGGGTGTTGACCCCGTTGGAATTCACTCTGTTCTGGTCCAAGCATGTGCCGAAACCGTGGGAGATCATCCGTCCAACCGTCGCAGAGCAGGTCCCGGTACTCGCATACACTCCTGGTTGGTTGGGGTGGCTCATCCTGGCATGGACGCTTCCCTTTATCTGGGTCGCTTTTTCGATGAGTTTTCGACGCGCCTCCAACGCGGGCGCCACACCCTGGGTGGGGGCGTTGATCCTGGTGCCGTTGGTCAACATCGCCGTGATGCTACTCCTGGCCGCCGCTCCGGAAAGACGCACCAGGAGGAAGTGGGACCTGTCGCCAGCCACATCCAACACTCCAGACAAGGAGCCGCGACGGGTAGCGAGAGCCATCGTGGCAACCCTGGCGGGTGTCCTGCTCGGCCTGGGTAGCATTGGGCTTGGAGTCTATGGCTGGAATCAATACGGAGTCACACTTTTCTTTGGAGCACCCGTATTGATGGGTTGCCTCAGTGGCTTTGTCTACAACTACCGTCAGTCACAATCCTGGATCACAACGATAGGTGTTTCGTTGTTGATGATCCTTGTCACGGGCAGCTCTCTCCTGGTGTTCGCACTTGAAGGAATCATCTGCCTGCTGATGGCGGCTCCGCTGGTCATGCCCCTGGCGGTTTTTGGTGCCCTGCTGGGGAAAGCGGTGGCCTGTGCAACGCAGACTACGGTGCCACAGACGGTTGGCATGTTGATGGTCTTGCCCATCATGTCGACCGTCGAGAGCCTGCCGCCATCGCAGAGTCCAGAGTATGTGGTCACCAGTTCAGTCGAAGTCAACGCACCACCGGAGACCGTCTGGAAGTACGTGGTGGAATTTCCCGATCTTCCAGAGCCGGAGGATTGGTTCTTTCGCGTGGGAATTGCCTGTCCCATCCGTGCGAGAATCGACGGCCATGGCGTGGGAGCCACCAGGTATTGCGAATTCACCACGGGCGCGTTTGTGGAACCGATCACCACCTGGGATGCGCCGCGACACCTGGCTTTTGATGTGACGAGCCAGCCCGATCCGATGAGGGAGCTGAGTCCCTACAGCCACGTGCATCCACCGCACATGGAGAACCAATCACTCAAGAGCCTGCGAGGTGAATTCCGGCTTGTGCCGCTCCCAGGCGGGCGGACCCGTCTCGAGGGGAGTACCTGGTACACCTTCGACATGTTTCCACGCGACTACTGGACGACCTGGTCAGACGTGTCGATCCACAAGATCCACAATCGCGTGCTGGAGCACATCAAACGGCTGTCCGAATCGAAGGCCGTGCGATGAACTCGATGCCATTCATCCGCCGCGGTGGTCAACTGATGATCTCTGTGATCACCCGTGACTCCTCCACTCCGGTCAGCTTTTGATCGAGGCCCTGGTAGGGGAAAGTCAGCGTGCGATGATCAACTCCAAGGAGGTGAAGCATCGTGGCGTGTAGATCCCGGACGTGAACGGGGTTTTCGACCACGTTGTAGCTGAAGTCGTCGGTCTTGCCATAGTGCATGCCACCCTTGATTCCCCCGCCGGCAACCCATCCCGAGAAGCAACGCGGGTGGTGGTCGCGACCGTAATTGTCGCGGGTGATATTGCCTTGGCCAAACACGGTCCGGCCGAATTCTCCGACAAACACAACCAGGGTGTCCTTGAGAAGCCCCCGTGACTTGAGATCCTTGAGCAATGCTGCAGTCGGTTGATCGACGTCCTTACATTGGCCCCGCATGTTGTCCGGCAGACGAGAGTGGTGGTCCCAGCCACGATGGAAGAGTTGCACAAACCGCACGTCCCGCTCCACCATCCGCCGCGCGAGAAGGCAATTTCGCGCGTACGATCCACGCTTGTTGACCTCCGGACCATACATCTCCAGAACGTTCTTTGGTTCCCCGGAGATATCGGTCAACTCGGGGACTGAGGACTGCATGCGGAAGGCCATCTCCTGCTGGGCGATGGTTGTCCGAATTTCGGGGTCGCCGATCTCGGCGAGGTGCTTCTGGTTCAACCGGGCCAGCGAGTTCAGCATCGTGCGGCGAACCTTGCCGTCGATTCCTTTCGGGTTGGACAGGAACAGCACAGGATCGCCCACGGTCTGAAAGGATGTTCCCTGGTACTTGGACGGAAGAAACCCACTGCCCCAGAGCCGGGCGTAAAGCGCCTGGACGTTCACCCGCCCACTCCAGAAGGCAGAGGGCATCACGACGAAGTCGGGGAGATCCTTGTTGAGTGACCCCAGCCCATAGCTGAGCCAGGACCCCATGCTCGGTTTCCCGGGAATTTCCGCACCGGTGCAAAATGAGGTCTTGCCCGGATCGTGATTGATGGCGTTGGTGTTGAACGAGTGAATCAGGCACAGGTCGTCGGCCAACCCCGAGAGATGGGGGAGAAGTTCACACATCCACACCCCGCTCTTTCCCTGTTGAGCGAACTTGAAGGTCGAGGGTGCGACCAGCTTCTGTTTGCCCCGGGTCATGGCCGTGACTCGCTGGCCTTTCCTGACCGACTGGGGCAACTCGGTCTTGAAGTGCTTGTGCAGATCCGGCTTGTAGTCGAAGAGGTCAACCTGGCTCGGTGCCCCCGCCATGAACAGAAAGATGACCCGCTTGGCCCTGGACTGGGAGGTCTTTTCCGGGTCGGCAGCCACGTTGCCCCTGGCGAGCAGCGACGCACATGCGGTCGCCCCGAGCCCCACCCGGGAGGCACTGAGAAACGAACGCCGTGACTGAAGTTCATCCAGCTCGGTGACAGGATGGTTCATGCTATTCCCGGGTCTTGGTGATATCGAGGTTGTAGAGGGCGTTGACCAACACCGTCCATGCGGCGAGTTCCGCTCGTTGTTCGGCGGTTTTGAGTTTCACTCCATTGCAGATCTGGGCCGCCATTGCAGGACGTTCCAGGTAGGTCTTCTGGAGATCTTTCAAGAGGTTCAACAGGATCTGCTGCTCCGTCTTGTCCGGCAGCTTCGAAGTGATCGTCTCGTAGGCAAACGCCAGGCGTTGAGGTGCGGTGGACTTTGGATTCTCGAGAAGTTTCCGGGCAAGTTCACGAGCCGCTCGCAGGTACTCGCCCTCGTTCAGGAGTAACAGGGCCTGGGACGGTGTGTTCGTCCGTTCACGTCTCGCGATACAGGCGTCCCGGATCGGCGCGTTGAGAATGGTCATCTGGGGCGGCGGCATGCCACGTTTCCAGTAGGTGTAGAGGCTGCGACGATAAATGGCGTCTCCCGTGTCGGCCTGGAATCGCTCGCCGATCATGGTGACTGACTTCCAGAGCCCATCCGGTTGAGGCGGCTTGACACTCTTGCCGTACATCGTGTTCACGAGCAGGCCGCTGGTGGCGAGAATCTGGTCCCGGATCATCTCGGCGTCCATCCGGA
>CAWVUS010000218.1:0-9045 GCA_963933195.1 uncultured Planctomycetaceae bacterium
TTCTGCCGCTGGAGGATTTCCGTTCGCGAGTCGACAGCCTGGTGGACATGGTGCGATCGACCGAGCCGGTCAATGCGGATCAACCGGTGCTGGTGGCCGGAGACAAGGAACTGGCCTGTCGCGAGACCCGGTTGGAGCAGGGGATTCCCCTGAGCTCGCAGGTGGCCGACGAACTGGACGAGTTGCTCGACCGCTTCGATCTCAGCCAGGTGGCTCGGCTTCGGTCTGGCTCGTGATCGGACCGTAGTGCTCGACACGGCGGTTCTTCCCGAAGTGGAAGATGCCCTCCTTGTAGGGGCGTGTCGCGTCGAGGTCGCAGGTGTGGACGATCAGTTCGTCCTGGAGTGTCGTGGCCTGGGCGACGATCTCGCCAGAGGGGGCGATGATCATCGTCTGTCCCAACTGCATCACGCCTTCCTCCTCGCCCGCCTTGGCGACGCCCACCACCCAGGCCCCGTTCTGGTAGGCACCCGACTGCATCGACAGCCGGTTGTGGAATGGCACCAGTGGGTTCATCTCGGGGTAGTCGGGATTGTTGGACGGCGTGTTGTAACCCAGCAGGATCAGTTCGGCTCCACGCAGGCCGAGCACACGATAGGTCTCGGGCCACCGGCGGTCGTTGCAGATACACATGCCGACGGTGCCACCGAATGCTCGCCAGGTGTCAAAGCCCAGGTCGCCGACGTCGAAATACCGTTTCTCGAGATTCTGGAACGGGTGGTCCGGACGTGGTTGGTTGTAACCGGGCAGGTGGATTTTGCGGAAGCGGCCGATCTCGATTCCATCGGGACCGACAAGGATCGAGCTGTTGAAATGGCGGACCTCCCCGTCGACCTCGGCCAGTTCGGCAAAGCCCAGGTGAAAGCCGACGCCCAGGCGACGGGCCTCGTCGAACAGGGCCTGCGTGTCGGGACCCGGAACGGCGGTTTCGAAATACGAATCGAGTTCGGCCGGATCCTCGATCAACCAGTGCGGAAAGAAGGCCGTCAGGGCGCACTCGGTGAAGACGACCAACTCGCATCCTCGCTGGTGCCCCTCCCGCAGCATCACGATCAGTCGTTCGAGGGCGTCGGCCCGGGACTGGTCGCGGGGAATGGGTCCGGATTGGGCGGCTCCGATGGTCAATTGTCGGGTCATGGTGTCAGTGTGTCTGTTCGGGGTGTGGATTTCGAGGCGAGAGGGTGAGGGTGGCTGTGACGTAGACGAGTGTCGAGACGACCAGCCCGACGTAGACCTCGTGGAATTCCGTCCAACCGTTTCGCTTGGCAAGCCACCAGGCAATGACAGACAGGCCGCCGGTGACCATCGAGGCGGTGGCCGCGGTGGCGTTGGGGCGATTCCAGTAGAGCCCCACGACGAGTGTTGACAGGAAGCAGGCGGCGTAGAGTGACCCCGAGAACGCGGTGATCTCGACGATGTCGGCAAATGGATTCAGTGCCACGATCATCGCGGCCAGCGAAATGGCCACCACCCAGGCCCGGGTGCGGCCAATCGCGCGGGGATCGTCGTCGGACAGCAGTTGCAGGTCGCGGGTGATGGCGCTGGCGGTGACCAGCAACACCGAATCAAGCGAGGACATGGCTGCTGCCAGCAGCACCAGCAGAAAGAAGCTGCTGGCGGTCGGTCCCAGGATCTCGGCCTGTCCGAGCAGGTAGGGTGTCAACTGGTCGGTGTCGGCGGTGATTGTGGCCGCCATTTCTGGTGGGACGATCGTTCTCGCCAGCGCGCCCACCGGCAGCAGGCAGGCGTAGGTCAGGGTGATCAGGATCGGAGCGACGATGCGGGCGGTTTTCAGAGCACGCTCGTCCTTGAGGCCGTAGATTCTCGAGATCTGCCGGGGATCAACGAGCAGTTTCAGGCCACCGGCCAGGCCGATTCCCAGGATCATCAGCAGCGGGGTGGGGCCATCCCAGGACACCAGTCGTGGGTCGATGGATTCGAGTTGTTCGACCATCGGGCCCAGTCCTCCGCCCTTGGACAGTACGGCGAAGATGATCAACACGGCGCCCACGGTCATCAGCATGCCCTGGACACTGTCGGTGAGCACGACCGAGCGGAATCCGCCCAGCAGGGTGTAGGTGGTCACCACCACGAAGACGGCCACGGCCGAGACGCCGTAGCTGAGCCCGAGGAATTGCGAGAGCGCGACGGAGGACCCCTTGTAGATGGCGACAAGGTAGAGTCCCGAGGCAAGCAGGATCACGATGGCGGTGATCCGTCGGACCGCCAGTGACTGGTAGCGGGCCCCCAGGAAGTCGGCCACTGTCAGGGACTGGTATTCTCGTGACCGGCGGTAGAACCGCGGTGCGACCACCAGCCAACTCAACCAGCACAACGGCCCATACACGCCGACTTTCAACCACCAGGCCAGTCCCGCTTCCCAGCTTTCCCCTGCCTGGCCAATGAAACTGTTGGTGCTGACAAACGTGGCGTAGAACGAGAACGCGATCACCACACCGCCGAGGCTGCGGCCGGCGATCAGGTAGTCGGACAACGACCGGGTGTTCTTGGAACCTTCTCTCCCGTGATGCACCAGCAGCAACAGGTAGGCGGCAATCAAGAACAGTCGGAACCATGGCATTCCAAGAAGGGAGTCTTGTGGCGGGCGGATGTCAACTCTGCATGCATCATGTTCCTGTCGCGGTGTGGGTCACGGTTGGCCCGTTGTCGGCCGGCATGCCACAATGTGTTTTTGCGAACAGCCCGAGGAGCTTTTCCGATGCGCGACTTGCTTCCGGTGGTCCTGGCCGTCGTTGCCTGCCCACAACTTGCCACAGCTGCTCCGGTCGAATACCGATTGACCGACCCGGCGCTGGAGGTTGTTCCGGTCGACAGTTCGCCCCGCGAGTCGTTCCTGTCGATGCGGGCCGATGCAGCCGGGCGATTGTTTGTCGGAGGACGCGAGGCGATTTTTGTCTACGAGCCGGACGCCACGTCGGGACCCAGCGGGCTGGGCAAACGGCGGGAGGTCTTTCGCTTCCCGGCCGATTCCTGGGTTTATGATCTCGAGATCCGCGGTAACGATCTGTACGCCATGACCAACCGGGCGTTGTACCTGTTGCCCGGGGCCGTTACCAAGCGGAGCGGAGTCCAGGCCAAACGACTGATCTGGGGCCATCCCGACTATCACCCGCACCAGTGCTTTCACGGTTTGGCCTGGGGGCCCGACGGTTACCTGTACCTGTCGCTGGGCGACATGCTGGTTTTCTATGGCGACTTTCGCCGTCCCGATCACTGGGGCCACTGGACGTTCTTTTGCCAGCCCGAGGGGACGAAGGTGCCCTACACGGGGGTCGGTGGTGTGTTGCGGTGTCGCCCCGATGGGAGCGATCTGCAGGTGGTGGCCCGTGGCACGCGGAACAGTTGTGGATTGGTGTTCGACAGCCGTTGGAACCTGTTCACACACGACAACGATCACGAGGGGCTGCCCCTGGACTACGTGCCCGGCCGGTTGCTGCATGTCACACCGGGAGCGGATTTCGGCTGGCCCCGTGGGTGGATGCCCATCAAGACCCCTGACCGTGCCGATCTGTTACAGACCATGGTCCCGGACATGGGACGGGGTGTCCCGGTCGGCCAGACGTATTATGACGAGCCCGGTTTGCCGGATCGGTATCGCGGCAACCTGTTGCTGGCTCGCTGGGGGCGTCGTGCGGTGACGCGGTACGAGGTCCGCAGGCACGGGGCCACGTTCCAGGCCACCGAGCACGTGTTGCTGGAAGGGCTGGATACGGCCCGGCCGGTCGGAGTGGCCGTGGGACGTGGTGGCAACATTTTTGTCACCCTGGCCTACATGGCTCACAACGAGGGTTCGCCGGTCTACCGCAGCGACCTGTTGATGATCCGTCAAAAGAAGACCGCTGGCCGCGGTGGGTTCCGGGGCTTTGACATTCTCGAGGCACCCGTGGAGAAGCTGTTTGCCGAACTGGGGCGGGGTGCCTCGTGGCCGGCACGGCGAGCCTACGTGGAATTGGTCAGACGTGGACGGGACGCGGTGCAGGGATTGGTTGGTCGCCTGAAGGCCTCGAAACCGGATCGGCCCGAGTATCCTCACCTGGTCTGGCTGGCTGCCCATTCGGCACGACATGGCTGGGTGGATCGCCGGAAGGTGGTCCCGCACCTGGTCGACCTGGTCGGTGACAGCAAGTCACCGGCCCGGGGGGTCGCGGCTCGTGCCCTAGCCGAGGTGTTTGGCGTCCAGGGAGATCTGAAAGGGTTCTGGGACCGCCAGTTGTCCGATCCGGATCCGCGGATCCAGCAATACGCCGTGATCGCCCAGGCGTCCGGGCCGGCGCCCAGCCTGGCAAAGATTGCCAGTGGCCCAGCGCGTTCGAGTGATTCGTACGTGCGGCAGTCGGCCTTTCAGGCACTCGCCCGGCGCGGTTCGGTGAAACAACTTGCCGACTGGGCCAAGTCGAAAGACGAACGGGTCCGGCTGGCTGCAGTCCTTGCCATCGGCACCCGCCTGACGATTCCGCCAGCCGTGGGAGCCTTGCGGCCGGGGTTGCCATTGGGGAAATGGCCCAACCAGAAGGTCTACACGGTGACCTACGTGGGCCAGACGGTGGATCTGCGAACACTGGGGCCCGTGGGCGTGTTCTCCACGGCCGATCATTGGAAGGCGGGCAAACGCAGTCCTGAACAGGAGACACTGTTCTCGCTGTTGATGGCCCGGTTGGCTGACGGTTCCGAGGCGGTGCGGTTGCAGGCGGCTCACTACCTGTCGCTGACTCGGGACGCGCGTTCGGAGTCCCGTGTTGCCGACGTGCGTCGCCAGAGTGAACGTCAACGGCTGAAACGGGCACCGATCCGCGGAGTGGGCGAACTCTGGGTCACCGGTCCCTTTGACGACCGCAATGCCGGGTTCAAAACGGTTCATCCTCCCGAAACCGGGGCTGTCGATGTGGCCGGTCGGTTCGAGATCGGGAAGAGGACGGTGAAGTGGGAGAAACTGAAGCCCATTCGGATGTTCAATTTTCACATGAAGTACGGAGACACCGACGGATCGTCCTGTTACGCCTACCTGCGGCTGATCAGCCCTCGCCGACAACAGGTGTTGTTGACTCCCGGCTCTGACGACGGATTGAAGGTCTGGGTCAATGGTCGAGTCGTGCACGAAAACGACATTGCCCGAGGAGGCCTGCCGTTGCAGGACGTGGTCTTTGCCGAGTTGCAACCCGGCAGCAACGAGGTGTTGTTCCGGGTTCGCAATGTCGTGGGCGAACACTGCCTGTACCTGCACTACCGGTCACTGGGGGGATCGGTCCAGTCGACGTTGCCCGAGCCACTGGATGCTGGTGGATTGGCGGTCAGGCTGAAGGAAGCTGCCGCGGGAGGCAAGCAGAAGGTTGGGGCCGCGTTCCTGGATGTCGACTGGGTGAAGGGGGCGGCTGGAGGAGACAAGGTGCGTGGGAAGAAGTTGTTCTCCGCATCGGGAATCGGGTGCGCCAAATGCCATGCCGCGAAAGGGTTGGCCGCGGTGCCCGGGGCGCCCAGCCTGACCGGTGCCGGCAAGAGGTTCACGGTGCCGTACCTGGTCGAGAGTGTCCTGCTGCCCAATCGCAAGATTTCACCGGTATTCCGGTCGTCGGTCATCGTCACGAGTGATGGAAAAGTGGTGACCGGGTTGGTCGTTGGTGAAACGGGCGAGGGAGTGACCGTGCTGACGCCCGAGGCAAAACGGGTCGAGATCCGTCGCGGAGATATCGAGGAACGAAAGACACAGAACGTCTCGGCGATGCCCGCCGGGCTGGTCAAGACGCCACGTGAACTCCGCGACCTGCTGGCTTACCTGCTGGCACAATAACCGGAGGTGAGTCGATTCAGGCGAGTTCGGCCGGTCGTTCGGCTTCACCGAAACGCTTGATCGGGACACCGGCCCGCTGCAGCAAGGCCAGGTGCAGTCGCGACATGGACATCGCCCGTCGCGGCTTCAGCAGTCGTCCGCCGCGGATGGTCCCGCCGCCGCCACCGGCCAGCAGCAGCGGCAGGTTCTCTTCGGCATGCGCGTGACCGTCGGCGAGGCTCGAGCCGTAGACGATCATCGAGTTGTCCAGCAGCGTCCGGCCGTCCTCGTTGATGGACTTGAGCCGCCCGAGGAACCAGGCCAGTTGTTCGTGGTGCCAGCGGGTGACCAGGTTGTACATCCGTTTCTTTTCGGCTGCCGACTGCCAGGACGTCGTCCCGTCGTCGTCTTCGGTCTTGCCGTCGTAGTCCTTCCAGTGAGACAGGGCGTGCCATGTGCCTTTGACCCCGTCGAGGAAATTGAAGTAACGATTGCTCTGGCCGTGGTCGAGCATGAAGGTTGAGATCCGGGTGGCATCGGCCCAGAAGGCCAGCACGATCATCTCCAGCATCACCCGGACGTAGTCACGGTGTGATTCGGGGATTCCCGGTCCAGGCCGGACCAGTTGTTGCTTGAGGGCCGGAGAGCGATTGGTCTGCCGGTCGGCGAAGGCCAGCTTCCGTTCGATACTGCGGATGGATTCGAGATACTCGTCGAGTGTGCGTCGGTCGGCGAAGCTGCCTCGCCGCTTCAGCGACCGGGCATCCTCGCGGACCAGGTCGAGCACGGATCGCTCGACGGTTGATGTCCGACCGCGGCGGAACATGCGATCGAAGATGGCCCGCGGTTCGATGTCGCGGGGAGCAGGTGTCTTGGGGGAGGTCCACGAGAGCGTGTTGCGGACCAGGCTGTTGCTGAAAAAGCCCTCGCCTCGCAGTGAGAGTTCCAGTGATGGCAGGAGTGTCTTTTGTCCGATCGTCCTCGCGGCCAACTGGTCGGCCGAGACTCCGCCGGCATCGATCCGGCGTCCGTTGTAGTCTCCGGCGGTCAGCCAGGTCGCCGTGCCGGCACCGTGGCCGTTTCCCTCGGGAGTCCACATGTTGCGGATCACCACCAGTTGGTCCTGGAAAGGTGCCAACGGTTTCATCCAGCGATTGAGTGAACCGATTGTTCCTCCGGCTTCAACCGTTTGTGGATCCCAGGCCCCGCTGGCCACGCCATTGGGAAAGTAGAGGTAGGCCAGTCGTCGTGGTGGCCCGATTTTTTCATTGTCCGTTTCGGCTGCATCGGTGCAGGGACTCATCACATCCAGCAACGGCAGGGCGACGGCCGCACCGGTGCCCCGGAGCATGGTCCGCCGTGAGATGGCGTAAGGGTGTGTCATGGCGAGGATTCGGTCGGTTGCCGTTGGCGGTTTCGGAACGGGTAACTGCGGGTGATGGCCCGGATCAACGTTCCCAAACGGAACCCGTCGGCCGCGAGCGTCTTTCGGATCGATTGCACCGCGGTCTCGTCATAGTACTCCAGTTGTCGTCCCAGGGCGTAGGACAGCATCTTGCGGATGACCTGGTTGACCAGTTGGTCATGCCGCTTTTCGAGCAGCACCCGTCTCAGGCCCGATGGCCCGGTGAACCTGTGGCCCTCGGGAAGCGAGGCTGTGGCATCGATCGTGCGGCGGCGTCGACGGGTTCGCCAGCGTCCGAACCAGTCGTAGTTTTCCAGGCTCAGGCCGAGCGGGTCGATGGCGTCGTGGCAGGCGCCACAGCGGCGGTCCTCGCGATGGAGTTTCAGTTTCTGACGTCTGGTGAGTTGTGATCTCTCGGCCAGGTCCTCGGACAACTCGTTGGCCCCGGGTGGTGGGGGAGGGGGAGGCGTGCCGAGCAGATCGGCCAGGATCCAGCGGCCCCGGTTGATCGGGCTGGTCCGGCCGGGAAACGAGGTGACGGTCAACAGGCTCCCCTGTCCAATCAGCCCACCCCGTCGATCGGTCTTCAATTCGACCCGGCGCATTCGTGACCCCCGCACGTTTTCGATGCGGTAGAAATTGGCCAGTTCCTCGTTGAGAAACGTGTAGCGGGCGTCGATCAGTCGGGAGATCGGTTGGTTGTCGCGGACCAGGGAGACGAAAAACATCGCCGTTTCGGCCCGCATGGCGGCCATGAGCGTTTCGGTGCACCAGGGGTTGTCGATTGGATCGGCACGAATGCGGGTGCCCAAGTGCACCGACCCTAGCCACTGCCCGGCGAAGCGGGTGCCCAGCGTTTCGGCACGGGGGTCGGCCAGCATTCGGGTGATTTCGGCTTCGAGACTGTCGGGCTGATCGAGAGTGTCCTGGTCGGCGATCCGTGTGAGTCGTTCGTCGGGCATCGAGGCCCAGAGGAAGTACGAGAGCCTCGAGGCGAGGTCGTGGTCACTGATGGCGGTCGGAGCGGTGCCACGAGGTGGCGTCTCGATTTTCATCAGGAACGACGGAGAGACCAGGGCGGCCTGCAGCACGGATCGGATCGCCTGGTCGAAACTGGACCCAGTCCGGCGACGTGCCAACACGGCCGAGATGTAACGTTGCCGGGTTGAGTCGGGGACGGGATGTCGAAAAGCCCGGGGAAGGAATCGTCCCAGGATCTCGGAGGCCGCTTTCCGGTCACTGACGTCATTTCCCGGACGACGGACCAGGATTCTCGATACGGCCTGGTGTTGTGCCTCGGTCTTCGGTTTCAGCGGCAGGGCCCGGTTGATGACTTTCTCGGCCGCGCCCAGGTACCGTTCCATCAGGGTGGGTTGCAGGAACAGCGTGTTGGCACTGTTGTCGAAACCACTGGTGCCGCTGAGTTCGGATGGGAACCGCGTGGCCGGGCGGACGTCGACACCGAACAGGTCGCGGACCGTGTTGTCGTACTCGTGGTGGGTCAATCTTCGTGTCGGCTCGTCGCCGGGATTGTTGATTGTCGAATAGTCGAATTCGTCGAGTTGGACACGGATCCAGGCAACCAGGCGTCGTCGCGTGGCCGTGTCGGGTTGTTCCTCGTCCCCGGGCGGCATGAACCGGTGGTCAACCAGGAAGGCGATGTTGTTCCAGGTCTCTCGGTCGCGGACCAGTGGTGTGCGTTGCAGTGCCGTTTCCAACTGCAGGCCACCCTCGCGATTCTCCGGTCCGTGACACCCGGTGCAGAACTGTCGCAGGATCGGCAGGATGTCGCGGGTGGCCTGGAGTCCGCGAGCCTGTTGACGATCGGCTGCGGTGATTGCCAGTGGTCGTTGGG
>CAWVUS010000219.1:0-9041 GCA_963933195.1 uncultured Planctomycetaceae bacterium
TGAAAAGAAATCGGCTAAGAAGAAACCGGCGGTGAAGAAACCAGCCGAGAAGAAACCAGCTGCGAAGAAACCAGCTGCGAAGAAACCAGCTGAGAAGAAGCCAGCTGCGAAGAAGCCAGCTGCGAAGAAACCAGCTGCGAAGAAACCAGCTGCGAAGAAGTCGGCCGAGAAGAAATCGGTCAAAAAGAAGCCGGCTGCGAAGTCAGGCGACTGATGTTCCGAGTGAGTCAACAGGCGAGACAATTGTGCTGTTGAGCATGACGGGATTTGGTGCTGCGACGCATCAATCTGATGATGTGCTGTTCACCGTCGAGGTGCGTAGCGTCAACAACCGTTACCTGAAGATTGTCTCGAAGCTCCCCGACACGTGCGGGGCGTTGGAGGGCCAGGTTGAGCGTGCCGTGCGGGAACGGATCCGGCGCGGCACCGTCAGCGTATTTGCGAGGATCAACACGCCTCCGGGGGTGGCGACCACGTTGACGGATGAGCGATTGATGGCCGAGTATGCCGCCCAGTTTCGCGAGCTTGCTGAACGGCTTGAATTGTCCGGTGACGTGACCCTGGAGACGTTGTTGGCGGTGCCGGGTGTGATTCGGGATGGTCGTTCGCGGTTGGCCAATGCGGAGGAACTGTGGCCGTGCCTGGAGCGTGCCTTGCAAGGGGCGCTGGAACAGTTGGCTGAGTTTCGGTTGCAGGAGGGGGCGACGATCGAGTCGGATCTCAGGCGCCAGTGCGGTGTGATCGCGACGGAACTCGAGGCGATCCGGGCACAGGCTCCGCGGGTGGCTGACTCGTATCGCCAGAAATTGCTGGACCGGGTGGGGAACGTGTTGGAAGGGACGGCAGCGATGGTGTCCGAGTCGGACGTGATTCGCGAAGTGAGTTTGTTTGCCGACCGTTGCGATATCAACGAGGAAATCTCGAGAATGGATGCCCATCTCGAGCAGTTTGAACAGATTCTCGACAGCGATTCCTCACAGGGGCGCAAGCTTGATTTTTTGGGCCAGGAGATGTTCCGGGAAACCAATACGATCGGGTCGAAGGCCAACGACGTGGAAATTGCTCACCGGGTGGTCGAGATCAAGCTGGCCATTGATCGGATCCGGGAAAACATTCAAAACGTGGAGTGAGTCGAGGTGACGGTCGAGGTTCCAGACAAAGTCAGCCGCGTGTTGGTCCTCTCGGGCCCCAGCGGCAGCGGCAAGTCAACGATCGTGGATCGGTTGATGGCTGGCATCGAGGTTCCCGTCCGTGAAGCGGTGTCGGCGACAACGCGACAGCCTCGTCCGGACGAGGTTGACGGCAAGGACTATTTTTTTTTGAGTCACGAGGAGTTTGCCGAGAGGCGTCAGCGGGGAGAGTTTATCGAGTGTGCTGAAGTGCACGGGGTGGGCGATTGGTACGGGACGTTGGCCTCAGAAATCCAGCGTGCCCATCTCGAATCGGCCTGGGCGTTGCTGGAAATTGACGTCGAGGGGGCCCTGGCGGTCATGGATCGTTACCCCGATGCCTTGACGATCTTCCTGCTAGCCCCGTCAATGGAGCAATACCGGAGTCGGTTGGAGTCACGGGGGACCGAATCTCCCGAGGCGATCTCTCGTCGGATCGCCACGGCCACCGCCGAGATCCAAAAAGCGGAACTCTACCGGTACCGGGTCGTCAACGATGATCTGGACCGGGCGGTACTGGAAATAATCAACATCCTGTCAGCGTGGGAGGAACAGAGCCATGCTTGATGCGTTCAGAGAAGAAGCGATTGTTAAAAAGGTCGGTGGTCGATTCAAACTCTCGGCCCTGATTCAAAAGCGGATGGTGGCACTCAATCGTGGTGCACGCCCGCTGGTCGACGTGATCACCAACAGCCACATGGTGGTCGTCGTCGAGGAGATTCTCAACGACAAGATTTACCTGGACAACGCCGGCAACGTGGCATTCGCCGACGGGGCTCCGGATCTCGACCAGATTCTGCAGGATTCGGGTCCAGAGTTCAGCGAGTTGTAGGCCGGGTGCTGGAGATGGGCCGATGCGTGGCCGCGAGATACTGCTGGGAGTCAGCGGCGGTGTGGCTGCCTACAAGGCTGCTGCAGTTGCCAGCGGCCTTGTCCAGGCCGGGGCATCGGTCTCGGTGATCATGACGCCATCGGCGGAGCGTTTCATTGGTGCCACCACCTTTGCAGCACTCACCGGTCGGCCGGTGCATTCTGGTCAGTTCTCTCCGAGCGAGCACCACCAGGGGGAGCACATCGGGTTGTCGCGACGGGCCGAGCTGGCCATTGTCGCGCCGGCGACGGCGCAGACCCTGGCGAGATTGGCACACGGCCTGGCCGACGACCTGCTCGCGACAACGCTACTGTGCTTCAGCGGACCGGTCCTGTTGGCCCCGGCGATGAATTGTGAGATGTGGGCCAAGGCTTCGGTGCAGCGGAATGTCGCGACATTGAGCGAGGATGGTTACGAGTTGATCGGTCCGGGTGACGGGTGGCTGAGTTGTGGCCAGGTCGGGGCCGGAAGAATGGCCGAGCCGGATGAGATTCTTCAACGGGTGGCGGCATTGTGTGAGTCGCTGTCGCCTGGCACAGACGGTGCCGCAGAGGATGACGGATGCGGGTCCTGATCACGGCGGGACCGACCAGGGAGTACCTCGACGAGGTCCGGTATCTCTCCAATGCCAGCAGTGGCCGGATGGGCTATGCCGTGGCTGCGGCAGCCGTGGCCGCCGGCCACGAGGTGGTACTGGTCACCGGTCCGGTGGCATTGTCGCCCCCGGGAGGGTGCACCGTGGTGCCTGTTGAGACGACCGAACAGATGGGCCTGGCGTGCCGCGAGGCCTTCGAGAATTGTGATGGCGTGGTGGCAGTCGCGGCCGTGTGCGACTACAAGCCGTTGCATCGGCACGAGGGCAAGATGAGCAAAACCGGTGACGTGGTTTCGGTCGAGATGATCGAGACCGATGACGTGCTGGCCATGCTGGGTGCCGGGAAAGCCAAACGGTTCGTGGTCGGTTTTGCCCTGGAAGCCAGCAATCCACGGGAGCGGGCCCTGCAGAAATTGCGGGCCAAGAACTGTGACGTGATCGTGCTGAACGGCCCCGGGGCGATCGGGGCGGCGGAGAATTCGGTTGAGTTGATCGATCCCAGCGGTGCGGTTGTGGCCGCCTGGGAGGGCCTCAAGGAGGAGTTGGCGACCCGGCTGGTCGAGTGGATTGACCGGCGATGGGCCGCTGACTGAGTCGGAGTGACGGCAACTGGCCGAAGAGCCGGTTCAATCGTCACAACTCCCCGGGTCATGCCGCCGCGTTGACAAAAGTCGACACCCGGGGGCTGCGACCAGGTTCCCGAAACCGTGGCTGGTGCTAGTCTTCCGACAGGAGCGGTTTTTTCGGCCGTCGTCGCGAAAGCCGATCCGTCGATTTTGACGCAATGGACCAACCGGATGAGGGGAGAGTGAGACGTGGCAAGACTATTGACCAATCGCATGACGGCACTGTTTGTGCTGATGCTGGCCGTTGGCCTGGTCGTCAGTCTCGCCTCGGCCAACCTGGCTGACGCCCCTGCCCTGGGCGTGTACCCGCCGAATGTCCCTGTCCAGAACCTCGCCGGACAACCCGGGGCCCATGTGGCCTACGGGTTACTTTCGGCTTTCGGGTTGGCCAGTTGGCTGGTCGCCGCGGCCATCGGGTCACTGGGTTTCGGCCTGTTTCGACGTGATGTTCTCGTGCCCGCCTGGCAATGGTTGCTCGGTTGGAGCCTGTTGCTGGTGTCGGTTTGTGCGTCGTTGCACGGGCTGGCTCCAGGGCTGGCGGGGGGCCTGGTCGTGGGCAGTGGTGGTCATGTGGGTGCCTGGTCGATGATCTGGATCGCCGAGCAATTGTCCGTGTCGGGTTGCCAGTTGCTTGTTGGTTGCATGGTTGTTTCCGGGTTGGTGCTCACCGGCGAGGTTCCTCGCGTTTGGTGGTGCGCCTGCGTCGTCGCCCGCCCGGTGGGCTGGGTTGGGCGGCTCCTGGTCCAGATCCAGGAGCGGGATGTTGCTCGTGCCGCGGTGGCGGTGGTCGACCGGTCGTCGGTGTCGGATTCCCTGGCGATTGAAGTGGAGGCTGCGCTGGCCGACGAGACACCGTTTGTTCGCGTCGGTGGGATGGAAGTTCCAGGAGAGGAACCGGGGTCCGTGGTGGAAACACCGGTCGATTCTCCGACGGTGCATCGTATTGACGTCCAGGAGGCCGAGGCGACTCCCCGGCAGCCCCTGCAGGTGAACTCGCCGACCGTGGTGGAACCCAGTGAACGCGAGGAGGTCTACGAGCGACTCGAGGCGGCCGATTTTGAAGATGACGACGAACATGTTCTCCCAGATCTCGATTTGCTGGACGACGCCGAAGAGGTTCCCTACAGCCTGCTGGCCAAGAAGGCCCAGGTCGCCGCGATCATGCTCGAACAATCCTTTCGTGAATTTGGTCTCAGCGTGCGGGTGGTTGCGATCGATACCGGCCCGGTGATCACCCAGTTCGAACTCGAACTGGAGGCGGGCCTGAGGCTTTCGAAGGTGAGCCGCCTGGCCGATGACCTGGCCATCGCGTTGCGGGTGCCCACGGTCCGTGTCGTGGCCCCGATCCCAGGGAAAAATACCGTCGGGATCGAGGTGCCCAATGAGCAACGCGTGATGGTGCGGTTGCGCGAGTTGATCGAGGCGGGCAGTCGTGAGGCCGAGGGGCAGCGGTTGCCAGTGTTCCTGGGGAAGGATGTCAGTGGGCGTCCATTGACCATTGACCTGGCCCGGATGCCGCACCTGCTGATTGCCGGGCGAACCGGGACAGGCAAGAGCGTGTGCCTGAACTCGCTGATTCTCTCGTTGCTGATGACCCGTCGTCCGGACGAAGTGCGGATGCTGATGATTGACCCGAAGATGGTCGAGTTGAGTCCCTACCGCCGGATTCCTCACCTGATGCATCCGGTGATCACCGACATGAAGAAAGCCGAGGCGGTGTTGGCCTGGGCGGTCGACAAGATGGAGGAACGATACGATTTGCTGGCACGCTGTGGCGTCCGACACCTGGACAGTTTCAACGCCCTGGACCGTGACACCGTGCTCGATCGGCTTGGATTGGAGGAGGAGGATCTCGAGGCCGAGGAGGTCCCTGAATCCATGCCGTACATCGTGATCGTCGCCGACGAGATGGCCGACCTGATGATGTCTGCCGGCAAGGATGTCGAGCGTCACATCATCCGGTTGGCACAGAAATCTCGTGCGGTGGGCATCCACCTGGTACTGGCGACCCAGAAACCGACCGTCGATGTGATCACCGGGTTGATCAAGTCGAACCTGCCGGCCCGGGTGTCGTTCCAGGTGGCCAGTCGGACTGACAGTCGCGTGGTGCTGGACGAGATCGGGGCCGACAAGTTGCTGGGCAATGGTGACATGCTCTATCTCACTCCTGGCACCAGCCACCTGGTCCGTGCTCAGGGCACGTTTGTCAGCGACGACGAGGTCAATGCGGTGATCGACTTCTTCAGAGAGGTCGAGCCCAGCTATTCCGACGAACTGAATCAGATCAATTCGGCCGAGGGAGCCGAGGGTGGAGTCCTGGGCCGACTCAAGGACCGTGACGAGTTGTATGAGCAGGCGATCGAGGTGGTGATTCGTGAAGGCCGCGGCAGCGTTTCGTTGCTGCAGCGTTGCCTGGGGATCGGCTATGGACGGGCCGCCCGACTGGTGGATTTCATGGCCGAGGACGGCATCGTGGGCGACTACAACGGCTCGCAGGCTCGCGAAGTCATGTACACCTCAGAGGAGTGGGAGGCGTATCAGCGGGGTGAGGAGACGCCCCAGGAGGACGGGGTTCCGGTTGGTTTGAGCGAGGTTTGACGGTCCCCTGCCGCTGACCTATCATGACCTATCATGGATTTCGCCCCGGGCCGCTGATCGCCTGGGGCATTTTTGTTTCTTCGCAGTGCACGGGACGGCCCGATGCCACGGATCGAAATTTACGACACCACGTTGCGTGACGGCAGCCAGGGTGAGGGAGTCAATTTCTCGCTTCAGGACAAGTTGCAGATCACACAACGGCTGGATGCTCTTGGGTTCGATTTCGTCGAAGGAGGTTATCCGCTATCGAATCCCAAGGATGCCGAGTACTTCCGGGCGGTGCGGGACCTGGGTCTCGAAAATGTCCGGATCGCCGCCTTTGGGATGACTCGCCGTCGTGGCGTGGCAGCAGAGGATGACACGGGGATGCAGGCGCTGCGCGACTCGCTGGCGCCGGTTTGCACGGTGGTCGGAAAGACGTGGGACCTGCACGTCAGCGAGGTGCTGCGTGTGGATCTCGACGAAAACCTGGCCATGCTGACCGACTCGGTGGCTTTCCTGGTGGGCGAGGGCCGCGAGGTGATCTATGACGCCGAGCACTTCTTCGACGGCTGGGTGGCCAATCCCGATTACGCTCTGCAAACGATTGTGGGCGCCGCGGAAGCGGGCGCGCGGACCATCGTGCTCTGTGATACCAACGGCGGGCGGTTGCCCGAGGACATCGTGGCGGGGGTGGATGCTGCGATCGGGGCGGTGGACGTCCCATTGGGGATCCATTGCCACAACGACTCCGACGTGGGTGTCGCCAATTCCCTGGCCGCTATCGATCGCGGCGTCGGACATGTGCAGGGGACCATCAACGGCATTGGTGAGCGTTGCGGCAATGCGGACCTGGTCAGCGTGGTTGCCAATCTCGCCCTGAAAAAAACCGACTGCGAGGTGCTTAGGGGAGACGGGGTTCAGCACCTGGCCGAGTTGTCTCGCTACGTCTACGAATTGGCCAACATGAACTTTCGGCCCGGGCAGGCGTTTGTCGGCCAGAGCGCGTTTGCTCACAAGGGAGGCATGCACGTGCATGCGGTCAACCGGGTGGCCGCCAGTTACGAGCACATCCCGCCCGAATCGGTTGGCAACGTGCGTCGCATCCTTGTCAGCGAGTTGTCGGGCCGCTCCAACATCGTCGCCGTGACCACGCGTCATCGGATGCAGCAGGACGACGAACTGATGTCAAGAATCCTGTCACGGGTGCAGGACCTGGAGAACGAGGGCTACCAGTTCGAGGCCGCCGAAGCGTCGTTCGACCTGCTGGTCAAGAAGGTGGCCGGCACCTATCGGCCCTTGTTCGAACGAGTGCATTATCGGGTGAATGTCGAAACCGAGGCGGCGACGGAGCCGTCGACCGAGGCGACGGTCAAGCTGGTGGTCAATGACCAGGAAGTTCACGTGGTTGCCGAGGGGGATGGACCGGTCAACGCCCTGGACACGGCCTTGAGAAAGGGACTCAGCGACGTGTTCCCCAGTCTCAAGGCCATGCAGTTGGTCGATTACAAGGTGCGGGTGATCAATTCGACGGAGGGGACAGCCGCGCGGGTACGGGTGGTGATCCAGAGTCGTGATCCCGAGGAGGTGTGGAGCACGGTAGGGGTCAGCGAGAACATCATCGAGGCGAGTTGGCTGGCGCTGGTCGACAGCGTCGAATACAAGTTGTACAAGGACAAGGACGCCACGGATCCACCGTTGGCCGATTCGGCTGTGGACCGGGACGACACGTGATGGCAGCCGAAATTCCCAAACAATACGATCCCGCCGCTGCCCAGACGCGGTGGTATGCCGAGTGGTCCGACCGCGGGTACTTCGATGCCGAGCCGAATGCCGATCGGCCTCAGCACACGATCATGATCCCCTTGCCCAACGTCACCGGGGCGTTGCACATGGGCCACGCGCTCAACGGAACGCTCCAGGACCTGCTCACCCGCTGGAAACGGATGCAGGGGTTTGAAGCCCTGTGGATGCCCGGCACGGATCATGCGGGTATCGCGACCCAGGCCGTCGTCGAGCGAAGAATGCTCGAGGAGGAGGGGCTGACACGTCACGATGTTGGTCGCGAGGCCCTTGTCGAGCGGATCTGGAAGTGGAAGGACGCTTACGAACAACGCATTCTCTCGCAAATGAAACTGATCGGTGCCAGTTGTGACTGGCGACGGACCAGGTTCACGCTCGACGAGATGTGCTCGAGGGCTGTTCGTCGAACATTTTTCCGGCTGTTTGATGACGGGCTGATCTACCGTGGCAAGCGGTTGGTCAACTGGGACTCGTACCTCCAGACGGCCGTTGCCGACGACGAGGTGTTCTACGAGGAGGTCCAGGGCGGCTTTTGGACATTCCGATATCCGGTGGTTGGTTCCGACGAGATGATTTCGTTCTCGACGACGCGACCCGAAACGATGCTGGGTGACACGGCGGTGTGCGTCCATCCCTCGGACGAACGGTACAGTCACCTGGTCGGCCAATCCGTGCACGTGCCGCTGGTTGACCGCGAGATTCCGATCATCGCCGATGCGTTGCTGGCCAAGATGGAAATGGGGACCGGGGCGGTGAAGGTGACGCCGGCCCACGACCCGAATGACTACGCCTGTGGTCTCCGCAACGACCTGCCGATGATCAATATTCTGAACACCGATGGGACGATCAATGGCAATGGAGGGGCCTACGCCGGCCTGGATCGTTACGAGGCTCGGAAGCAGGTCGCCCAAGCGATGGAAGACCTGGGGCTCTCTGGCGGTGTCGAGGAACGGGCGATCGACTTGGCTCACAGTGATCGGTCCAAGACCCCGATAGAGCCGTACCTGTCTGACCAGTGGTTCGTGAAGATGGACAACCTGGCGCAGGCGGCCATCGACGCGGTCGAGGACGGCCGTGTGACGTTTTATCCCAATCGTTACGCCAAGACCTACCTGGATTGGCTTGGTGAAAAACGCGACTGGTGCGTCTCGCGACAGTTGTGGTGGGGGCACCGGATTCCGATCTGGTACTGCCGCAGTTGCGAACAGGCGGACCTCGAGGCAGCCTTTGGTGATCGGGAGGATGTCTGTTGGCATCCCGACCAGGAGAACGGGGGTTGGCTGGTCTGTGCCGAGACCGACCTGGTCGGTGACGAGTTGGGCGAGTCGCACCCGCTGGTGCAGGACGAGGACGTGCTGGACACCTGGTTCAGTTCCGCACTCTGGCCACACTCGACCCTG
>CAWVUS010000220.1:0-9026 GCA_963933195.1 uncultured Planctomycetaceae bacterium
CGATGTTCGACGAGTGATTGGCGATGAGCTTGCTGTGGGCGTCCCAGCCGTTGTGGTAGAGCTGGACGAACCGGACACCGCGTTCGACGAACCGACGGGCCAACAGGCACTGCTGGCCAAACGCCTTGGTGGTCCCCTTGTCGAGACCGTAGAGCGATTGCGTGGCCCTGGTCTCGCCGTCAAGCGTCATCACTTCGGGAACCGCCATTTGCATGCGGTAGGCCAATTCGTAGGACTTGATCCTGGCACGCATCGCCTTGTCGTCCGGGTATTCGATCGCGGCGATCCGGTTGAGCTGCTTGAGCAAACCCATCTGGTCGGCACGTTCCTCACGGAAAACCGACGAGCCAGGGGAACCGAAGGGGAGTGGATTGCGGGGGTTGATTCGCATCTTGACGCCGGCGTGTTCCGGCCCGAGGTAATCGGCCCCGTGGGCTCCCACGCCGCCGCAGCAGTCTCCGGGCGGGGTGCCCAGTACGATGAACCGTGGCAGGTTGCGGTTGAGTGTCCCCAGGCCATAGTGCACCCATGAACCGACCGAGGGGTAGAAGCCGTCGAAGATGTGGCGGCCGGTGTGGAACTGCAGTTGTGCAGCGTGGTCGTTGTCGGTGGTCCACATCGAGCGGACGACGCTGATATCGTCGACACAGGTGGAGAGGTGCGGCCACCAGTCGCTGACCTCGGTGCCGCACTCGCCCCGTTTGCGGTAACCGATCTGCAGGGGGTACAGCTTGTTCATCAACTTTCGCGGCGTTCCGTCAAAGTCACGGACGTTCTTGCGATAAAACGGCGAGTTGACCACCTGGTCGTTGAATGGACTCTCGTTGATCGTCAGCCCCGCGTACTTGTTCAGGGCCGGCTTGGGGTCGAATGACTCGAGATGGCTGGTGCCACCGAGCATGAACAACCAGATCACGCTCTTGGCTTTCGGCGCCAGCCTGGCCAGGCCATCGGGAGGTGACCACTTCCCGGGTTGGGCTGCAGCGACGGAACTCGAAGAACTCACCAGGCCGTCCTCGGCGAACATGGCACCCAGGGCCAGGCCGGTGAACCCCATCCCCGTGTCGGCCAGGAAGGTGCGTCGAGCGATCCGGCCACAGGGTGTGGCTGGTGTTGCAGTTGGTCGGAGTGTCATGGATCTGTCCATGGAAAGGCGAGACATTATCGGATCGTGACAAAGTCGTTGTGGCTGAAGAGCACGTGCACCAGGTTTTCCAGTGCCCGGTCGAAGGGGGCCGTGGCCGGGGGTGTCACCGAGCCCGCACCGGCCGGAAAGGACTCCAGTGACTTGGTGTTGGTCAGTAGTTTGGCGTTGCGCGACAGGAAGCCGCGGCAGGCCGCGTGTTCCTCGGGCCGGGGTGCTCGTCCGAGCACCGATTCGAATGCGGCGGTGATGAAGTCGGAAACGACCGAGGTGCGATTGGTGTCGGTGGTGGGACCGAGCCGGGTTGCGATCTGCATGGCGAGTCGGCGAGCCACCCGCCGTGACCGGTCCAGTGCCAGCGGGCTGTTGGTCATCACCAGGGCTTGTTGTGGCACCACGCTCTCCTGGCGGTCGTAGCACTCGTTGGGGTTGGCCAGGTCGAAGAGTTCGAGCATCACCATCTTGTTGTCCGGGGTGGTGCGGAAGTAGAGGCTGCGTCGAGGCGAACTCTGTCCCTGTGCCTCGGGGATGTCGGGGCCACTGAAGGCGGGGTCGAGTGTCCCGGAGATTGCCAGCAGGCTGTCGCGAACCACCTCGGCTTCCATCCGTCGCGAATTCATCCGCCACAGCAGTCGATTCTCGGGATCGATCTCTCGATTCTTGCTCCAGTCGTTCGCCGTGCCCGGGGTGGTGGTCATGCGGTAGGTCGCGGAGGTGACGATCAGGCGGTGGATGTGCTTCATGTCCCAACCACTGTCGATCAACTCCGCGGACAACCAGTCCATCAGGCCAGGAAAGTCGCGGGGCTTGCTGCGGAGTCCGAGGTCGGCGACGGTGTTGACGAAACGCTGTCCGGTGTGCCGCAGCCAGATCTGGTTGATCGCAACCCGTGCGGTGCGGGGATTGTCTGGCCGGGTCATCCAGCGGGCCAGCGCGGTGCGACGTCCGGTGCTGGAGGTGGGGAAAGTGGCCGGGAAGCGGGTGTAGCGGCCATCGGCGGCGTCCCGGGCGGCGATGGCAGTGGCCACCGCCCTGGTGGCCGCGGCGATCATCTTGTTGTCGGGCTTACTGGTGCCACGGGCCTGGGCGAGTTTCAGTTGGGCGTCGACGACGCCGACGTGACGTTCGGCACGACTGGCGGCCATCGCCAGTCGCTTTTTGGCTGCGGGGTCCTGCCCATGCTGGGCCTGCTCGGCTGCTATCCGGGTTGCCATCGAGTCGGTCCGTGCCCGGGCCAGTGCCAACTCGGCCTGTTTCAGAGGCAGGTTGCGACGAGCCTGGGCCAGCGACTGCTCGAGGCCCTTGATCGTCGGCCAGATGGCATGGATCTGGATCTCGTCGAACTCGACATTGGCCTTGTGTGCCCACAGGGCGAACTTTCCGTTGCGGCGTTCCATTGGCAGTGGGTACTCGAGAACCGTCTTGCCGTCGAGAACGATGGTCAGCGAGCGGTCGATGACGGTGACCTCCAGCACGATGTCCTGTCCGATCTTCAGGCCCGGGGCCTTGCGAATCCCGGCCTGAGGGTAGATCTCCTTGCCACCCGTTCGGTGGAAGGCTTGTAGGCTGGGAGTCGGGGACGAGGGGCCGATCGCGGTGTAGACGTCGTGAGACTGCTTGGGACCGACGTGATCGAAGCTGAACCCGATCGATCTCGGATTTCCGGGAGCCAGCGTGCGGTACTTCAATCGGACCTTGAAGTTCCGGGGGTGGTCGGTGGTCGAGACCAGGGTGGCGAAGGTCGACAGGGCGGTCTGGGTCAGCATCCCGTCCCGCACGGCCCATGTGCCGGAAACGACTTTCCAGGCCTTCTTGTCAAATGATTCAAAGGTGTCGGCGAAGGCCAGACGGCTGCCGGTGTCGTTGGGACGAGGTGACTTGCGGGCCTCGGACAATTCGTGCGAGGTCGCCTGGATCGTCGCCTCGAGATCAGTCACCAACTTGCTGGCCGTTGCCACCTTGTCGGACTCGGTCTTGAGTTGCCGGGCGGCCACGGCTGGCCGGAGGATCGGGACGTAAGCGATTGGCGGGAGTTGGATCGGGGCGATCGGTTGGGCGTCGAATCTTTTGCCACCCAGTGCGGCAGGAACCCCCGGGGCCAGCGGTTTGCTCTTGTCGGGGTTGCGGTCGTCGCCACGGATGAACAGGAACGTCTTGGCATCGAGCTTCTCGTCGTAGACACGTGGTAACCCGTCGGTCAGGACCTTCGACTTCCTGTTGTCGACCTCAGTTGTCGCGTTGGCGGTGACGACTTCGGTGCGGAAACCGTGGGGCTCAAAGAAGGCCCGGAACCGGTAATACTCCTCCTGGGTCACCGGGTCGAACTTGTGGTCGTGGCAACGGGCGCAACGGAAGGTCAGTCCCAGCAGGCCCTGGCTGGTGCGTTCGACGGTTTCAAAGAGCCAGGTGTTGCGGTCGAACTTGTACCAATTGCGGCCGAGGAACCCCGTCGCCCGCAATGTCCGGTCGTCGCCGGGAGCGAGTTCGTCTGCGGCCAGCATCTCGTGGAGCATCCGGTCGTAACCGGAGTTGTCGTTCAGCGATTCGATGATCCAGTCGCGCCAGCGCCAGATGTGCCGCTGGCTGTAACGGATCTCGTTGCTTCCCCGACGCCCATACCAATCGCTGTACCGCCAGACGTCCATCCAGTGTCGCCCCCACCGCTGCCCATATAAAGGACTGTGCAAAAGTCGCTCGACAAGGCGTTGGTAGGCACCCGGTGCGGAGTCGGCCAGAAAACGATGCAACTGGGGCCGAGTAGGCGGGAGTCCGGTGAGATCCAGGACGACCCGTCTCAGGAGTGCCGAACGATCGGCCTGGGGACGGGCCACCAGTTTGGCTGCCCGGTGACGTGCGGCCACAAATGAGTCGATGGGGTTACGGACCCAATTCCCGTGTTTTTCGGTTGGAACGGCCGGCCGGCGGATCGGGGTGAATGACCAGTGCGTGAGTGGATCGGTGGGAGGTTCCTCGGTCCGGGGGGCCTTGGCGCCTCCGGAAATCCATGTCTTGAGGATGGTGAGTTCCTGCCGGGTCAGCGGTTTGCCTTCCGGTGGCATCCGGTCGGGCAGCTTCGCGGTGACTTTTTGCCACAACAGGCTCTGGTCCGGTTGGCCGGCGACGATGATCGGGCCGTCGTCACCCCCCTTACGAATCAACTGGGACGCGTCGAGCCTCAGGCCGGCTTCCTGTTTCAACGCACCGTGGCAGGCCCAGCAGTGCTGGCGAAAGATGGTTTTGACCTGTTTCTGGTAGTCGACAACCGCGTCGTCGGATCGCAGGGATGCCGGGAGTGTTGTCGGCGAGTCGGCCAGGATGCCTATCGCGGTCAGTACCAGAAGTGATCGCCATCGCAGCATCAGCGGTCCCGGTTTGGTCTGATGGGTGGAGTGAGTTCCAACAGGGGCGAGGGAACGGACGTCTCTGGGGTTCTTTGTAGCTTCGCCGATCGACGGCGGTCAATTGGTAGACACATCGTGGAATCCGGTAGAATTCCGGTGGGCCACGGTTGACGTAAGAATTCCCAAGAATTCAGCTACGGGAACCAGTCACTTGAAACGGGGGATGATCGTGCGATTTGTGTTGATGATGGGCGTGCTGATGGTTGCCGCTGTTGGACGGGCCGATGAGCCGGTGTTCCCCAGCGAGTTGACTTCATTTGTGCCCTCGGGCCAGGGGCCGGTCTTTTCGGCTCGAGGCGAGGGGCACTGGGACGTGAAGATTCGTGAACGGGGTTTTGTTCTGAAGGATGGCCCCGTTTGGCACATGTGGTTCACCGGATACGACGGCACGCGTCCGGGCCTGAAGATGCTCGGGTACGCCAGCAGTCGTGATGGGGTGACCTGGGCGCGGCACAAGCAGAATCCTGTCTACAAGGAGCACTGGGTTGAGGACATGATGGTCGTCAAGCAGGGGGCGGTGTACTTCATGTTTGCCGAGGGGCGTGGCGACGTGGCCCACCTGCTGGTATCGATTGACGGGGTCGGCTGGACACGCTGCGGTCCACTCGATGTACGGTTGACCAATGGAAAGAAGATCCCGGATGGCCCGTACGGTACGCCAACGGGCTATTACGAGAACGGCACCTGGTACCTGTTTTATGAGCGGCGGGATGCGGGTATCTGGCTGGCGACGTCTCGGAACACACGGACCTGGACGAATACCAGTGATCAGCCTGTGCTGAAGCCAGGACCGGGGCTCTACGACCGGGATCTCGTGGCTCTCAACCAGGTGATCAAGTACAAGGGCCGCTACTACGCGTCGTACCACGGGGCGGCCAAGGGCGAAGAGACTCCGACGCTGTGGTCATCGGGGCTGGCCGTCTCGGATGATCTGAAGCGGTGGACCAAGTACCCGGGCAATCCGTTGCGGCCGCGGAAAGAGAACAAGTCCAGTGGCGTTTTTGTGCACGACGGGGCACGTTTTGTGTTCTACACGATGCATGGGGCGGTGCATCGTCATCTTCCTGGCAAACCAAAGCGGTAGCCGATGGATCAGGAACCGGCACAGCGATCCGTGGTGCCTCCGACCGGAGCCGACGACCCGGATCGACGTCCGTCCCGATCGTTTGGCCTGATGATCATCTCGCCGGTGGTCTTGCTGCTGGCGTATCCGTTGAGTTACGGACCGGTGATGTACCAGGTGAGCATGGGGCGCTGGCTCGGATTGTGGTCGATTTTCGACGTGGTCTACGCCCCGCTTGAATGGCTTGCCGACTCGTCACAAATGGGCCAGGAGTTGGTGGACTGGTACCTGGGTGTGTGGGGAGCGTGAACCGGTGACGGGTCTTATTTTCCGGTCACAAACCTTGCGTTGGCCGTGGTTGAGTCGTCCATGGACAGGTTGAGGGGCTGCTTGCGGATGCCGCGATCCACGACAATTGTCAGCCGGTGTCGGCCCGTGGGCAGCGTTGTCGAGGTGACCGGTTCGAGGGCGAGCGGCTTGGTGCCGATCCAGGCGGCCAGTCCGCTGCTGTCTCCGATGGAAATGGCCAGTCTGCCCGAAGAAATGACCTCGATCTCGCAGCGGACCACGCTCACACTCCGCTTTCGCAGTTGCAGCCGTGGCAGATCGGCCAGCGGCAGACGTCCGCCAACGGTGGCGTAGCGTGGTTGCCAGGTGAAGGCGGAATCATCGGCAGCTGCCTGCCCGTCACGAGTTCGCTGGAGCCGGAACCTGGCCGGCTGGGTGTCGGCCAGCACCCGCCATCGCCGGGCGGTCGGTCGGCGACTGGCGGCGTAGGGGCCCGGTTTGCCCAGTACCGAAAGAAACCGGATCAGGTCGACCAATTCGCCACGGGTCAGGTTTTCTATCAGCCCGGTTGGCATCAGCGAGGACCCCGCCACCTGCTCGTCGATCGATTTTCGCGGTACGGCGATCTCGCGGTCATTGGCGTCGCGCAGCACCAGGTCACTGTCGGTCTGCCTGAGCTTGATTCCGGTGACAACCTTGCCCTGCTTGGTGACGACGACCAGCGAGTGGTAGTTCTCCTTGACCTTGCTGTTGGGGTCGAGCAGCGAGTTGGCGATGTAATCCAGCGGTGCGCTGGCTCCGAGGCTGACCAGGTCGGGGCCGACACGTCCGCCCGCTCCACCGATCGCGTGGCAGGCGAGGCACCCCAGTTTCTCGCGGCGGTACACCAATTCTCCGCGCCCGGGGTCCCCCCGGCCGGTGACGTCGGCGACCAGCGTTTTCATTTCCTGGGCGGACAGCTTGGTCGGGCCGGTTTTCAATCCCCCGGCGGTCCGGGCCGCGGCCACCAACCCGGGCAGTTTCCGACCCGATCCATCGATTGTCCGCAGGATGAGCTTGGCGTGGTCGGGAGCCAGTTTCTTGCCGGCCAGGGATTTTTCGAGCAGTCCCGGCCCGTCCTTGCGAGCCAGGAAGGCGGCGACGACGCCAGCGGGGTTGCCCTGCGCCGGGGACTTGGCCAGGACTGTCGGCAGCAGGGCGGCCGCGCCGCCGGGGTCGACCGTGACCAGCGAGGTCAGCGCCTGGAGTCGGGCTGTGGGCGTTGGGAGTTGACTGGCCAGTTTGGCCAGTTGAGTGCGACTGGCATCGCCACCCAGGGATGACAGGCTGTCGAGTGCCGTGGCCCGAAGGTCACTGGATGAACCGGGCCCGGAGGCAAGTTTCTGCAGGGCGGGACGGAGCGATTCGAGTTTCCAAAGACCCGCACACCGCACGGCGGCCGATTGCACCGCGGGAGTGTCGGACGAGAACAGGGACTGGATGCCTTCGAGTGCGCCGGATGGCTTGACGCGACGGGACCGGGCCGTCCGGGCCAGGGCGTCGAGCAGGTTCCCGGCCTGTGCGGCGGGGGTCGCGTCGTTGAGTGCCATGTCGAGAGCGATACGGAGTTGGCCGGGGCCGCCCAGGTCAGCCAGCAGTGCCACGGCGCGGTTGCGGTCGGTTTCAGACAGCCGGCCACGGCCCAGCAGGTCCAAAACGGCAGGGACCACCGCCCGGTCCTTGATGCTGGAGAAAACGAAGAGTCGACCCGGATCGGCCATCCGCTCGTGGAGTTGTCGGTTGCCCGTCTTCAGTTTTCCGAGCCAGTCACCGCGCTGTTCCCAGGCTGTCAGCCACAAGGCGTACTCCAGGGGTGTGTCGCGATCCATTGCCAGGGCCGCCATCGTCAGTGGCAGCACGTCGCGGCCACGGCGGGCGATGGCGCGGACGGCTTCGAGGCGGACTCGCGGATGGGGGTCCTGGACCCTGGCAGCCAGGGTGTCGCCGCCCAGTTCAGTCCAGTAGGCAGCCACGCGGCACGCGGCAGCGCGGACCCGGGGGTCGTTGGCCGAGAGCAGGCGTTGGAGCAATTGTGGCGCCGGTGTGTTCAGGGCCTGGTAGGTCCAGAGAATTTCCAACGCGGTCGATTCTTTCGAGGCAGTGCCGGCGGTGCCGATTTCTGCCAGGCGGTTGGCCAGGGCCTGGAGAGTTTGCGGTCGGGTGTCCCGGGAGCGTTCCTGCAGAACCCGTCGTGAGTTGCGGCGTATCCAGAGTTCCGACGCCGAGAGGTTGTTGACCAGTTGAGCGGTCGAGGCCTTGGGCAAGTCCTGTCGCTTGACCAGCGGTCGTCCCTTGGCCGTCAGCCGCCAGATCCGGCCGTGAACGTGATCGCGGCGGGGGTCGCGGAAATCGACCTCACCATGCTGGATGATCGGGTTGTACCAGTCGGCGATGTAGATTGCCCCGTCGGGGCCCATCTTGATGTCGATGGGGCGGAAGGCGACGTGCTTGGTGCGGATGACGTCGGGCATCAACTTGGCCTGGTAGCTCGAACCACTCTCGGTCACCTTGAAGCGACAGACCCGGTTGGCCCGGAAGTCGTTGGTCAGGAGATCCCCTCGCCAGTCCTCCGGCAGGTGGTTGCCACTGACAATCTCCAGTCCACAGTATTTCGGGCTGCCAGGATTGAGTCCCCTCAGGAGTCTTGGCACACCAATGGCCGTGACGTACGCCGCGCCTGGAACCAGGTGATTGATCCCCTCGCCGCCGGCTCCGTCAGTCACAAACGATTGGCCGAAGCGATCGTGATGGTGTCCCCAACTGTTGACCCATCCGCGGGCGAGCACCTCAAGCCGCATTGTCTCGGGATGAAACCGCCAGATGCCACCGGCGTTCAGCCGCCGGATGCCCCAGGGGGTTTCGATGTGGCTATGGATGTAGATGGACTGGTTGAGGTAAAGCCGCCCATCGGGTCCCCAGCGGAGCGTGTGCAGGATGTGGTGGGTGTCCTCGGTGCCGAATCCCGAGAGAACAACTCGAGAGGTGTCGGCCCGACCGTCGCCGTTGGAATCGCCCAGGTGCAGCAATTCGGTCGAATTGGCCACGTAGCAGCCGCCGTCACCGGGAGCCACACCGGTGGGAATCAGCAGGC
>CAWVUS010000221.1:0-8959 GCA_963933195.1 uncultured Planctomycetaceae bacterium
TGCAGCGGACCACCTGTGGCGGCCAGTTCATCCACCCGTCGAGTCACCTCCGGATCCTCGACCAGGGGTGGTGCGTGTCCCGGCTTGGTACGGGCATCGATCACGATCGCACCACGGCAGCCCCAGTGCTTGTCGTCGATGAAGGCATCGACCCCGTGAACATCCGAGGACGGGTTGGACCGCGTGAAGGCCACCCACAGGAAGTTCTCGAGAGTTCGGGTCGCAAACGCACTCTCATCAACCACCACGACCAGTGGGAACCGGTTGATCGGATGATCGCCTCGACACCCCTCGACCAATCGCTCGATGTCACCTGGCGAGGATCCCGGCCCCGCCGTGGGTCCCTCGACAACCAGCACACCGGGCAGAGCCACCCGCGGATCGCCAAAGCCATCGGGCAACACCATCCCGCCGGGCACCTCGATCGGCAACTCGCGACGAACCGGACCGGCGGCGGCCAGCACCAGCTTCGAACCCTGGTTCAATGACGAGCCGGTGTAGTCGAGCGTGTCGATGGTCGTTGCCGTCTGAAAATGCAGGTCTCGCGTCGGGTCAATCCGCTCCAGCACATGCCGCAACATCGCGACGATGTCATGAATGTCCAACCCGGGATTGTCCTCGCGAGCGGCGATCACCAGGTATTTCGCCAGTGACAGTTGCCCCTGCCCCAGGATCGCGTTGGCACACGTCAACAGTTCCATCGGTTGACGTTCCTGGGCGTACGGCACGTACCGCTCGCTGCCGATGGCCAGCAACAGAGGATGCACCCCGGCCGCATCAACGGCATGAACGGCATGCACACCGGGGACCACGGTGGGAATCGCCGGACCGGTCAATTCGTGAATGATCTCGCCAAAGGACGTGTCCTCCTGCGGCGGTCGCCCCACCACCGTGAACGGCCACACCGCGTCACGGCGGTGGTAGACCTTTTCGACACGCATCACGGGAAAATCGTGGACCAGGCTGTAATAGCCCAGGTGATCCCCAAACGGTCCCTCGGGCAACAGTCTCTCGGGGTCAATCGTCCCCACCAGGCAGAAATCAGCCTCGGCCGGTACCGGCAGGTGCGTGCCCCCGCGGACCAGTCGCACGCGTCGACCACCCAGTGCTCCGGCAAACGCCAGTTCGGGCAACCCCTCGGGCAAGGGCATCACGGCCGAGAGAGCCATCACCGGCGGGCCACCAACGGCCACCGCCACACGCAGTGGTTCTCCCCGCTCGATCGCCGCCGCGTGGTGAAACCCGATCGACCGATGGATCTGGTAATGCAGCCCCACCTCGCCGTCGGGCTGGTACTGGTTGCCGGAGAGTTGAACCCGGTACATGCCCAGGTTCGAATTCCTCCAGCCCGGTCGCCGGGGATCCTCGGTGTAGACCTGTGGCAGGGTGATGAACGGACCACCGTCATCGGGCCAGTTGCGGACCGCCGGGAGTTCCGAGAGCTGAGCGGTGCACTCGGTCACGGGACCTCGCCCCACCAGCTTGGGGCGCATCGACCACGCCGTGCCCAGCAGCCCCAGGCTGCGGACCGGACTCCGCAATGCCGCCCCCGGATCTCCCTTGAGTTCGACCAGCCGCTTGACCCGCTCCAGCGTGTCTCGAAACAGGTACCGTGTCCGCTCGAACGTCCCGTAGAGATTCGACACCAACGGGAAACGACAGCCCTTGACCCGTGAGTAAAAGACGGCCGGACCGCCGGCGGCGTAGACCCGTCGCTGGATCTCGGCCACCTCCAGGTCGCCGTCGACCTCCTGGTCGATCCGGACCAGTTGGCCCGTCCGTTCCAGGTCCTCCAGGCACGCTTTCAGGTTCCGATAGCCCATGGCCCTGTTGTAACGCGACGTGACTTTGTAGTACCACCCCTGACGGATTGTCGGAACTGCCCAATGAGCCCATTTTCCCCGTTGACCAACGCCTTGCTGCTGTTGGCCTGGTACGCCGGCCACTGCGAGTTGTGGACCGCGTGGCTGAACCGGGTCTACGCCAACGCGTGGTCACGCCGACGTCTGCTGAAATGGCGACGGTGGCACGACGCCGCCCTGCTGTTGGGCCCACCGGTGTTGATCGGCTGGATTGGACTCTGGAAACCGGGAGTTTTTCTCGGGGGGAACTGGTCCGACATGGCTGTCCCCTGGAAGGTCTATGCTGGTTTCTGTTCAGCGGGGCTGGTGTCGCTGGTGTGTCATTCCATCTGGCGACCACTGCGTCCCCGTCCCCGCGGCATCGTCGACCGCACGTCACGGATCCTGGACCTGGCTGCTGATCTCGGCGGTCGCCCCATCGGTGACGGACGTCACCAGGGCATGGCGAGGCTGCCTTTCAACCAGGCCTTTCAACTGGACGTGACAACTCGCACCATCCACGTGCCCGACCTGCCCTCGGCCTGGGACGGGTTCTCCATTGTCCAATGGACCGACCTGCACCTGACCGGCACGATCCAACGCCGTTGGTTCGAGGCGGTTGTCGATGTGACCAACGCACTCGAGCCCGACCTGGCCGTCTGCACTGGCGACCTGATCGACGATGTCCATCTCATCGACTGGCTGCCCGAGACACTGGGACGAATCGAATCACGACTGGACCGTTGCTTCATCCTGGGCAACCACGACTGTCACCAGAAACCCGACCGGATCCGGCGGGTGACCACCAGCGAGGCTGGCTGGACCGATGTCGCGGGCCAATGCATCACCCTGGAGCACCGGGGACATCGCCTGGAAATCGGTGGCACCGAGTTGCCATGGATGGGTGAGCATCCCGATTTCCCATCGAAGGCCGAGGGCACGTTCCGCCTGTTGCTCAGCCACACGCCCGACAACATCGAGCGTGCTGTTGCCCAGGACGTCGACCTGGTCCTGGCCGGCCACAACCACGGTGGCCAGGTCTGCCTGCCACTGATCGGACCGGTCTACTCGCCCAGCCGTTACGGTGTCCGATACGCCAGTGGCGAGTTTCAGCACGACGAAACGTTGATGATTGTCAGCCGGGGCCTCTCGGGACGACACCCGATGAGATTCCTCTGCCGACCGGAATTGACCCACGTTGTCCTGCGGGCCGGGTAAACACCGGTCCGACCGGCACACTCGCGTGGTCCACCAGGGAGGGATGCCACCCCGCCACGCTTCAGTTGACCTCCCCGGTCGGTCAAGATACACGCCCGATCCGCCACCAGCACACCACGCCAACCGGAGACGACCCCGATGGCCTTCGTGAATCACTTTGGAGCAGCCGGAGACGGCCGCCGCGACGACACCGAGGCACTGGAACACGCCCTGGCCGCCGGCGACGGGGTCCTGGAACTCGCCAAGGGCTCCTACCGGATCACCCGCCCTATCGTGATCGACACCACCCGCACCGGCTACGCCGCCGTGCGAGGCCTGGGTGGCACTTCGCGGATCATCATGGATGGCCCCGGCCCGGCACTGCGGATTGTCGGCGACCATCGCGGAACAGCCCAACCCGACACGTACCAACCCCACACCTGGGACAAGGAACGATTCCCGACGATCAGCGGGATCGAGATCCTCGGACGCCACGCCGAGGCCTCGGGAATCGAACTCCGCAAGACAACCAAGGCCACGATCCGGGAAGTGCTGGTACGACGGTGCGTGGACGGCATCCGGCTGGTCGAGCGGAACCGCGACTTCGTTCTCAGCGATTCTCACCTGTTGGACAACCACCGCTACGGGTTGTTCTTCGACCGCTGCAACCTGCACCAGATCATCGTGCATGGCAATCACATCAGCTGGAACAAGCAGGCCGGCATCAAGTCACTCGACGGCGACGTCCACAACCTGCAAATCACCGGGAACGACATCGAGTACAACCACCATCCCGGCGTCGACAAGTCGCCACAGGGCGAGCCCCGGGGAGCGGAAATCTGGTTCGAGGCTCCGCGGGGAGTGATCAGCGAGGTGACCATCAGCAGCAACACGCTGCAGGCCACCATTCAACCGGGCGGCTGCAACGTCCGCATCCACGGCCAGGACACCACCGGACTGGCGGCGGCCCGACTGGTCACCATCGCCGGCAACGTGCTGGGGTCCCAGACACGCGGCATCGAGTTGAAACATGTCGAGCGGGTCGCGATCACCGGCAACACGATCTACGACTCAAACGACCTTTCGATCCTGGCCGAGGACTGCTCGGGGATGGCCATCGGCAGCAACACGTTCGTCTGGCGCGGCGATGACCAGGCCCCGCCACGCGACGGGCTCCGATTTGTCCGCTGCCGCGACGCGTCGTTGATCGGAATGGTCGCCCGTCGACTCTGCTTCGGATCCGCCGAATCGGGAGCCGCCGTCACGCTCGAGGATTGCCACGATTTTGCGATCAGCGAATGCCAATTGCTCGACTCGCTGTTCCGTGGCGTCGAGTTGACCAACTGCCACCGCTGCCGTGTCTCGGGCAACAGCATCATCGACCGCCGCGAGAAGCCGTCGATGAGACAGGCGATCCGCGTGCGGGGCAACAGCCGTGACAACCTGGTGCAAAACAATCTCGTCGGTGGCGCCAGCGACAAGCTGCTGGACATCCCCGAGGGCACCGCAACCGTGCAGGGAAACACCATCCTGTGACTCGCCGCAATGTCGAACTGAAAGCCCGTTATCCTGATCTCCAGGCGGGAGCCGACATCGCCGGCGGACTGGGCTCGACCGATGCCGACACGCTCGTCCAGGTCGACACCTATTTCCACTCCGCCGACGGCCGGCTGAAATTGCGAGAGATCGTCAGCCGGGTGAATGGAGAGTCGGCTGAATTGATCTGGTACGCACGCCCCGACTCGGTGGCCGCACGAACCAGCCAATTTCACGTTGTCCCCGTCCCTCGCCCCGCCCCCATCATCGATGCTCTCGATGCCGGGCTGGGCATCCAGGTCGTGGTCCGCAAGACCCGTCGCCTGTTTCTTCACGAGAACGTCAGGATCCATCTCGATGAAGTCGAGGGGCTGGGGAACTTCCTCGAGTTCGAGGCGGTACTGCGGGAAGGCCAGGACGAGGCCGATGGGTACGCCCAACTCGAGACACTGCAACGCGATTTCAAGATCGACAGCGAAGCGATCGTCGGCACGTCGTACTCGGACCTGCTGATGACAGACTAGGCCACGAGATGTTCCGCCGAACGCGACGGCGTCAGGCTCGGCCCTACATCCACTCGCGGATCGGCTTGCCCTCGATCAACTGCACGGGGCGACCGTCGGGAGAATTCACGACCAGGTCGTGCGGGATGCCCAGCTTCTTGTAAACCGTCGTGGCGATGTCGTCGCTGTGGTATTCGTTCTTGACCACCTGGCCACCCTCGCCATCGGTTTCGCCCAGGATCTGTCCCTGCGGGATGCCCGCTCCAGACATGATCGCAAAGCCCGAGGTCGACCAGTGATCACGACCGCTGGCCGAGTTGATCTTGGGCGTGCGACCGAAATCTGTCAGCCACATCACCAGCGTCGAATCGAGCATTCCACGATCGGCCAGGTCCTCCAGCAGAACCGGCAATGCCTTGTCCACTGGCGGGATGCGGCTGTTCTTGAGCGAGTTGAAGTTGTTCTGGTGGGTGTCCCAACCGCCATCGGTGACAGTCACGAAGCGAACACCCGACTGGATCAACCGACGAGCCAACAGGCAGCTCTGACCGAAACGGTTCCGGCCGTAGCGATCTCGCAACTTGGCGTCCTCGGAATCGACGTCGAAGGCCGTCTTGGTCTCCGGCGCTGTGATGATGTTCATCGCCGCCTTGTAGAAATCGTCCAGGGCCTCGAAAGCGATCGGTTGCAGGTCGACTCGTCGCTGCAGGGCATCGATCTTCGAGAGAATCTGGCGACGGCGATCAACGCGTTTCATCGACACTCCCTTCGGGGGAGTGATGTCGCGGACACTGAACGGCTTGACGTTGGGATCGGCCAGCATCTCGAACGGGCTGTGCTCGATGCCCAGGATCCCCGAGGTGCCTCCGCCGTAACGACGGTCGACATTGCTACCCAACTGCACAAAGGGCGGCAGGACGCTCTTGAACCCCTTGTGGTGGCTGACAACCGAACCGTAGGTCGGATAGGCCATCGCCGGGTTGAATCGCCGTCCCGACATCACCCACTGGTCGGCGGTCCCATGGCTACCGTTTCGCGGATTCCAGCCACGCAGAACCGAGAATCGCTTCGCCTCGCGCGCCATGTTGGGAACGATCTCTGTGAACTGCACACCAGGGATCGCCGTGTCGATGACTCCAAATTCACCCCGGACACTCAACGGCGCCTCGGGCTTCGGATCGAACGTGTCGTGGTGGCTCGTCCCACCTCGCGTCCAGACCAGGATGCAGTTGATCTCCTTGGGAGACTCGCCTCGTGCGGCGGCGGCCTGCCGACCGGCCAGCATCGTCGGCAAGGACAATCCCAGCCCGGCGAGGCCACCCACCTGGAGAAGGCAACGACGTGAAATCCGTTCGCAGTCGTGGTCGAGTCCGGGCAGAAGATCCAGCATGGTTTCTGTCTCGCTTAGTGATGTCGGCAACAGGACCATTCGCGTTCCTGCCGTAATGCCGAATTTCAGGACCTATCAGGGCGGCCCCGGTGGGATTCCAATTCTACCAGCAAGGATTTGGATGTATCAACGCAGATTGCCCCGTTGGCCCTCCTATAGCATCGGCTCGAGCCACCGGACATAATGAACTCACCTACCGGCGACCGTGTCGCCACCACCACCCACGCCTCGCTGTGCTGTCCAATCGGCGGCCACAATTTGACTCGCCGCCCGTTCGGCACTCACCGGAGACCTCGTCGTGAGACACTCCCCGAACCATCGCATCGCCTCCCGCTTCGGGATGTGGTTCTTGATTTTCTCGTTCCTGCTGACGGCTCCGGTTGTTGCTGCCGACGGACCACGCTTCCAGGTGACGCCCGCCAAGGCGTCGCTGGTCGGCAATTTCTCGCGGCTGCAACTGGTCGTCAGCGAACTGACCAAGGGCACCAGTCCGACAGACCGCTCCAACGACCTGACCCGGACTGTCCGCTACACGTCACTGAATCCCGAGGTGGTCGGTGTCACCCCCTCCGGCGAACTGCAGGCTCGCCACAATGGAACAGCACGTGTCGAGGTCCGGACTGCAGCTGATGGTGGCCAGGTGCAACTGGTCGAGGTGACCGTCAGCGGCCTGGTGGACAATCCAGCCATCGGTTTCCGCGAACAGGTGGGGCCGATTCTCAGCAAACACGGCTGCAACAGTGGCTCGTGCCACGCTGCCCAGTACGGAAAGGGCGGTTTCAAGCTCTCGGTGTTTGGCTTCGACCCGGGTCGCGACCGAACGTCGATCGTTCGAGAGCGACACCAGCGGCGAGTCAGCCTGGTGTCTCCCCGCGACAGCCTGTTTCTCCGCAAGCCAACCATGAAGATCCCGCACGGGGGCGGCCATCGGCTTGACGGCGATTCCATCGACCACGAAATCCTCGTCGCCTGGCTCCTCTCCGGAGCCCCCGCTCCCAGTAGCAAGGCCCCCAAGGTCACTCTGCTGGAAGTCTTTCCCAAGCGACGGGTCTGCGACGTGGGTGCCCAGCAACAACTGCAGGTCATCGCGCATTACAGCGACAAGACCAGTCGTGATGTCACCGCCTGGGCCAAGTACGACTCGATGGACGAGTCGATTCTTGACGCGGCCCCCTCGGGACTGGTCACCGCCAGCGACCGCGGGCAGTCCCCGGTCATGATCCGTTTTGAGGGCCAGGCCGCCATCGCGATGTTTGTCACCCCGTTCTCCACGAGTGTCCGGTTGAGAGACTGGAAGAACAACAACTTCGTCGATGAACTCGCCTCGGCGAAATTCCGCGAGTTGGGAATCGAGCCGTCGGGATTGTGTGACGACGCCACTTTCGTGCGACGTGTCACGCTCGACGTGATCGGCACCCTGCCCTCGCCACAGGTGGCCCGGGAATTCATCGACTCGAAACACCCTGACAAGAGACAACGGCTGATCGACGAACTGCTGGGTTTGACCGGCGACCCCGCCCGCGACCGTTACAACGATCTCTACGCCGCCTGGTGGACACTGAAGTGGTCGGACCTGATCCGCAACAGCAGCAACAAGCTCGGTGAACAGGGCATGTGGGCCCTGCACAACTGGATCCGCGAGTCGTTCCGAACCAACAAGTCCTTCGACCGATTCGTCGGAGAACTGGTCACCGCCAAGGGTTCAATCTACTCGTCCGGACCGGCCAACTACTTCCGCATCAACGGCAACGCCAACGACCTGACCGAATCGACCGCCCAGCTCTTCCTGGGCATTCGTCTCGAATGTGCCAAGTGCCACCATCACCCCTTCGAGAAATACAGCCAGGGCGACTACAACGGATTCGCCGCCTTCTTCAAGGGAGTGGGCACCAAGAGAAGCGAGGAGTTTGGACTCTTCGGTGGTGAGTCGGTCGTGATCGTCAAGGCCGGAACCACCGGCAAGGCGACGCCGCTGGGTGGCGAACCGGTCGAGCACCCCCTGGATCTCCGCATCCCACTCGCCAAGTGGCTCACCGGAAAACAGAACGAGTTCTTTTCCAGGAACGTGGTCAATCGCTACGTCAGTTACTTGCTGGGCCGTGGACTGGTCGAGCCGGTCGACGACCTGCGTTCCACCAATCCACCCACCAACGTCGCACTGATGGACGCCCTGGCCAAGCACTTTGTCCAGAGCAACTACGATCTCAAGACACTGTTGCGAGCCATCGTCTCCAGCCGGCTCTACCAACTGGGTTCCCAGCCAACCAAGGCCAATGTCTCCGACACCCGTTTCTATAGCTATTACCGGGTCAAGCGACTGGCGGCCGAATCGTTGCTTGATGCCGTCGACGAGGCCACCGGTGTGAAGACAAAGTTCAAGAGCCTGCCGCTGGGAACACGGGCGATTGAACTGCCCGATGCCGGCGATTTCTATTCCAACTACTTCCTCAAGACCTTCGCCAAGCCCAAGCGGGCCAGCGTCTGCGAGTGCG
>CAWVUS010000222.1:0-8958 GCA_963933195.1 uncultured Planctomycetaceae bacterium
CAGGCGGCCGGATTGAGGCTCGACACGGCCGCCGCGGCCCTCAAGGGCTCCAAGGATGGCCCGGTGATCGTGGCCGGACAACCCGCCACGAGCCGATTGCTACAACGCGTGACTGACAAGGACGTGGACTCGAGAATGCCTCCCGAGGGTGCTCCGCTCTCGGCTGGCCAAATCAAACTGCTCTCCGAATGGATCAAGGCCGGCGCCGATCATCCGGACAACGAGACACCAGAAGAGGATCCGTCCAATCACTGGGCCTTCCGGACTCCGCAACGCCCACCAATCCCGGCCCAGGCCGGGCAAACACCTGGCCGAAATCCGGTCGATGCTTTCCTGGCCGAACAGTACCAACGGCACGGCCTGAAGCACGCCGAAACGGCTTCGGCGACAGTCCTGCTGCGTCGGGCGACACTCGACCTGACCGGCCTGCCACCAACTCCCGATGAAATCACTGCCTTCCTGGACGACTCCAGGCCGGACCGTTGGAGCCGCACCATCGACCGGCTACTGCAGAACCCCCGCTACGGCGAACGCTGGGGACGACACTGGATGGACGTCTGGCGTTACAGCGACTGGTACGGGTACCAGAAGCAACTCCGCAACAGCAGTCGTCACATCTGGCGCTGGCGGGACTGGATCGTGGAATCGCTCAACGCAAACAGTCCCTACGATGTCATGGTCCGGCAAATGCTGGCGGCCGACGAGTTGCCCGATGCGACGCCTGAATCGCTTCGAGCGACGGGATTTTTGGCCCGCAACTACTACCTCTTCAATCGCAACACCTGGCTTGACTCCACGATCGAACACACGGGCAAAGCCTTCCTGGGGCTCACGATCAATTGTGCCCGGTGCCACGACCACATGTATGACCCGATCGCTCAGAAGGACTACTACCAATTCCGAGCGATCTTTGAACCGCACCAGATTCGTGTCGATCCGATCGACGGTCGACTGGATGTCGACAACCACGGCATCTCCCTGGCCTACGACGCCAAGCCAGACACGCCGACGTTCCTGTACCAGCGTGGTAACGACAAGCGTCCTGACAAGACGAACCCACTGGTTGCCTCGATTCCCGACTTCCTGCCGGCACATCGGCCCTTCCGGGTGTCTCCCGTCCAATTGGCCGCGACGACCTACTACCCGGGTGCACGCCCGTCAGTCCGTGAGACTCTACTCGCGACCGCGCAGAAGACGGTCGAGCGGCGGCAACGAGAATTGGACGCGGCCAACAGGTCTGTCCAATCCAACAGCAATCCCACGAAGTCATCGCCCGTCACCAGCATCTCACCGATCGGCGGAGTCCCGTTTCTCGACGACGATTTTTCCAGGCGGCGTCCACGCCTTTGGAAAACAACCACCGGCAATTGGAGCTGGAACAAGTCTCGGCTGATCCAATCCCAGGTCGCCAATGCCCGGCAGATGTGTTCGGCAATCCGCCCCCATCCTCTCGATTTCTCCGTCACGCTGAAATTGCGGATTGTCGGTGGAACCACCTACCACTCGGTTGGCATCGGGTTCGACGGAACTGGTGCCAACAACCTGAAAGGCGTCTATCTGAGCGCCCATCCCAAGGGAGCAAAAGTTCAGTACACACAGGTCGCCAACGGCGTCGCCACCTATCCCACCGGCGGGCAGCGCCCGCTGGATATCCAGAGAGGCAGGGACTACCAACTGCGGCTGGACGTCCGAGGAGAGTGGCTCAATGTGTGGATCGACGGCAAAAGACAACTCGCATTTCGCATGCCAACTCGACGGGCTGGCACCCTGTCAATCTGGACCTATGACGCGGCGGCCGAGTTTGATTCGATCCGTGCCGGGTCTCTGAACCCAAAATTCGTGCTGGTTCAAACCATTTCTCCGGAAACGGTCCGCCCCGACCGTCGACAAACCCAACTCAACCAGGTCGCCGCCCGGAAGCAGCACGAGTCGGCCCGCGCCGCGTTGGCCAGCCTGCAGGCACGGATTTCCGCCGACAAGGATCGGCTGGTCCTCCCGTCTCCAAAACAGGTCCCGGAGAACTCACTGAAAGCGGCCCGGTTGCATCGCCTGACGCTGCTTCGGCAGGCCGAAGCAGCCGTCGCGGCGAATGCTGCTGAGACCTATCGGGCCAACCGTGCCAAGGACAAGAAGGCGGCCGCAGCCGCCCAGAAAAAACGAGGAGGCCTGGACAAAACCTTGAAGCAGGCCCAACAGGCGGTCGCCGACAAAAACGAAGACCCCAGTTATCCACCGTTGACCAAGACCTATCCGGCCACCAGCACAGGTCGCCGACTGGCGTTGGCCAGGTGGATTACCGATCGCCGCAACCCCCTGGCCGCCCGGGTCTGTGTCAACCACATCTGGTTGCGACACTTTGGCAGCCCGCTGGTCGCATCGGTTTTCGACTTCGGCAATAACGGCCAGGCCCCCACCCACCCGGCATTGCTGGATTGGCTGGCCGTTGAATTGATCAAAAGCAACTGGAACCTGAAGCACCTGCACAGGCTCATGCTCACCTCATCCGCCTACCAGATGTCATCCAGTCCGACGCCGGCCCAAGCCAAGACTCGCGACCGCGACCCCGACAACCGTTTTCTCTGGCGAATGAACTCGCGGCGGCTGGAATCCGAGTTGGTTCGCGATGGCGTGCTCTGGGTCTGTGGAAATCTTGATGCACGCATGGGTGGCCCCGAACTGGACGCAGCCGCCGGACTCACAACCGCCCGCCGCAGTATCTATTACCGGCACGCGCCCGAGAAAATGATGGTCTTCCTCGACCTCTTTGATTCGGCCAGTACAAACGAGTGTTACCGGCGAGCCGAAACCGTGGTTCCCCAGCAGGCCCTGGCCTTGATCAACAGCCGGCTGGCTATCGAACAATCCCGTCGCCTGTCACGCCAGGTGGACCGACACATCGGCTTGGAGAACACGGCGGAAAACAATCGTCGGTTCCTCGAGACAATCTTCTTACGAATCCTGGGCCGAAATCCCAGCGGGCCCGAGCAGGCCACCTGCCTGGAATTCCTCACCGGTCAGACCCTGTTGCTCGGCCAACCCGAAAAGTTGGTCCCCTTCGGAAAAGGCCAAACGATTTCAGTCCCCCCGGCCTCTCAGCCCCACCTGCGAGCCCGCGAGAACCTGGTATTGGTGTTGTTGAACCACAACGAATTCCTGACGATCCGGTGAAGTCATGAGTCATTCCCAACAAACCAGTCGTCGCTCCTTCATGCTCGACACGGGCCGAGGCCTGGGCGGTGTTGCACTGGCTTCGATGCTTGCCGATGACGGGTTCACCCGCGGTGCGGTACCGACATCCATCCCCGACGGGCTGGCCCACATCGCACCACGTGCCAAGAGCGTGATCTGGTTGTTCATGGTCGGCGGCGCCAGCCACATGGAGACCTTTGACCCCAAGCCGGCCCTGAACAAGTACGCGGGCATCTCGATCGACAAGACGCCGTTTTCCGAAGCCCTCAAGAACCCCTTCGTCGACGAGAACGTTCGAATTGTGGTTCCCGACGATGCCAATGGACACATCTGGCCCAAGGTCTATCCGTTGCAGGTGGGGTTCCGGAAACGGGGAGAAAGCGGCATCGAAATCTCCGACTGGTGGCCGCACTTGGGTGAGTGCATCGATGACCTGGCGGTGGTTCGTTCGATGTGGACCACCGACAACAACCACGGGGCCCAGTTGCAGTTCCACACCGGCCGCCATTCGCTGGATGGGTTCTTCCCGACCGTGGGCTCGTGGATTCACTATGGGCTGGGATCACTCAACGACGACCTGCCACAGTTCGTCGTGATGGGAACCCCCATCGCCGACTGTTGCGGTGGCCAGGGAGCCCACGGTGCCAACTACCTTGGCCCCGAACACAACGGCGTACAATTGGACGTCAACCCGTCACGACCATTGCCATTCGCCACACCCGGTGGAGCGCTCTACCGCGAGGAACAGCGAAGGCAGTTCGAGTTGTTGAATCGCCTGAATCGATTGACGGCAGCGGAGTTTCCCGAAGACGCAGCCCTCAGGGCCAGGATCAAGGCGTACCAACTGGCCTACCGAATGCAGATGGCCGTCCCGGAAGTCATGAAATTCGACAGTGAAACCAAGACCACGCAGGCCGGGTACGGCCTGGGCAATGGCGTCACTCGCACTTTCGGCCAGCAATGCCTGGCAGCCCGCCGGATGGTGGAGCGAGGAGTGCGTTTCGTACAGATCTTCCACGGCTCAAATGGCGGTGCCGGACGTTGGGACGGACACAGCAACCTGATGACAGGGCACGCCAGGCTGTGCCAAGAAACAGACCAGCCGATCGCCGCCTTGATCCGCGACCTGAAGACCCGCGGGATGCTGGACGAGACGCTGGTGGTGTGGGGCACCGAGTTCGGTCGCACACCCGGTGCACAAAACTCAAATGGCCGGGACCACCACCCCTACGGATTCAGCATCTGGATGGCCGGCGGCGGCCTGAAAGGCGGAGTCGCCCACGGGGCAACCGATGAACTGGGATTCCACGCCACCGAGCACCGGCACTACATCACCGATGTGCACGCGACGGTGATGCAGCAGTTGGGCCTGGACGCCAAGCGATTGGAGATTCCCGGCCGCAAGCGACTGGAAATCGACTACGGCCGCCCCATCGACGCGATCATCGCATAACGAAAAACTCCGGTGCCGGGCAGATCGGGTCTTGCCCGGACACCGAACACTGGTAGGCTCATTCTTCGGCGAGAGGGGGAGGCACGCAGGTCGCGTCGTCGGAGACGACCGTGACATCCGAACCCGAGACTCCCCGTAGCCCATTGCTGGGTGTTGCCACCGCGTTTGCTGCCGGCATCACCTGCAACTCCTGTGTCCCCGCCCCCGCTACCGCTACCGTGTACCTGGGCGTCTCCACAATCCTGGGTGTGGTGTGGTGGAGGTATCGCCACCACCAGCAAGTAACGACCGGGTGCCTGTTGCTGGTGATCGCATGCGCCGGTGGACTGCGTCATCACGCCAGCCGATCACTCGGACCTCCCGGCTCCATCGCTCGCCTGGTCACTTCCACCCGACAACTGTCGCAGTTGAACGGTGTCATCGTGACTGCCCCCAGAACCCGTCCGCCTCCCCACGGTGCCGCCGTGCATCAGCGGCCAACAACCCGGTGGCAACTGCGAGTCGAGTCCATCCGTCACCGATCCCACTCCGAACCAGCGACCGGCCGGCTGCAGGTCATTGTCAACGACCGGACACCTGGGCTACACGTTGGTGATCGCGTGTCATTGACTGGTTGGCTCGAGCGTCCCTCTACGGCCAGGAATCCCGGTGGTTTTGACATGCGGTGTTTCCTGGTTCGGCAAGGCGTCTGTGGCATATTGGTCGTCCGAACGGTCGGCGGAGTTCGACGGACCGGCTTTTCGAGACACTCGACCGACCGGTTCCGTCGTTGGCTGGCAGAACTTCGGGAGACCGGAAACAGGATCCTCGTACGGCACCTCTCACCTCGCACCGCTCCAGTGGCGGCGGCGTTGCTTCTGGGACTCCGTGACGAGTTGGATGATGGACACCGGAACATGTTCATCCGCAGCGGCACAATGCACCTGTTGGCGATCTCCGGCCTGCACGTCGGCCTGTTGGCCGGTCTCGTCTGGACTCTGGCACGCCTGTTGCGTTGCGGACCCGCTGTGACCTCGGCGCTGGTCGTGATCTCGGTCTGCAGTTACGCACTGGTCGCCGAATTGCGGCCATCGGTCCTGCGGGCGGCTGTCCTGGTAACGATCCATGCCCTGGGGCATCCATGTCGGCGTCGTGCAGCAACCGCCAATTCGCTGGCCCTGAGTGCACTGATCCTCCTGGCCATTCGCCCCGGCGATCTGCAGAGCCCGGGCGCCCAACTGTCATTCCTGGCCGTCGCCGCCCTGGCCTGGTCGGCTCCCCGTGCCGCCAAGCTGATGCCCCTCTCGGCGGCAAACAGCACGGTCAAGACAATTGTTCGACGGACACTCCAGGCATGGCTGGTGGGACTGGCGATCTGGTGTGTGACCGCTCCACTGGTGGCCAAGTGGTTCGGATTGGTCGCCCCCGTCGGCCTGCTGGTCAACGTATTGATGATTCCACTGGTCAGCCTGGCACTCTGGTTGGGTGTTCTCTTGCTGGGGTTCGGCGGTTGGTTTCCAGGACTCGGCGTTCTGGCCGGTGGCCCGCTCGACGGGATACTGGGGCTCGTGCTGGAAATCGCCCGGCATTCCGCTGCGAGCCCCCTGGCATTTGTCGAGACGCCGGCCCCGTCAACACCCTGGCTACTGCTGTTCTATGGCCTGCTGACACTGGCAGTCACCAGTCAGAATCGACGACTGAAGTCCCTGTGGCTGGTCGGCCTGGCACTGGCGTTGGTGATTGGCCTGCTCACCGCTCTCAAACCTCCCGGCGACCACACGCTGCACCTGTCCGTCCTGGACGCCGGCCATGGAGGAGCAATTCTGCTGGAATGCCCCAACGGGCGCACACTACTTTTCGACGCCGGGACACTCGGAGATCCCGACAGGTTGTCCAGGACAATTCGTACCGCAGCCTGGCACCGACGACAGCGACGACTGGATGTCGTCCTGCTGTCACATGCCGATCGGGACCACTTTTCGGCCGCCGCCGAACTGCTTGGCTTGATGCCGGTTGGTTCCCTGTTGATCTCACCCACATTTCTGGCCTCCGGCCAACACGAGGCACTTGAACTGTGCACCGATAGGACTCGGATGGGAGCCTCGCTCGAACTGGTGGTCGCTGGAGACCGTTTGCTGCTGGACCCGAACGTCTCGATCGTCGTCCGACACCCACCTGCGGGCTTCGAAGGCCCAACCGACAATTCCAGTAGCGTGGTATTGGAGATTGGCTACCGCGGTCGCCGGATCCTGTTGACGGGGGATATCGAGGACGTCGGCCAACGGCAGTTACTCGGCAGCCCGGGAACCCCCGTCGACATCCTGCTGGCCCCCCATCACGGCAGCCCGACCGCTAACCGGCAAGACTGGGTCGAATGGACTCGGCCGGAGTGGGTGCTCGTCAGCGGCGGACGGTCGACGACCCGAAAACAGTTACAGCAAGCCTACCGGGCAGGCACGCCGATCCTCTGCACCCGAGAATCCGGTGCAATCGCTGTCCAGATCATGCCGAGTGGTCAGATTCGTGTGAGCACGGCATTGGCAGATTCAAGAAAATGACACCCGCTGCCAATCACGACGGCGGGACTGAACCCCTCATCAACTCCTCGTGCTCGATCAACGCCTGCACGCCCACGCGGAGACGTTTTCTCAACAGACGGGTACGGCCGATCGACATCGAGCGTTTCATCCATCGCTCCCCCTCCCTGCTACAGGAAAGCCGCTCCTCGAGAGACGAAGTTCCCCGGGCGACCTAGCGGTGAGCATACCGGCAGACGGGCCGGCCACGAACGTTTTTCTTCATCCAGCCAACACGCGTCTGACCAGGTGTGTCAGCGGACCGGTTCGGAGAAACCCGGGAACGTCAATGTCAGGCTGCTGGTGATCGCCTCAAGAACCGAACGCGTCTCACGGAGTTCATGATCGGTCCCCTGGTAAAGCAGGACGGCCGCAAATCCGGGAGTTTCAAAGGCTCTCAGCGAGGCAGTGTTGATCAACTCGAGGCAGACAAATTCGACGTCGCAGCCCTCACACGGAAAGCCGCACAACGATCCTTCTACCGGGTAGACGTCAACTTCTTCGTATTCTTCACGGTACGCCTCAACAGCCGTTTCGATCAATTTGCTGGCCGCGGTCACACCCGTGTAAAGCGCCAGGGTCCAAAACGAGGTGCCGTCACCGGTGACGCTCAACATCACCACGCCCGCCTCTGCGTCCTCGCGGGTCAACTCCCAGGATTCGGGATAGGCAAATTTCACACCGTCGTCGTCGTACCATTCCGTCATGATGCTGTGGCTGTCTGGGACAATGATGCGTTGAGGAGTGACTCCGTGGCCGGTACAATCGACCCTAGCAGGCCGATTTACGGATTCAAATCCCGCTGAAACACGTCTCGCCGGACCAGGAGAGAGCTGATGACATCGACACGAGCCCAGGGAGTGGCCGAGGTCCTCTGGGAGCTCAAGCGAGCTTCAATGATCGGAAAGTTTACGACGGTCGCCCGACGCGCCGGATTCAGCGCGGGTTCAAAGGGTCGTGCCATGATGACCTGCATGAAAACAGTCCGCCGCGACTGGCCGCACCTTGAGTGGTGGCGGGCCGTGCCGGATGACGGCAAGGTCGACAGAGATTCCGATCACGCCACGCTGTTGCTCGAAGGCGGATACGACATTGTCGACGACGAGGCAGATGAAGAGAAGAGCCTCGTGACGGACTTCGAGGAACAGGTGATGACCTGGGAGGAAGAGTCCGACGCCGAATCTGACGCAGAGGCCAAACCCGCGAAAAAATAAGCGGCGGGCACACATCATCGTCTCATTCCGGGGGGGCCAGGACCTCGCGGAGCATTTGACCGGTGGCTGAATCCGCCTGGCGGACGAGTTGGTGCGGCGTACCGGTCGCAACCACTCGCCCACCGCCGGCGCCTCCTCCAGGGCCCAGATCGATCACCCAGTCGGCTGCACCGATCAACTCGGGGTGATGCTCGATCACCACGACCGAGTTTCCGGCTTCAACCAGCCGATCGAAGACATCAATCAACCGGGACACGTCGTCGGCATGGAGCCCGGTTGTCGGCTCATCGAGGACAAACAGGGTTGGCCCTCGGCGACGGCGGCCCAGTTCAGTCGAGAGGCGGACGCGTTGGGCTTCTCCTCCTGACAGTGTCGCGGTGGGCTGGCCGATGACCATGTAGCCGAGGCCGGTATCGACCAGGGTCTGCAACAGCGACACGACCCGGGGGAAATTTTCGAAAAACTCGACCGCATCGCCAGCCGACATCTCCAGGACCTCGGCAACACTCTTGCCCCGATATTTCACCCGAAGTGTCTCGGCATCAAA
>CAWVUS010000223.1:0-8948 GCA_963933195.1 uncultured Planctomycetaceae bacterium
GGGACGGAACCGGTGCCCGGTTGGCTGCTGCCGTCGGGTCGGGAGACGAGGCCATACCGGCGAGTTTCATGTTGGCCAGCCGCAGCCTCTGGATTTCCAGCCTCGCCACCTCGAGTTCCCCTTGCTCGCCAGTTGTGGACGGCGAGTGATTGGCAAATGGTCGCCAGGACGCCAGTTGTTCGGTGGCATCGGAAACGGCCTGCTGCCCGGGGCGAGCCAGGTCAACGACACAACTGCGGATCGCGTTGTCCAGGCGGTCGGGCAACGCTGCCAGGGCCAGGCCGATCGCCAGGCAGACTGTCGGCGGTTTCCAGTGTGTTTTTGGCTTCACCACCGGGCCCTCAGTTGTGCCACCAGTCGGTTGCCCGGGTGGGGCGTGGAGTGTTTACAGATCGCTGTCGCCGCCCTCGAGTGCGTCACGCCATTGCGAGAGGTGTTCCAGGCAGATCGCGGTGCCCCGCGCGACGGTTGTCAGGGGGTCCTCGGTAACCCGCACCGGGACGCCGAGATGTTCGTTCATCAACCGGTCGATTCCGCGGAGCATGGCACCGCCACCGGTCAGGACCAGGCCGGTGTCGACGATGTCGGCGGCCAGTTCAGGCTGGCATTGTTCGATCACTCCACGAATGGCTCCGAGGATTGCCGCGAGTGGCTCCCGGAGAGCCTCGCGAATTTCTTCACTGGTGACCACGGCCTTGCGAGGAACTCCGCTGATCGTGTCGACCCCGCGGACCTCCGCGGTCCGTTCGCCATCCAGGGGGAAGGCGCTTCCCGCTTCGATCTTGATCGCCTCGGCTGCCTGTGTGCCGATCCTGAGCGAAAAGTGCTGTTTCATGTATTCGACAATGGCCTCGTCCAACTCGTCGCCTCCGATGCGAATCGAGCGGCTGACGACGGTTTGTGCGAGGCTGAGAATGGCGATCTCGGTTGTTCCCCCTCCGATGTCACAGACCATGCTGGCCATCGGTTCGGAGATCGGCAGCCCGGCGCCAATGCCGGCCGCTTTGGATTCGTCAATCAGGTAAACGCGACCGGCGCCGGCGCGTTCGGCGCTGTTGAACACCGCGCGTTTTTCAACCGGGGTGATGCCACCGGGGACCGCGATCACGACCCGCGGTTTGAGCAGCCGGTGGCGGCTCGACTTGTTGATGAAATACTCGAGCATTGCCTCGCACAACTCGAAGTCGGTGATCACGCCATCGGCCAGCGGTCTCACGGCCGTGATCGAATCGGGCGTGCGGCCGAGCATCTGCTTGGCCAGCTTGCCGACCGCGGTGCCGCGGCCGAGAACCCGCCGGGTTCCCTTCTCGAGGGCCACCACGCTGGGTTCGTCCACGACGATTCCCTCGTCCTGGATTGCCACGAGAGTGTTGGCGGTACCCAGGTCGATGGCCAAGTCGGGACAGATCCACTGGCGCAGGCGGTGCAGCATGTCTCCGAGAATGAGTGCGGGAGGTGAGCGGGGACGAAAAACTACCGGGCAGACGGGGGTTTGTAGTTCTGTCGTGAGTTTGCTGCAAGGTGCAGTTTCGAGGGGGGATCCGACTGCGATTCGACTCGTCGGCTGCTTAGAATCGATAACCATGAATCCTGATGCCAACACACTCCCAGCCACGGCGATCGTCACCGGTTCGGCGGTCCGAATTGGTCGTGCCCTGGTCGAGGAATTGGGTCGTCGTGGTTGGCAGGTGGTCGTGCACTACCGGAATTCTCGGGCCGAGGCGGAAGCGACGGTTGAGGCGATTGTCGCCGCGGGTGGTCGAGCGATTGCCGTGGCTGCGGATCTGATGGACCCCCACCGGGCAGCTGAAACACTGTTCGAAGCGGCCGAGAATCGATTGGGGCCGGTCACGCTGTTGATCAACAACGCGGCGGTGTTTTCCGGCGGTGGCTTGGGTGAGACCGATGCGACGACCTGGCAAGAACTCTTCGTGGTGAACCTCGAGGCCCCCGTGGTCTTGTGCGAGCGGTTCGTGGCGGGGCTGGGTGAGACCGGGACCGGACAGATCATCAACCTGGCTGATTGGCGCGGCCTGCAGTTGGATCCACTGCGGTTGGCGTATTCGTTGACCAAGCAGGGGATCGTGGGTTTGACGCGATCGTTGGCCGAATCGTTGGCCCCGAGGGTACGGGTCAACGCGGTAGCGCCCGGGCCGGTGTTGCCTCCACCATCCTCGGATGACGGAGAATTGGCCGCCGCGGCGGCGGCGTCCCCCCTGGAACGCACCGGGAGTCCCCAGGACGTGGTGGCCGCCGTGGGGTACCTGCTGGACGCCCGATTGGTCACCGGTGATGTGTTGTCGGTGGCCGGAGGATCACAACTGCATGCCAGCAGGACACTTCAGCAGTGAATCCATGGTCGACTCTGCTGGTCGAATTCGAGAGAATTCGGTTCGAACACAACCCGTGTCGTGGTTTCCAGGAACGCGACGGCAGATCATTTTACAGTGACCGAGATCAATCTAATGACCGACTGCATTGAGATTCGTGACCTCATGGTCCGGGCTATTGTCGGGATCAACGATGAGGAGCGAGTCAATCGCCAGGACGTGATGATCAACCTGACGATCTGGTCCGATCTTCGCGATTCGGGGCGGACCGATGACATCGATGACACGATCAATTACCGGACGTTGGCCAAGCTGGTGATTGAACTGGTCGAGGAGTCGAGTTTCTTTTTGGTTGAGAAACTGGCAACGGAGATCGCCATGTTGAGTCTCGAGTTCTCCGAGTCGATCGAACGAATCCAGGTGAAGGTCGAGAAGCCAGGAGCGATCCGGTTTGCCCGGTCGGTCGGTGTCACGATCGAGCGGACTCGGGATGACCTGGTCGGGTGACCCGGGACGATCACGACCCGTTCATGTTGCGCTCGTGACCACGACAACGATTCACTGGCTGAGACGTTGAAACAGACGCAGCAGTTGGATCAGGTCGTCGTTCTCGGTCTTCTTCTGGATTCGAAGATCCCAGGCGGAGGTCCAGGTGACTGTTTTTGGCCGGAATCCTATGGCGACCATGCGTCGGTGGAAGTCAGGCAGGTGGGCGGCCCCATAAAAGACACCCAGTCGTCGTTTGCCCGTCTTGAGTTGTTCTTGCAGGACTTTCATGGCGGCGGCGTTGCGATCCTGGATCAGCAATTGGTCCAGGGTCTTGCCGACGCCCGTGCCCGGACCCAGGTCGGCCATCTGTTCAGCCATCATGCGTTTCATCTTCACCGGCCCGTTTGGATCCAGCAGCATCGTGACGAGGTCGACTTGTTCGGCCTGTCCCCTGGCGCCCTTCTTGCGGGCCTTGGCATCGGCCACGCTCTGTTGTCGGATCATGTCAGCCAGGACACCCAGGGTGATCGTCAGGGCATTGTCTCCCCGCTTCTTCATCGCCGCGGCCATTTCGTCGGGCGACAGATCGGCGTGGACGAAGTTCTTCTTGGAGTAGTCGATCAGTTCGAGTTGGTGCTCGAGTTTCAGCGTGGATTTCATGGCATTCTGCAGGAAGCCGGCGGGGTTGTTTGAGGCGGCCTTGGCTCCCTTGGGAGGACGGACGCCCTTGTCGGCGACCAGTTCATACAGCAGTGCGTCGTATTGTTCGAACTGCTTGTTGAGCGCGTCGTAGTAGGCTCGTTCGCCGACGTGAACGGCCCCGATCATGTCCACGGTGACCAGTTGCTTGCGGCGTTTTCCGGCGACCTTGCCGGCCCGCTTCACGTAACGAACCGTGGCGGTTTCCATTCTCAGCGGCTCGCCAGTTTTCTCATCGCGGACGATCCGGATGAACCTGGGGATCTTCTTGGAGGTGGATTTCTTCTTGGCCGCAGCCTTCTTGTCCTTGCTGGCCGGTGGCTCGGCTTGTTGCGCAAACAACTGAGACGTCCAGATGGCAATGGTCAAGCAGGCCAGTCCGGCCACTGTGCCAGGGCGAGTCGTCAGAGCGGGACGGTCGAGTCGTGGGAGAAGCGTGGTCATGGTGGAATTCTCTGGTTGACCGATTGAGCGCACACCGGTGTGCATCGGTTCAGTTCAACCGCTGGACCCGTGTTACGCAAGATCGTGCCGGTTATTCGCCGGCAAATCGAGAATATTGCGACGGGTCTTCACTTCTATTCCGCGGTCGGGAAACCAGTCGACCGGCACGAGAAAACGGCGAGCCCTCTCTCCCGGGTTGAACCCGGAAGAGAGGAGAGTGGAGAGGAAAAACGGGGGTTTGTTGCCTCTCGACTCGGCTCGCCGATGGACCAGGAGCAACCTGGTGGTCAGTTCAGTTTCACGATCGTTGTTGCCTGGTTGCTGCCGTTGTAGTCGACCTCGACTCGATCACCCTCGCGGATATCGTCAAATGTGAGCGGAATTCCATTCAGGTCTTCGATGACCGTGTTGGTGGTGACCTTGACGGTCTTTTCGCGGCCCACTGCGTTCTTGACGCGGATCTCCTTCTTTTTCTTGTCCTTGTCGACGATCTTTCCGGTGATATCACCACCTGCTGGTATCGGTTCCCGGATGCCCAGTTCGTCGGCAGAGAGGTCGACGACTGCTTCGGCCAGTTCTTCCATCGCGGCGAAGTCGGCAGGATTGCCGGCCAGTCGCATCAACAGGCGACGGACGTCGCGACCATCACGGGGAACAACCCGGATCCGGGCGCGGTCCCTGTCCATGTAGCCGCCCGACGTTTCGCCCGTCAGAACGAGTTGGTAGTGACCGGGGGCAATGTTGCGGGGGATATCCAGCAACAGCTTGACCCGACGGGCCTCGTGCATTCGCAGCCGCACGTACTCGTTGCCCAGGTGCACACGGACATTGCTGCCGGGATCGAACAACCACGCGTCCAGTTCAACCGGCGTGGGACAACCTCCGCAGTTGACCACTCCGGCAACCATCGATGCCTGGCCGCCTGGATGAACTCGTTGCGGAGATTCCAGGATCATCACCTGGACACACTGGTGGGCTTCGGCGACAGCGGCGTTCAGTCCCAGGCCGATAGTGCCAACGACGAGCAACGCGCGCAGGGTGAGTGTGGACATGTAGAACTCTCCAGAAACAGACCGGTGGAAGGGGATAGGAGGTGTTGTGTGAGCGATGTGAGGCCCCGGCCGGGGTGGTCCTACCTGCACACCACAACAACGCAGAGACAGCTTGCAATGTTCGTGCCGAACGAAGGGTTCAGGAGAAAATTGTGTGCAACCCCTTGCCACGAAAAGAGATGGACTCTCGCTTGTTGTCACGGAGAATTCTTACAGAGAGAGTGTCGACGCTGTTGTATCGTTGCATTTTGCAACACACCTTCCGTGTGATGGTTCGATTTTGAGACTCGAACCGGGCCGCGGGGTGTTCTGGCGGTCTGCTGTTTCCAGCCCGGGCATTGGTGAGCTCTGGGCGGAGCTTTGGCATGTGGTCCGGTCTTCCCGTCCTCGCCTGTGGGAATGCGGCGGTTGCCATGGCAGAATGGATTGGGGATCGGGGATCGGTCTGTTGGTCGTTGGTTCCCAGGTGTTTTCCTAACGAGTCGCGAGTTTTCGAGAGTAATCCGTCATGTCGACCATCACCCCGATCGCCAAGAAACTGACGAGCAATATTGAGACGGTCGTCATTGGTAAGCGGCAGGAGATCGTCTTGTCGCTGGTGTCGTTTTTTTGCGAGGGTCACATTCTGCTGGAGGACGTGCCCGGTGTGGCCAAGACGGTGCTGGCCCGGGCTCTCTCGCAGAGTATCGGTTGCAGCTTCAAGCGGGCTCAGTGTACGCCCGACCTGTTGCCGACCGACATCACCGGCGCTTCCATCTTCAATCCGAAGACAACCGAGTTCGAATTCCGACCGGGACCGGTGTTCTCAAATATCCTGCTGGCCGACGAGATCAATCGGGCCACACCACGGACACAGTCCGCCTTGCTGGAAGCGATGGCCGAGCGGCGGGTGACCGTCGATGGGATTACCCACGAGTTGGATCCTCCGTTTTTGGTGATCGCTACACAGAACCCGGTGGACCACGAAGGGACATTCCCTTTGCCCGAGGCACAGTTGGACCGTTTCCTGGTGCGGTTGAGCCTGGGTTACCCCAGTGCCGAGCAGGAGGCCCGGTTGTTGGACATGTTGCGTGGTGGTCATCCTCTGGACACATTGGAACCAGTGGTATCAGTCGAGGATGTCCTGAGTTGTCAGCAAGCGATCCGTGCGATCGAGGTTGATGCAAAGGTGCGGGACTACATTGTGCAGTTGGTCCAGGCGACCCGCGAACACGAGGACGTGGCCCTGGGGGGAAGCCCGCGTGCGTCGATTGCCCTGTTCCGGACCGCCCAGGCCCTGGCTGGAATTCGCGGGCAGGAATTTGTCACGCCCGACGAGGTCAAACGGATGCTGCGACCTGTCCTGGGCCACCGCCTGATCCTGAAGGCCGAGAGTCGGCTCCGAAAGGTGACATACGAGGACGTCCTGGAAGAAATACTGGACCGGGTGTCCGTTCCGGTGTTGTCCGAAGGGGGGACGGAGTGAGGTGGATCCTGATTGCTGTCCTGCTGTTGCTGGTGGGTTACCTGCTGCAGTTGGAACTGCTGGTCTACGCGATGTGTTGCCTACTGGGAGTGATCCTGGTCAGCCGCGGACTGGCTTTTGGCTGGTTGGGCCAGGTCAGTGCAGAGCGAGTCTGCAACCGGGCGCGGGTGGAGATCGGCGAGAAAGTGGCCGTCGTGCTGACGGTTCGGAACAGTGGCTTCCTTCCGGTGCCCTGGTTGTTGTTGGAAGACTCGGTTCCATTCAAGGCCTTACAACAGCGACCGCCCCGGATGAAAATCGAAGGCCGACGTCTGCGGATCGTGTGGCTCAAGGGACGCAGTGAGCAGGTCGTGACCTACCAGCCGTCTTTCCTGATGCGTGGGTACTACCAGTTGGGGCCCTTGTTGATGGAGAGTGGTGACCTGTTTGGGCTGCACCGGCGTTTTCGCCTGGGAGCCGACCCGCACTACATCCTGGTCTACCCCCGCATGATCAGTCTGGATGACTACGATGTGGCGTCCCGGCGACCTGTTGGCGAGGTGCAACTGACTCATCGTCTCTTCGAGGATCCGACCCGGATTTCCGGGGTGAGACGTTACCAGAGCGGTGACCCGATCTCGCGGATTCACTGGCGGGCCTCGGCCAGGACCGGCCAGTTGCAGAGTAAGACTTTCGATGCATCGACGGTGGCCGGCGCGACGCTGATTCTCGATTTTCACCAGGACGGATTGCCTGATTCGGAGGAACCTCACGCTTCGGAACTGATGATCACGACCACAGCGTCATTGGCCAACACGTTGTTGCGGTTGGGGGAAAAATGTGGAGTGGTCAGTAATGGACGCGATGCGGCGGACCGGGTCCGGGCCGAGGGCTTCCGGATCGAGTTCCTGACGCGGAGTGGTGCACGGACCCAGTTCGGCATGCAGGATCGGTCGGATCGGTTGGAACCGGTCATCGTGCCGACACAACAGGGAGACGACCAGTTGTCGAGGATCCTGGAGTCACTGGCACGGTTGGAACCGACCGATGGTCTCACTGTTTCCGAACTGCTGGCCGAGGCGACCGGGCGGATTCCTCGGGACGCCACGGTCATCGCGGTGCTGTGTTCGGTTTCCGAGGAAACCGCGATCTCGTTGGGACAGTTGCGGCGGCGCGGGTACTCGGTCTTTGTCGTTCTGGTCTGCTTTGACGACACCCGATTCCGTGAAGCCGCGGCGTTGTTGCTGGCTCAGAACCTGGCTGTTCGCCGGGTGGAAAGCGACGAGATGCTCGGAGAACTCTGTCGCCAGCGAATGGTGAGCCGGGTATGAGTCGCCAAAGAACACGAAAACGACGGACGATGGCCGATTATGTCGGCATCGCGATCTCGCCCGCGCTGATAGTCGGCATGGTGCTCAGCCTGACGTTGTTCCTGTTGCAGGTGATCTACAAGGGCGAATTTGAGGGTGGATTTCGCTGGGTCCTCTTCTGGTACGTGATTGCGTCGGTGTTGATCACTCGTATCTCGATCGAGCAGGGATCAGAGACCGCGAGTGTCTTTGGAACAGCACTGGGAATCGCGACCGGACTGGTGACCATGGTCTTTGCGCCCGAGACAAAGTCGGGAATCAATTCGGTGATTGTCGTCTGGGGACTGATGCTCCTGATCTGGTGGTGCTCCAACAAGCTGACCTGGGATTGTACTTTGATCGACGACAGCCAGGACGCCTCTGGCGAAGGGCTGCTGCAAGCCGCCGGACTGCACCACATCGATGACGATGACCAGGGAGAACCCGCCAGTCCCGAACTGCAGCGTGAACCGACAACTCGCGATGTGGGGATACCGTTCTGGAAGCGGTTCCTGTTCAATCGGGCCGCTCGTGCTGACAAGCCCCACTCGCCGGGAATGTGGATCGTCTATGTCGCACTGGTGGGACTGCCCGTCATGGGGGTGTGCCAACGTTGGCTCAAACGCGACGAGCAGTCACTGGGATTTGGCTTGTTGTTCGCGTTTGTTGCCTCCGCAATGGGACTGTTGCTGACAACGAGTTTCCTGGGACTGCGTCGATATCTCCGTCAGCGCAATCTGCAAATGCCCGGCACCGTCACCCGGTCGTGGTTGGTCACCGGAACGGTCGTCTTGCTGGGGATCCTGGTGGGTGCCCTGCTGGTTCCACGTCCGGGAGCCAGCTATTCCCTTGACGCGGTTGTCAAACGTTCACTGGTGACCGACTCAACGGACGAACTTGTTGCTGCGGTGGCAGACCCAGGCTTGGAAATTGACGGTCCGTCTGACAATTCCACCATCACCGAACGACGTCGTGATCAACTCGCCAATAACGACGGTCTTCAGGACGGACGCGGACAGAAGAGGGGGCCACAGGAGGATGGTTCTCAGCAACCCGGTTCTCAGCAACCCGGTTCTCAGCAGCCCAATTCAAAACGTACCGATTCAAAACGTACCGATTCAAAACGTACCGATTCAAAACG
>CAWVUS010000224.1:0-8878 GCA_963933195.1 uncultured Planctomycetaceae bacterium
CGATGCCCTGGTTGGCCCCGGTGATCAGAATCACCTTGTCGTCGAGTTTGCCCATCTTGATGCGCCTCTTGCTAGTTGGTCTCTATGTGAGCGACATTGCGTATCAGAAAAGTCCAATTCGTTTGCCTGTCGGATCGATTAGCCACAACCAATCATCAAACAGCACGGACATGCGTTCAGCGATGAGGGCAATACGACCCATAACCGTGTACCCGAATCCGGCACCGAAGGTGATCATCAGGAATCCGATTCCGAGTTTCGCGATGCCCCCGACCACTCCCTGGTGTTCGATTGAAAAGAAGAAATAAACCAGGCAACAGAAGACGGTCACCACAGTCAAAGTGTTCTTCAATGTCGCACCAAAGTTAATGGTGTTGTCGGCTTCCAGGACGACGAGTGGAACGATGGTGGCCTGGATCTGTTGTACGAAGTCCGCCTCCAGGAACCCGACAAGTCGGAATCCGGCGGTCAGACCAATGAAGAAGGCCAGGGGCCACCGGGCAATCCAGTTGCCCGTCGGAGAGAGTCGCATCAACAACATCCCGCTCAAAATCAACGGGACCAGGAACATCAATTCTGGTTCGGCTTCCAGTGGCGTGGCGGGGATGACTGTCTCACGCACCATGCCGGGCGTCAGCTTGGCGAACAGGATGCCGACGATCCCATCCCAGAAACCCAGCACCATGGCATAGGCAGCAGAGACGCCGATGAGGATGGCCTCGGTCAGCTTGTAGAGAATGTTGTCCTGAAAGAGAAATGACAGGATGGCAATCATGCCGAATGCCGAGATCCAGAGACCGATTGTCATCGGCCAATTGAATTCCACGTCTTTTTCGTCACGGTGTTTTGGGGCGACCGGGGTACGGGTTGTCCAGGTCTGGCCTGTCACGGCGTTGATTCGTTGCTGCAACTGGTCTCGGGACGCCTGGATGGCCTGGCTGTCTTTTGACTGTTTGTCAGCCTGCTGGGCGAGCTTGTCGTCCAGGTCTGTGAGTTGTTTTTGCAGGGCTTCTTCGGCATTGACTTGCGAGACCCGGGCGTAGGACTGGCCCATACGACCGGTTGATGCGCGAAAGATCAGGAACCCTCCGCCAAGCAGAATCAGCAGCACCGAAATGATGGTCGAGCGGTTCATGATGCGGTTCCTCGCTTACGGTCGACGAAGAAAATGATATTTCCAACCACGATCAGCCCGATGATCAGCAGGTGAGCAATGAGTTGTGGTCCCATTCTCCGCAGCCCTTCCTGGGAATTCTTGTTCTCTTTCAGATCAGGAAACTTCTCGATCAGGGCCTGTTCGTATTCTGCCGCGGCTTTGATCGCTCCGAGGATGCCTCGGAGTTGGTTGGGGATGTAGGGATACAGTGCGGGGGCTCCGACACCGGTGGTGCCGGCCACCATCTTCAAATCGAATGGTGTCGCTGCATACTGGACCCATTCCTTCGCACCCGGAGTTCCAGCACTGACATTCACGATCAGAGCCATTTTCTGGATGTCGCCAAGTTCTTCGGTCATCGGGTGACTTTTCAACGAGGAGCCGGCATTGTCGGTGGAGAAAAGGTTCTGGAGATTTCCTTCACTGGTAACGGACTGGATGACGACTTCTTGCCCCGGCTTGTAGCCGAGATTCACGTAGTCAGTTCCATATTTGTAGTCCGGAAATTCCGTCGCCAGGATCCGGATGTTCTGCTCGATCATCGGGACGCCGGTGGGCCAGAGTGTCATAAAGTACAGCTTGTGTTTTTTCAGGGCACAGTGCCGTGTGAAGGCTGCCGCCATGGGCTGAAGCTCTCCCTGGCTGGCCGGATCGAAATCGAAGGCCAGCAGGATATCGGACCCATCTTCGAGCTGGTCGATTTCCTGGAAGACATTCCTCACCATCTTCGAGGGGTCCTCAGGAAACCTGATTCCGGTCAGTAATGGGATCGCGATAGCCAGGAACATCGCCAGGAAAATCCAGCGGCGATCCAGGTCTCGAAAGAATGCGAGCATGGTTTGTTACTCTTCGGAGCCGAGGTAAGAACGATCAACTCCCATCAAGATCTTCAGTGAGAGCGAAACGATTCCCAGGGAAATGCCGATCATGATGGCGCGGTTGCCCGCGGAATTGAACACGTCCATGATGAACTCGGTCAAACGGTCAAACCGCAGGGGTGCAGGCAACCAGTCCGTCAGGATTATGCCGGCGTACGTGCGACCGATGAGCACGATGAATGCCGTTCCCAGTAGCAGACTGGCTTCGATGTTCTTGGCTCGAAACGCTCGAAATGCCGCCGACGCGATGAAGAAAGCCAGCAGCGCGAACATGGTCGCGGCAAGCGGCAGGTAGACAAATTCGAAGATGTACCAGAACCAGCTGCTTCCCGATTCCATCTTGTTGCCCGACCACGCGTATTCGGGGAAGGTGGGGTTAGGATTCACTCCCACTTTTCCCAGCCCGACCACGAGCGTCACCAGAAATGCGACAATAGTGACGACCGAAAACCCCCAGCCAGCCTGTCGACTCGAGACCTTCTGCAAGTGCATCTTCAGCAGATTGCCGGCTCCAAGAACGAAGGCAAATGCCGCCAGGATCTCGAACCAGATGGCAAGATCGTCCTTCCAGCTCTGCGCTGGAGGTACAAAATACGCCACGATCATCACCACTCCAGCTGTCGTGGCGATCATCAGGGGGATTGTTCGTTTCATGGTTAGAACCCGTTGCTTCCCAGCAGGTTGTCTGTGATGTAGTCAGTTGCGGACTGGAGTGATTCGGCGACAGTCCCACTTTTGAAGGAACTGATTTCCTCGAGATCCAGCGCGTTGTTTTTGTCCTGGTCAATCTCGGTGAACTCGGCTTCGCTCATCTGGGGGGATTCCGATTGGCTGATCATCCCGTCACGGTTTTCATCCAGCCGTGTGAAGGTGGCCTTGGATGAACCCAGGGAGAACGTGGCCAACAGGCAGCCAACGATCAGCAGAAGTGATCCGAAGACTTTGCCGACATCCTGGCCTTTCAGGCTTCCGAGCTGGTGTTTTTCTCCGGAGAGATAAGCACTCGCGGCGAAGAATTCCTCGCCGATGAGCGTGTAGTCGCAGGCCGCGACAAAGAACGGGAGTTGTGAGGGCATCGCGGTTCCGGCGACCTGGATGGCGCCGATGGAGTTGCCAGTTTCAGCGAGAATGAGTGACTCGGCAAAAAAAGCACCCATGTAGAAACAGGCGGCCGGTTTCTCGCGGACCATTGTTCCGGTGACTCCGGCAACATACCCAAACTGCTCGTCGGTCAGGTAATAGATGTTGTCTTCCCGGTAAGCATCTGGTCGGCCCGCTGCCAGGTAAGCGGCTTCGACTGTCTCACGGGCCGTGGTCATCACCAGGGAGCGGGACGTGGGCACCTCGAGCGTGGCATCGTATTCGGCTGCCAGGCCGGCCACGCGGGACAACACGGTGATTCCAGCGACAGTCTGGATGTCGTTGATATCCAGGATGCCGGGAATAAACAGACAACTGCGTCCCATTTCCGTGGCCCGTCCGACGGCTTCATTGACGGCCTCAAGTCCGGTGATCTTTCGGATCTTCAACTCGTGGCCGCGGCGGGCGAGATTGATGAAGTAGACGATTGAGAAGGTGATCAACAGCAGAATCACGAGGAACCAACTCCGTTTGCCATCGAAGTACTGCGTCGAGGCAACGGCGGGCGTGTCGGTTGTCGCCGGTGTTGACTTGGAACCGTCCGAAGCAACCGCGATGACGGAGTAAAAGTACTCGACGCCGTTCTCGCGACCGGTGTCGCTGAACATTGATTCGGTGGCGGCAATGGCCTGGATTTCCTCGAACTCGCCATCGCCAGTTTTTCGAAGAATTACGTACTGGATGACCGGTTGAGCATCGGCAGGGGTTGTCGTCGATGGCGTCCAGGTCAAGCTGATTGTTGAACCCGCGTCGTCGGGACGGTCGATGGCCGTGACATTTTCCGGGGGGCCCGGGGGAGCAGCGAACGCTGAGGGCGCCAACAGGAGGGTGGCAGCGATCACCAATGCACTTGGCAGGACATGTACGCGCATTGCTCTTTATCCTTCGATCAACTCGACGTTGGCACGCGGAACAACCAACCGTTCTCCCGCAGCATTTTCCACCGAAATCACCCGGGCCAGTGATCCCGAGTCCAGTTCCTGGGGCTCGGACGGCAGGTCGACCACAGTGCCGATTGCACCAAAGTAGGGGTCCCGGATGACTCGAATCGATGTGCCGGCTTCCAGCAAACCGACCGGTCGGTTTCCATGGGCCTCTTGGACGTGCTCACCTGAGGTGTCAGGGATCACGATTTCTGGCCGCATGACCCCGGCGCGAATCTGGGTGGTGCCGTTGACTGATGCCTCGGATCCCTGGCGATCACTCAGAAGCTGAAATGTCCGATCGGCCATCGCGATCTCTCCGAAGCCTTCGGTGACAATCAGCGTGACACCGATGGTTTCGGAGCCGGTGATCGCGACCCCGAGGTCGTAGCCAAGAATCTCCCTGAGATCTGCGTCATCCAGGCCACCCGAGACAATTGCTGCACATCCAACCTCGATCGCACGTTTCACGGCGTCGCCGCTCATTCGACCGCCACCGATCACGACAGCCCGAGACATGTCCGGGGTGATTTTATCGGGAGTCAGTTCCTGGTCCGGTGAATCGCAGGCCATGACGACCCGTCCGTTTGTTTCACCGCCAATCCCAAAAATCCCCTGGACGAACGCGGTATCGCTTTCAATCAGAACACCCTCATTGGGAATCACCTCGACAACCTCTCCGCTCAAGTACGCGGTGACCTGAACCGGCAGTGGTGTACCGCGGATGATCACCTGGCCGGTGACCGGCGAGATGGTTTCGATTGTGCCAGTTGCCTGAGAGCGACACACCGCTTTGAAGAAGCCGAAGATTCCCGGTGTCTCGGCAAGTGGTTCATCGACAGCAATCGAATCGCCGACTTTTTTGAGCATGCAGTCGGGGATGTCACCGGGCGGCATGGAGAGCATGTTGGCGACATTGATGGGAATGACGTTGCCGGGCATGAACGTCTCGGCAACCACGTCGGTGGCCGCGACGGTGTCTCCGACGCTCTTCTTGACCTCGCCCGAGATCGGCAGGATCCGCCGCACACGATGACGTGTCCACGGCGTGACCATCAGTCCGGGTGTGTATGCGTGGGCCATTAATTCAGTTCCGCCAGTCCCTGGACCTGGTTCCACGTCATGACCGCCTCCCGGCACGCGTCTCGATCCTTGGGCAGTTCCAGTGGCCGGCCGCGACCATCCAGAAGCACACCGACGGTGCCACCCCGGATCTCTCGTTCGATTCGTTTTCCAGGTCCCTCGCCGGCGTCGAATCCCTTGGACGGTTGGATCGTGGCGGTTGCCATTGCACCATCGGCCAAGGGCAACAGTTTCAGTTCGCCGAATAGAACCTGTCCGTTTTCGTTGATCTCATCCCCGGTGACCTGGTACTCGAAACAGGGCTTACCCGGCTTGCCAATCCCCGCCGGGGCGATACACGTGCCCAGGTAAACCAGGCAATCGCGTTCAAACACCTGCACTGCGGCCTCGGGATGGACCTGGGAGAGAACACCCAGGTGCGGCATCATGAAGATACTGTCCTTGGCGAGCGTGGTGATTCCTTCGGGCTGGAAGGCATCGACAAGCATCGCGGCGGTCTGTGACATGCGGGGAGCATGCGAGAGGACTCCGCCGGAGGCGACCAGCAGGTCGAGCGTCATGTTGTTGACAATTGTCTGTCCGCTGGCTTGCTGGCTGAACGTGTCGCCAACAGTTCGTTGTTGTTGCACGCCCTTGAGGGTCGTTGCGAAGTCCTTGTGCTGCTCGTAGGCCAATCTCAACGCTTCCCGGGCGACCGCCTGTTCGAAAAGCAGCGACTCGAGTGTCTGGGGGATCGTGGTCGGCCGAATCATCTTGTTCTTGACCCGGTTGCGCAGTTCCCGCTCATCCATGTCCAGCGGTACCCACTGCAAGATGCTCGGCAGCGTGGCTTCGGCACAGACGTTGGAGATCGAATAACTCATGCCGAGGTTGGCACTGACGGTCCGGTTGAATGTGCCCTCGAAGACACTGAAGACGTCGGTGGTGGCTCCGCCAATGTCCACGCCCACGGCGTTGACGTTTCTCTGTTGGGCGATCTGTTGCAGGATGTTGCCCACGGCTCCGGGAGTGGGCATGATCGGTGCGTCGGTCCAGGAAATCAGCTTGTCGTATCCTGGGGCGTGGGCCATCACGTGTTCGAGGAACAGGTCGTGGATCGCGTCACGCGCTGGTGCCAGGTTCTCTTGCTCCATCGTCGGCCGCAGGTTGTCGACCAGTGACAGTTCGACGCTGTCGTCGAAGGTGCCTGTGATCGCGTCGCGGGCGTCGACGTTACCGGCGAAAATGACCGGCATCCGGTATTCGGCGCCGAACCGCGGTTGTGGCTTGGCCGGAGCGACCATCTCGGCAATCTGCACGACGTGCTGGGTGGTGCCACCGTCGGTGCCGCCGGAGATCAGGATCATGTCGGGGCGCAGTTCACGGATCCGCTGGATCTGCTCGTGAGGCAGCCGCCTGTCGTTGGTGGCGATGGTGTCCATCACGATCGCCCCGGCTCCCAGTGCGGCCCGTTTGGCACTGGCCGCGGTCATTTCTCGGACCACGCCGGCCACCATCATCTGCAGTCCACCCCCGGCGCTGGAGGTCGAGATGTAGATGTCGCAACCCTGCCCATCGCTGGCCGGGCGGATCACCTGCCCATCGTCACCAATCAGTTTTCGGCCGGCCAGTTCTCCGACCTCGGTGACGGAATTGACCACACCCATGGTCACATCGGCGGCAGGCTCTTCGACGGTCGTTGGTGCCTCGCCCCGGTACGTCTGGCGGTACTCGCCGTCGACCTTCTCGATCAGGATCGCCTTGGTCGTGGTGCTGCCGCAATCGGTGGCCAGGATCACGTTGATCGACGACGGGTCCAGCGTTGTGGACACCGTGTCGGGGGCAGGGGTGGGCGATTCAGGCGTGGTCATCCGTGTGGGCCTTCAGTCCGTCTCCGAACGGACCTCCTGGTCGGCTGAAGTGGCTGCTTGAGAGGATGGTGTGTCGTTGGTCTGGAGTCGCTCTTCGATGGCGTCGCAGATGAAGGGAATGGATCCACGAAGTTCCAGGAACTTGGCGAACTGGCGGTAGCCACTGGTGTTGGAAAAGACCGAGAGGAAAGGGGTGAAGAAGTGAAGTGCCTGGGAGCCAAGGAAATTCAGTGGACGCCCCATCTCCAACGCGATCAGGGTGGGAGTGGCGAGTCCTCGGCGGACCACCTCCTCGACCACACGGTCAATGGCCAGTCTTTGCTCGTCGGTCGGTTCGGCCGGACCGGGCGGATCGACTGCAAAAGCGTGCTTGAGCCACTGCAAGGAAAGGAACCTCCGTGTTTTCCCCACGTCCGGCAAGATTCGACGAGGATCGCCTTTCCTCCAGACCGCGACAAGATACCGCGCGATCAAGAGAATTGACAGTCTGCTTGGATCGAGTTGAAGGACGCCGTGACACACCTGTGGGAACTGGGACGACACATCCGGGGAAGCCGGGGCCGTCAACCGTCTCCGGCAGGCGACTCGAGTCCGAACATCCGCAACGCGTTGGCCGTGGTGGCCTCGGCGAGTTCTTCGACAGGGATTCCTTTCACCTCGGCCAGGCATTCGGCGGTGTGCCGTACCCAGGCCGGCTCGTTTCGTTTGCCCCGGAAGGGCATTGGTGCGAGATAGGGGGCGTCGGTTTCCACCAGCAGCCTGTCCAGTGGTACCTCGGCGGCGGCCGCACGCAACTGGTCGTTTTTCTTGAACGTGAGCATCCCGGCCAGCGAGATGTGCATGCCGAGTTCGACGCAGCGGGCCGCTGTGGCCGCGTCACCGGCAAAGGAGTGCATGATGCCGTTGAGTGGTCCGTTGGCCGCGTCGCGTTCGAGTTCGGCAACCACGTCGGCTTCGGCCTCGCGACAGTGCACCACGAACGGCAGGTCGTGGTCCCTGGCCAACTGCATGTGCCTCCGAAACATCTCGGCCTGTTGCTCAATCGGCGAGTAGTCCCAGTAACGATCCAGGCCGGTTTCACCGACCGCGACGACCCCGGGTGCGGAGACCAGTTCGAGGATGGTCTCCCAGTCGGCCTCGGTCGATTCGGCGACATAGTTGGGCTGGATGCCGACGACCGCGTGGACGGCTGCGAAACGGTCAGCCAGTTCGACGGCGGCCCGGCTGGTGGCAGCGGTGATGCCGATGGAGGCCAGCCCGATGAGTCCCTCCTCGAGTGCCCGGTCCACGACCTGCTCGAGATCATCGACGAAGGCCTCCTCGTCGAGATGGCAATGGGTATCGAAGAGCCGCATGGCGCCGGTCTCAGCTCAGTCGGCCGTGAGCGTTCCGAGATCTTCGAGAGTCCGCTCTTCCTCGGCAATCGTGTCGGCCAGCAGCCCGTCGGCCGTGGCGTCTTCGCGGCAGGTGGAGGCGGATTTCTTGAGCGTTTCGATGATCGCCTGTTGGTTGGCGATCAGTCGCGGGTAGAGGCTCTCGAGCGAGACGAAATGCAGGTCGGTGTACTCGGTCGGGAAACGACCAAGCTCGATCGTGGCACCGCGATCCCCGAGCAATTCGATCAGCCGGGCGACCTGGAGCTGTTGTCGTCGACGAAACAGTTCCAGGGCTGCTGACTCGGTGTCGTCGTCCGCCTCGATCCATGGACCACACTCACCGGAATACTGCACCAGGCTGCTGGTCAGGGCGGCCAGGGCGTCGTTGAGTGCGGCGGTTGTGCTTGAATTGGACATGGGTTTGTCGTCGACGACCGTTGGGATCGACTGGGGATCAGTGCTTGGCTGCGGG
>CAWVUS010000225.1:0-8836 GCA_963933195.1 uncultured Planctomycetaceae bacterium
ACGCCGTGCGAATCGACCCCCCGCAGGTCCGCCTCGACCAGCACCTCGGCCACCAGGGCAGCGTCCCCGTCGCGGAAACCGGCTGCCAACAATACCGCCTCGGTCAATTCTCTCAGTCGAACGCTGTCGACCTGCACACTCATCGTTGTCATTCGAACGAACTTATCCCGTCATCATCATGCTCGTCGACCGAACTGACCGCTTCGTCCCGACTTGCACTCACCTGGCTCCCCGATTGCTCGGCCTCGGCAGCATCAACCTCCGCCGTGCTCACTCGCAATAACAAGAGCAACGCCGGTAGCGTGATCAGACCGGCAAAACCAATGGTCAACTGGTAGGAAAACAACTCGGCTTCGGCGCCGACCAATCCGGTCGACAGGGCGTAATCGGTTGTCGCGGATCGAACCGGACCGGCCAACCAGTTTCCCGTGACGTGAGAAACATTGCTGAGAGTCATGTAAACCGTGAAGACCGTTGCAGCGGCGGTGGACCAACTGATCCGCATCGCCATCGACAGGAAACCAACCGAACCAATAGCAGACAGCGTTTCGTAACTGAGCACATACGAAGTCGTGAACCACCGCTCGCCCCACAGGTGGGGACACAACGCGAACACGATCGCAACCACGGAAAACCCTCCGAAGCCGACTAGCAAAACCAGCCGCCGTCCGAACCGGTCAGCGCAAAAGCCCCCAATGAATGCCCCGGCAAGGACCAGGCCAAGCGTGTACAGCCCACTGACCGTGGTGAAATCGATATCACTCCATCCCAGTTGCTTGATGTAGAGCGTGTTGACCACGACCTCGTTGATCCCGGTGCCGAACAGCTTCACCAGCGTAAACACAATGTAAATGGCCAGGGTGGGCAGACCGAGCGCCTTGAGCGTCTGTCGCAGCGTGACCAGCATATTGCGACTGTCGGCAGCATGGGTTCCTTCCGCGGCCCCCTTCGACCAGGGCAGATAACGTTCACCGGGTCGTTCGAGAATCAACAATGGCACAGCCATGATCAGGACCAGCAAAGCGATCTGAACCGCCACACAGGCTTCGATCCCCCCCCAGTTGATGACGTAGGACAGTGCCCAGGCACCCCCGGCCTTCCCCACCAACTTGCTGCCCCACATCATCCCGTTTGTTTGTCCCTGCTCGTCGTCAGGCAGAAGGTCGACGGCCATCGCGTCCGTGCAGACATCCTGGAGTGACGCAAAACAGTTGTGCAGGAAATACATGAACAGGAGCGGCTTGAGTTGGTCGGACAGGTCTCCCAGCCCGATCAATCCCAAAAGCGTCACTGCCATCAGCAGTTCGGCACCGATGATCCAGGGCCTGCGTCGCCCCATGGATCGGACCGTGTAAGTGTCCATGATCGGAGCCCAGATCAACTTGAACGACCAGGGGATCAGGATGATCGCCTTCAGTTCACCGATCTCTTCGTCTCCAAAGTGCTCGCCGTACTTGTCGATCAGGTACGACGGCAGCGTCAACAGCATGAAGCCCCAGGGGATCCCCTGCGCGAAGTAGAGAGCGCAAAAGGTGATGACGCGGTGTCTGCGATTGTCGGAGAGAGCCACTGATGAGTGCTCCTGGGCGAGAAAGCCGATACGGCAGCATGATCGACTCACGAGCCGATTCCAAGCGACCGACGGGGAACCGAACCGCCGGATTGCAATTCGGACCGTCGTCGGTCATCGTGCCGGTCCGCTCACGCTGGCCGAAAGTCCCAAAATGACCGACCCCACCACGCTCAACGTCACGATCAATGGAACCGGGTTCGCCGGCGACTACACCGCGCGAACCTATGGCATGATCCCTCACCGAAACGGCGTCGACATCCGCCTGGCCGGAGTCACCAGTGGCCGGATGGAGAACGCCGAGCGATTCGCCGACTCGCACGGGGTCGCCACCGCCTATGCCTCTCACGAGGAAATGCTCCAGGCGGTGCAACCGACCATCGACAACATCGCCTGCGCCAATGCCGCTCACGGCCCCTACACGATCGAGGCCGCCCGGGCCGGAGTGCCGGTGATCGTGCTGGAAAAACCACCGGTCGTCTGGCCCGGCTACACCGAGGACCGCACCGCCGACGCGGCCACCCGCAAACGCGAGTCGATGGACTACCTGGCCGAGGTGCTCGACGAGGTTGCCGGTTCCGGCAGCCGGCTGCTCTACGCCGAGGACTTTGTCTACGTCGACGGGATGAAAGGCCTGGTCGAGGTGCTCATCGAAGCCATCGCCACGGGCCAGGGTCGGGTGCTCTGGCAACAGGGTGTCTGTGCCCACCAGGGGTCACACGCCCCGGCGTACGACACTCCCGCCCTCTCGGGCGGCGGAGCCCTGTTCAACAAGGCCTGCCATCCGCTGGGCCCCTGCCTGTACCTGAAACAGGCCGAGGGCATCATCCGGGATGGACGTCCGATTCGTCCCGTCTCGGTCAACGCCGTGGCCCTGCAGGTGCTCAAGCACCAGCCCGAGGCGTCCGGACGCCACTTCCGGGTACTACAAAACGTGGACGACTTTGGACGAATCACCGTTGTGTTCGACGATCACACCGTGGCCGAGGTCGTTGGATCGGATCTCAGCGTCAGTGGTATCCGCAACGAACTGCGGGTGATCACCGATTTCGCGCAGTACGACATGCGAATCAATCCCAACAACGAAAACGAATTGTTCCTGCCCGACGCCAACGCCGTCGGTGACCTGCTGCTTCGCGAAAAACTGCCCACCGCCCAGGGCACCAGTTTCCCCAGGCCCCGGCAGTTTCACGCTCACGGTTACGTCAACGAGATGAACGATGCGGTCGACTGTGCCCTGGACCCGGATCGTATCCCCCAGTCGGGCCCACTGATGGCGTGGGACACGATGGCCGTGCTGATGGCCGCCTACGAATCGGCCGAAGCCGGCGGCGGAATGGTCGACATTTCCGAATACACCCACGGTCGTGAATTCGATGCCGCCACGCTGCCCGATCCTCGCCAGTTCGGTGCCGTTTTCCAGAGACAGTAACCGACTGCCTCAGCCTTCAGGAGATTGACGATCGCCGCCACGGTGCACACCTGCGACTGTATTGTCGTGGGCCTGGGAGCCATGGGTTCCTCGGCCTTGTATCACCTCGCCCGCCGCGGGGCCGACGTGATCGGGCTCGAACAATTCGAGCCCGGACATGTGCGAGGCAGTTCCCATGGCCGGTCCCGGGTTTTTCGGACCACCTACGACGACCCGCTGTATGTCGAACTGGCTCGCGAGTCACTGGGACTGTGGCGAGACCTGGAATCCGAGTCGGACGCCGAACTGCTGGAATTGTGCGGGCTGCTGATTTTCGCCGGACTCGACAACGAACGCTTCACCCGCACGCTGGAGATGCTGGCAACCGCCCAACTGCCACACGAGCGACTGAATGGCACCGACGTCGCGTCACGATTTCCCACGTTTCAGTTGAACAGCCAGCAACACGCCTTCTTTGCCCGCGAGAATGGGTTTCTCCGAGCCGACCGGGTGCTGGAAACCTTCAGAATCCGTGCCGAGGCACACAAGGCCCGGCGACAACACGGCTGTCGCGTCCAGTCAATCGAAAGTCACCAGGGCGGCGTACGAGTGACAACCGATGAGGAAACATTCGACGCAGCCCAGGTGATCATCACGGCCGGAGCCTGGCTGGATCGCCTGGCCGAGGACCTCAACTGGCAACTGAGAGTCACGCGGGAAGAAAAGATCTACCTGCCGGTCAATGACCCCACCCGCGTTGTCCCCGGCGACTTCCCCTGTTTCTGCGAATACGACACGACCTTCTACGGCTTCCCCTCCCTGGACGGCAAAACGATCAAGGTCGCCGCCGATCACTCGGGCCAGGAAGTGGATCCCGATTCGGTCAACCGCGATGTCGACACCGAGGGAATCCAACGCTTGTACGACTGGGTCGAGCGGTGGCAGCCGGGCCTTGTCGATGCCAATGGTCATGGCGAAGTCTGCCTGTACACGAATACTCCCGACCTCGACTTCCTGATCGGCGCCCACCCCGGTGCGGACAACGTACTGCTTGCGGGTGGTTTTTCCGGCCATGGATTCAAGTTTTCAATCCTGGTGGGAGATATCCTGGCCGACCTGGCCCTGGATGGCCGTACCGACCGAAAAATCGACCGGTTCGCGGTGGATCGCTTCCTGTAAACGGTCCGGAAAAAACAGCAGATTTTTCAACGAAGCTCGCAAGAAACACCACTCCACGGCGAACACCCTGACGAATCCCGTCACAAGTGATGGGCCAGGGAGAGAGTGGTATGCGCAGGCGGCTTAGAATCCTCGTGGGACTGTTGGCCTGGGGTGGTGGCTTGGCCACCATCGGCTGGTTGGCTGCCGACCGCGTTGATGGCCAACTGGGCCAACAGGTGGCGCCACAATTGTGGCAGTATGCCGCCGGAGATCGCACCACGGTCTCGCTGGAAGTCACCGATCAACTCGACATCCGCGCCGGTGACCCGATTTTTCGCGTCTCACCCAACGGACAACTCGAGCAGATCGGCGAGATCCAGCACAACGACAACCAGGGCCAACACACCGCGTTGCTGTATGCCTCGGCCCCGACTCCCGGAACATCCGACCGACTCGCCTGGTACTCGAATCCCGATTCGATGGCCGGGGTCATCTCGACCCTGATGCCCGAGACCAAGCGAAAGGAAGTTTCGGCCGAGATCCGTCGGGCTGTTGCCGGGCATCACGAGGAACTGCTCAGGGAACTGCAACCACTGGTCGCGAAATCCCTGAACCAGTCGCTGGCCATCGTCGAAGCTGAGCTTCCCGCGGCCATCAGGGCCAACCGGGACGACATCGACCGCATCGGCCGGAGATATCAGAAGGAATTGATCGACAAGGAATTGTTGCCACTTGTCCGGCGGGAAATCTGGCCCCTGGTCCGACGCCGTGCCGAACCAACCGCCAACAAGATCGGCGGTGAACTCTGGAAACGGGTCTCGCTGTGGCGATTCACCTGGCGGTTTGCCTACGACAAGATTCCTCTGTTCCCCAACCGCCAGAAGTTCCGCGAGGAATTCGACCGTTTTGTTGACCAGGAGGCGCTGCCGGTCCTGGCCAACCACTCCGACGACATCGTCCAGGTGGTCGAACAGATCATCCGTGATGCCTCGGCCAACCCTCGCGTACAACAGGCCGCCCGCCGTAGTGGCACCAAGGTCCTCGAGGACCCCGAACTCAAGCGGTTGCTGTGGCGAATCGTGCGTCGCACGGCCGTCGACAACCCCAGGTTCCGACAGGCCTTCCGGGACACGTGGACCGGGCCGGAAGCACGTCTGCTGGTGTCCCGGACCAGCCAACGATTCGAACCGACAGTACGGCGAATCGGCGAACTGCTGATTGGAACCCCCGAGGGTGGAATCACTCCCGAGTTCGCCGCAGTCCTGCGCAACCAGGTCCTGGGCAAGGACCGCCGCTGGCTGGTCCTGGAAACCGCCCACAACACCGACACCAATTCGTCACCCGATCCGGCTGGCTCGTTGACGGTCGTGCGAGGCCATCACAAGCGGCTCAGCCCGTTCCTGGCTCGTATCGACACCCCGTCACGACTGCCCCAACCGGAGCCCCTGCGATGAGCACGATCCAGGCCGAACCGGTTCCCGATGCCATCGGAACACTCGAGTCGCCCGAAACGGACCACGAGGTTGGTTTTCTGGGGGCACGATTGTCGCTGGAGAACGTGACGCTCGAAGCCGGCCATCGCACCCTGCTGGAGAACGTCACGCTGGACCTGCCCGCCGGGGGCATCGTGCTGATCGTCGGCGTCAGTGGGTCCGGCAAGTCGTTGTTGATGCGCGCCCTGGCCGGACTCACCAACCCGGACCCCGACAACGTCCGGCTCTCCGGGTCGATTACGATCGACGACGAACCCGTCACCCGTGCCTCGGCAGGACGCCGGATCGGCATCGTCTTCCAGCAATTCGCCCTGTTCGACGAATTGACACCGGCCGACAACGTCCGGTTCGCACACGATCACCGCCGGCATCGGCGGCAACCATTGTTTCGGGACAGCGGAGGCGACCTGCTGGAAACCCTCGAGGTCCCCGCCTCGGTTCCCACACGTCACCTCAGCGGCGGACAGCAACAACGACTGGCCATCGCCCGCACACTGGCGGCCGACCCCGACTGCGTGCTGTACGACGAGCCCACCTCGGGGCTCGATTCGGCCACGGCCGTCCGAGTTGCCAACCTGATCCAGCACACCCACACCGCACATCCTCGCACCTCGATCGTCGTCACCCACGACCTCAAGGCCCTCAGCGGGATCGCCGACGCCGTGTACGTTCTCGACCCCGAATCCCGATCGCTACAGGCGGTCCCCAAGGATCAGTGGCAATCGCCCGATGATTTCCTCGTACCGATCCCCGCTTCGATCGCCGATTCTCCGTCCTCCCCGGCACCCAGAACCCGGCTGGGCAATCTCATGGCTGGAACATCGCGGGTCGTCGAGGAACTGGTTGCGGCGCCGTTGAAGCTGGTTCCATTGTGGCCCTCGTTTCGCTGGGGCCTGAGATTCCTGGGACACTCGACCCGGTTGGTCGCCGGCCCCTCGGCCTGGGTCTACGTCGCCATCTCGGGGATGATCCTGGGCTTCGTGGCCACCCACTTCACGTTCCATTTCCTGCCGTACTCGCGGTACACCGAGCCACTGTTGCGAGAGAACCTGTTGCACGCGATCGGGTTCGGGCTGTACCGGGTGCTGGTGCCGGTTCTGGCCACGCTGCTGATCGCTGCCCGTTGCGGTGCCGCGGTCGCCTCGGACATCGGTGGCAAGTCCTATGGACGACAGGTCGATGCCCTGCGGTCATTCGGCGTTCGCCCCAGCCGTTACCTGCTGACCGGCACCCTGTGGGCCTTCCTGGTCGGCACACCATTGCTGGTCGCCGCCGCCTTTGTCGTCGCTCGCTGGACCAGCCTGGTCGTCTTCACCACCCGATTCCCGGAACTCGGCCCCGATTTCTGGCATCAGCACTTCCACTGGGACCTGCTGGCCGGCGGAACCTGGTGGCGGGGCACGACGTGGGTCCTGGCCCGGTGCCTGTGCTGTGGACTGGGTGTCGGGCTGATTGCCTACCACCAGGGCATGGCTCCCAAGTCCTCCAGCCAGGATGTCAGCGCCGGCGTCACCCGTACCATCCTCTGGTCCACCCTGGTGGTGCTGACGGTCCACTTCGCCTTCACGTTTTTCGAATTCACGGCCGCCGGTTAGAGTGTCTCTATCCGGAACATCCGCGAACCGAAGAGCGACCAATGACCGACACCCTGGCCCCGGCCGACTACCTGGCCGAACACTTCGAGCAGTTCACTGACCAACTGCTCGAATTCCTCTCGATCCCCAGCATCTCGGCCCTGCCCGATCACGCCCCCCACGTGGCCGCCGCTGCCGACTGGGTCGCCGCCAGGTTGCGACAGGCCGGAGTCACCACCGTCGAGGTGATGGACGCCGGGGGGGTTCCGACAGTCTATGCCGAGCACCTCGAAGCGGGCGACGACGCCCCAACAATCCTTGTCTACGGACACTTCGACACCCAGCCGGTTGACCCGGTGGAACTCTGGACCAATCCGCCATTCACGCCGGTGATTCGCGACGAACGGGTCTACGCCCGCGGAGCCTCCGACGACAAGGGAAACATGTTGATCCCGATCCTGGCCGCCGAGGCGTGGCTGCAGACGGTCGGATCGCTGCCGATCAACGTCAAGTTCCTGTTCGAGGGCGAGGAGGAGGTGGGGAGTCCTCATATCGAGCAATTCATCATCGACAATCGTGACCGCCTGGTCTGCGATTACGTCGTCAGCGCCGACGGGGGCCAATTTGGCGAGGAGCAACCCAACCTGCTGGTCGGTTTCAAGGGGCTGTGTGCCGTGGAAATCGAATTGACCGGTCCGGAACGTGACCTGCATTCGGGCCAATACGGCGGCACGGTCCAGAATCCCATCCACGCGCTCGCCCGACTGATCACCTCGATGCGAGACGACGAGGGACGGATCACCATCGAGGGCTTCTACGACGAGGTGGTGACTCCCAGCCAGGCCGACAGCCAGCAGATCGCCGAGATCCCTCATGACGACGCCGAGTTTTCCCACGGCCTGGGAGTGGACCAACTGTTCGGAGAACCCGGCTACTCGACGCTCGAACGGGCCTGGTGCCGTCCAACACTCGAGGTCAATGGAACCTGGGGAGGATTCCTCGACGACGGGGTCAAAACTGTCCTGCCCTCCAAGGCCCACGCCAAGATCACCTGCCGGTTGGTCCCCGACCAGGAACCCGCCGTGATCGCCGACCGCATCCGCCAGCACGTCCTGGCTCACACACCTCCCGGTGTCAAAGCCACGGTGACGCTCAGTGAATCGGGAGCCCGACCGTACCTGGTTCCCGGCGATCATCCCGGCAACCAGGCCGCCGGCGACGTCCTGTCCGGTCTCTACGGCCGCACCCCCTACTTCACTCGTTCGGGTGGCACGCTGCCAATCTGCAGTGTGCTCCGTGAACAGTTGGACGTTTTCACGGTGATTTTCGCGTTCGCACTGGACGACGAGCGAGCTCATTCACCCGACGAGTTTTTCCGACTCTCGAGTTTTCGCCGTGGACAGCAGGCCTGGTCACAACTCTGGCAACGCATCGCCAATTGAAACCGATGGCCACGAACCCGGTTCGTAGCAAGCCCATCGGGCACGGGGTAGACTGCCGGGTGATCCCTCGTTCACCCCGGAGACACTCCGATGCACCACTCTCGCCTGGTTGTTCGCTGTGCCGGAAGCCTGTTGTCACTTCTGGTGATCCTCCAAGCGGCGACGGTAGCCGCAGCCGATGCCGA
>CAWVUS010000226.1:0-8829 GCA_963933195.1 uncultured Planctomycetaceae bacterium
AAACACCGCTCACGCAGCCTGGAGACATTGGTGGGAAATTGGTGACGTGATCAACCACCAACGGGCCGAATGTCTACTGGCTCATGTGCATGTCGCACTGGGCGAGCCAGCCGCAGCAGTCCATCATGCGGAGCAGTCACTGCAACTGGCCGACGAGGCCGGCGAATCGCATGAAGCATTCGACCAGGTTTTCTCACATGACGCAGCCGCAAGTGCCTATCAAATCAGTGGTTCTGCTCATAAGGAGCAACACCACAGGGCCAAGGTCGAGGCGGCTCGAGCAATACTCACCGACCAAACAGAGCGTCAGGTGGCCAGCAAGTGGCTGAATCGCCGAGAATCGGCCGCAAACTAAACAGCCGCCACAACGGCACTGGCCTGCCCATTGGACGTCACACTGAGATTGAGCAGCACGGTATTGGAAACCCGCCGAAGCTCACCGTGGACCACATCGAGCGGACAATCCGAATCGGGTTGGGAGTAGTTGAGAGTTCGAGGCACCGCGCCATGGTTCAGAGCCAACAACGACGCGGCCAATTCGAGCGTCCCACTACCAGCTCCAGAATTCCCCAGGGCACTCTTCATGGCTGTCACGGGAACCGAACTGGCCAGTTCACCAAACACCTCGCCGATCGCCGATGCCTCGATAACGTCAAGTTGACGACTCGCCAAGCCGTGTGCGTGAATGTGGCCGACGTCTGCCGGCGACACGTCCGCTTCAGCCAACGCCATCCGCGACGCGTTGACTATGGCCTGTTGGGTCTCGGGATGACCAGATCGATCGATCACGCAACTGGAACCGGATCCCAGGATGGAACCGAGGATTGTTGCACCTCGGGCCCGGGCATGAGTTTCAGTTTCGAGCACCAGCGAACAAGCTCCCTCGCCAATCACCTGGCCGGTTCGGTTGGCGTCGAATGGGCGACACCAGCTTGACGGATCGCCCTCACCATCAGCCAGCTCGTCCCATTGCGAGGCGTGCAAGCACTTGATCGGATGGAGCTTGGATCCAGTCGAACCGGCGATCATGACATCAGCACTGCCACGAATCAGGATTCGATGGGCTTCCCCGACGGCAAGATTCCCCGAGGCCTCGGCAAGCGTCAACGAGTTGTTCGGACCGCGTGCGTCCACCGCAATCGCGATGTGACAAGCCGGCATGTTGGGCAAGTATTTCAACAGCCACAACGGTTCCATCTCTCCGATGCCGGTCTCTCCCCAACGCGAGATCTGGAAATCGGCCTCCGTTCCGGCCTCTCCTTGGACCATCTCTGACGACCGAGAAGCAGCACGGAAGAGCGACTCAGGATGAGAGAACATCTGGTCGGCGCCGTAGTCAATTCCCAGGCGAGTTCGATCGATCGAGTCGCCATCGATCCCGGAATCCTCCAGTGCGTGAATCGCCGACGCGACTCCAAGCTGGATGTCGCGACACATCACCTTGATGCTCTTACGCTGCGGCCTGAGATACTCCTTGCGGGCAGCCGAGAGCGTGAAATCCGAGATCTCACCCCCGACACAGCCGGGAATCTTCACGACATCGGGCAAGTCAATCACACCGATCCCGCTGGTGCCTTCCAGCACTCCCTGTTCAAACGTCTCGCGGCCAATCCCGATGGGGCTGAAGACACCCACTCCGGTGACCACGACGTTCGGACGATTGGATTCGGATGTACTCATTGGCGAGGGGTTTCTACCGGACCGAATCGGGGAGATGACCAAGTCATTTCAGTTGAAATGCGGGCCGTTTCAGGCGGCCTTTCTGATGACCAGGCAAGCGTTGTGACCGCCGAAACCAAAGCTGTTCTTGAGAATATGAGTCAAGGATCGCGACCGGGCCTCTCCGGGAACGTAATCCAGGTCACATTCAGGATCGGGGTTGTCCAGGTTGATGGTGGGAGGAACGACCTGGTGCTGCAATGCCATCACGCAGGCACACATTTCGACTCCGCCCGACGCCCCCAGCAGGTGACCCAGTTGACTCTTACTGCTGGACACACACAGCGAGCGGGCATGGTCACCGAACACCGACTTGATCGCACGGGTTTCGGCCACGTCACCCAGTGGGGTGCTGGTACCATGCGCGTTGATGTAATCAATCTGATCCGGAGGCAGACCCGCGTCGCCAATGGCAGCCGACATAGCCCGCGCCGCGCCTTCGCCTTCGGGGTTGGGTGCCGTCATGTGAGAACCATCTGCAGACATGCCGTAACCGATTATCTCGGCCAACACGTCAGCCCCACGGGCCTCGGCATGCGACAGTTCCTCGAGAACCAGCATGCCAGCCCCTTCGGACAGCACGAAACCATCGCGGTCCCTGTCCCATGGTCGGCTGGCCTGTTCGGGACTGTCATTACGGGTAGACAGTGCGTTCATGCGAGCAAAACCCGACAGTCCCATCGGTGTGATCGCCGCCTCGCTCCCACCGGTGACCATCACGTCGGCGGTTCCATGCTGGATCAATCGGAAGGCATCTCCGATGGCGTTGGTCGCCGAAGCACACGCCGTGGCGACAGCACTGTTGGGTCCACGCAACTGGAAGTGAACCGAGATATTTCCGCTCGCCGCATTGACCATCAACTTGGGAATCATCAACGGAGAAACCCGCGAGGGGCCACGGTCATAGAGTGTCGAGTGCTGCTGCTCGATCTCCTCCAGTCCGCCGATGCCACTGCCGATCAACACGCCATGGCGATAGGGATCCCCCTGGTCCAGGTCGATCCCGGACTGGACGACAGCCTTGACCGCCCCGACCATCGCGAACTGGGTAAAACGGTCGAGCCGACGGAGTTCTTTTGGTGGCAAATCGAGGTGATCGGCGGGATCAAAATCTCGGATCTCACCGCCGAAACGGACCTTAAAATTGTCGACATCGAACCGGGTTAAGGGAACGATCCCGCTTTTGCCAGTACACAGTCGGTCCCAGAACTCGGAGAGTTCACAGCCGAGCGGGGAAACCACTGAGATTCCAGTGACGACGACACGTCGCATCACTCGCCCATCTTGCCCTCGATGTAGGTGATCGCATCACCCACACTGACGATCTTCTCGTAGTCCTCGTCTGGCACGCTGATGCCAAACTTGTCTTCGAAAGTCATCACCAACTCGACCAGGTCAAGTGAGTCGGCTTTCAAGTCATCTTGAAAACGGCTCGCCGGGGTGATGTTACTGGCATCCTCACTGAGTTGATCGGCGACCAGTTCGATCACCTGTCCACCCAGTTCAGAAACGTCAGCGGCTCCATCGCCAGTTGAGTCCGGGGCCGACTCCGCAACCCCGTCCTGGGTCTGTTCGGAGATTTCGGGAGTGTCATCGTCGAAGATCATCGTTGGGTCTCTCGATTCCCAGTGGGTGATTGTTCCCTGAAACAACATCGAAGATCTCGCGTGATCTCCGGTGTCCAGTTTTCGGCCACTTCAAAGGGCCTCCGTGTTCTCTGAAGGCACACGCGCCGGCAAACCAACCGCCACTGTTATGCTTCCACGGCGTTGATATACCACTCGACCCGTCCACTGTAAACCGTAAACCACTGACCGGGCGAAACGTCGACTCCCAACAGCAGGCCGACGGGCCAGACCAATCGGCTGGTCGCCACTACGAATCGTTGACCGACTCACAGGGGAGCTTGCGGTCAATTCGCCTGAGCAACCCCCTGAGGACTCGGCCTGGACCAATCTCGTAGAACTGGTCGACACCCGCGCCGATCAACTTCCGCAGCGAGTCAGACCACAACACGGGACTCTTGACCTGTCGCACCAGCAACTCTCGAATTTCCTCGGGATCGTCATGCGCGGCGGCGTCGACGTTGCTGATGACAGGGATTCGCGGTGGGGACAGCGGGCAATCGGCCAGTGCCTGAGCCACCTCCTGATCAGCCGGTTCCATCAGTGAAGTGTGGAAGGCACCGGCCACCGACAATTCCACTGCACGCCCGCCAGCTGCCTCGGCCAACTCAACAGCACGCCCACAGGCCGACCGATGTCCCGAGACAACCATGTTGCCCGGCCCCAGGTGATTGGCGATCCGTAGCACCTCGCCCTCCCCGGCCGCCTCAGCACAGATCTTCTCGACCTGTTCTGGTTCCATCATCAGGAGACTGACCATCCCCGAGGGCGTTCGGTCCGAAGCGGCCTGCATCGCTGCTCCCCGCTTCTGCACCACTCGCAACGCATCCTCGAATTCCATCACGCCGGCAAACACCAACGCCGTGTACTCACCCAGGCTCAATCCGGCTGTCATGCTGCAACCATCAACAAGTTCCGGACGATCCGCCCTGAGCCACTCCAGTGCTGCCAAGCTGGTGACAAAGATTGCCGGCTGGCTGATCACCGTCGAATCGAGTTCCTGCTGTGGTCCGTCGGTGCATTTTGCAGCCAGGTCGTAACCCAGCACACCGGCGGCACGGGAATACAGGTCCGCTGCTGCAGCACACTCCTGGGACAGCCTCTGGCCCATGCCAAGATGCTGAGCGCCTTGCCCGGGAAACAGGAACCCGATCTCACTCATGACGGCCGAGCCTCGTCGGTCGATTCCTGGCTGGCTCCAACCGGATCCTCTCCGTCGGATTCCGCCGGGGACGTTGCAGCCAGTTCATCAACAATCTGGGCGTTGACCTGCCGTGACTGCAGCGTCGCAGCGGCACGCAAGGCATTGGCAATGGCACGCCCGTCACTCGAGCCGTGGCAAATCATGCAAACACCGTCGATGCCCAGCAACGGGGCACCGCCATGTTCACGGTACTGGTACTGCTTGGAGGCGGCTTCAAGTGCCGCGAAGGCCTTTTCCCGTTCGGCATCAAGTTGCCCGAGTACGTCATGGGCCAGGGCACGGATCAGGAACTCGGCCATTCCCTCACTGACCTTCAACACCACGTTGCCCACGAATCCCTCGCAGACCAACACGTCGGCCTCGCCCTGGTACAACCCGCGTCCCTCGACATTGCCAACATAGCGGTCGGCCAACGCCGACCGCTGAAGCAATGCGTGAGTCTCGCGGTACAGTTCGTTCCCCTTGCTGTCCTCGCTGCCGATGTTCATCAGGCCAACCGTGGGTGATTCGATCCCCAGCACCTCGCGGGCATAGATCACTCCCATCACCGCGTATTGCAACAGGTGCTCGGGTCGCGCTGCCGGATTGGCTCCGACGTCAACCAATACGCTACGGCCCCGCATCGTCGGCAACGTCACGGCGATACCCGGGCGTCGGACGCCGGAAAGAAACAGTCGAGTTCTCAGGCCGGCAGCCACGACCGCTCCGGTGTTCCCGGCGCTGACCACCGCATCAACTTCTCGGGCCGCCATCAATCGCCAGGCAACCGCGATCGAACTGTCCGGCTTCTGCCTCAGAGCCGCCGTCGGTTTTTCGTCCATCCCCACCACGTCGGCCGCTGCCACAACCGACAATCGCTGGGAATCGTACTCGGCCTGTGACAACAGGGGTTCAAGCAAAGCGGGATCACCCACCAGGTCAACCATCAACTGGGGATCCGCATCCAGCGCCGCGATGGCACCTTCAACATTCACCGCCGGTGCGTCATCACCGCCCATCGCGTCCAGTGCGATCCGCATCGCCGATCTCTCCTCCTGCAACCGGCTCCTGGCCCTCGGCCCCCTCAGTCGTTTGCCGGTACCACCGGGCCATCAAAGCGAGCGTAATGCCCACAACGAGGACAGACCGCATGCGGAAGAATGCTCAGATGACACTCCCTGCAAACGACTGTCTGGATCGAGCGGGCGCGGATATGAGTCCGACGCTTCCGGCCTCGAGTCTTCGAAATCTTACGCTTGGGGACTGCCATCGTCGCCTCGTACCGCTTGGACTTTCCCCATCCGTTGCCGGCAGCAGCTTACCAACAGCCCGTGCGGGCCGAATGGCTCGTTACCGACAGTGTCGGAAACAGGAGAAAGGATTAGGTCTGAAGGGAAGAAAGGATCGTAGAGAGTGGTCACCGGACGCGTCAAGCTTCTCCCGTTTCCCGTTTCCATCTCCGGCGTCCGGGTCCACTGCCACCCAACTTCTCTCATCGCCCCAATCCGAACAAACACCGGCCACCCGGTACCGATGAAGGCCCCCCCCTACGAAAAAAACGGCCTTTTTGATTGCAATTCTTACCGATCTGCGGAAATAATAGAGTCCGGCCCGTATCAGGGCCGATTCTTGAACTCATCTTTTTAGTTTTTTTTGGAGGTGATACATGGCTCGTCGGAAGAAAGGTTTCACGCTCATTGAGCTGCTCGTCGTGATCGCGATTATCGCGATCCTCGTCGCGCTGCTCCTTCCCGCCGTGCAACAGGCTCGTGAAGCAGCCCGTCGTTCGGCATGTAAGAACAATCTGAAGCAGTTCGGACTGGGCTTGCACAACTACCACGACACACACAACTACTGGCCGCCACTACGTGGTGGCACCTCTGGGGGCTCGCAGAACGAGCAACTCAGTGGCCTCGCCATGATGCTGCCGTTCATTGATCAAGGTCCCATGTGGGAACGGATCAAGAAGCACGTTGGTGGTGACCAGGGTGGTGACCCCACGACAGCGGCCTTCCCGCACCCGCCGGGTGAACTGGAAGTGTTCCTGTGTCCGTCCTCGACCGTTCCGATCCGTCACGCTTCGGGCAGTGCCCAGAAGAGTTATGCGTTCAGTGTCGGTGACACGATCGACAACAACTACACCTCGATCAACTCGAGTACAGGGCAGATCATGCGTCACCGTGGTCCGTTCGGTTACCGCCTTTGCACGCGTATGCGTGACTTCAAGGACGGAACCAGTAACACGATCGCGATGGGCGAACGTGACCTGGGCAACCCGGGCGACCTCAGGGACGTCATCGGCCACGTGTCCACCACAAACACGACGGTTCCGTCGGCTTGTATAGCCACCGCGCTGAACGGTTTCTACACGAGTGGTTCACAGGTTGACCGCCCGGCACAGTACTGGGCCTTTGGTGCTCCGTACTACAACTCGGTCGCCATCTGTGTGCCGCCCAACGGACCGTCTTGCGGTACCCCGCTTGGCATGGCGATGATCAGCGTCAGCAGTCGTCACCCCGGTGGTGCCCACGTGGTGTTCGCCGACGGAAGCGTTCGATTCATCAACGAGTCGATCAACACCGTCAACCTGAACCATCCCCAGGGTCGCACCGGTGGCCTGAACGAGGATGCAGTCGCCAACAACCTGGGTGGCCAGAGCCCCTATGGTATCTGGGGCGCACTGGGAACGATGCAGGGCCAGGAGGTCATCGGCGAGTACTAAGCCGACGACACCTGACTTGCCATGCGTCATCTTCGGATGAACGACACCGGCCGGTTCTTTCGAGAGCCGGCCGGTTTTTTTTGCGAGGTCCAACCGATACCGACTGACAGCACACACACAAGAACTCGTATCGCTTCGACCGATGTGATAAACTGACGCCGCTTCGGGACACCACGATCTCCTCGGATGAAAGCCATGCTCTCGATCTCAGGTTCCTCCGGTTCTCGATCTTTTTGCGACAAGCTGACTCGTCGCGATGTCCTGAAAATCGGCAGCCTGCCGATGGTCGGCGCTGCCGGCGGACTCACCTTGCCCCAGTTGCTTGCTGCCGAGGCCGCTTCCAACAGCAAGTCACACAAGTCGGTGATCATGGTCTTTCTCTCTGGAGGGCCACCGCACCAGGACATGTTTGACCTGAAGATGCAGGCACCGGCCGACGTACGAGGTGAATTCCAGCCGATCTCGACACACGTCCCGGGAATCCAGATCTGCGAACACCTGCCACGCATGGCGGCAATGATGGATCGGCTGGCCGTCATCCGTTCGGTCGTCGGATCCGAGGGGCGGCACGCCGCGTTCCAATGCATGACCGGCCAAAGGGTCAATAGCCAGCCGCCAGGAGGCTGGCCCTCCTTCGGCTCGGTCGTCTCGCGACTACAGGGCACCGTCCATCCCGGCACACCGGCCTTTGTCGGACTCTCGCCGCGAATGAGGAGCAGCACGTGGTCGGATCCCGGCCAGGCCGGATTCGCCGGCCCCGCCCACGCTCCGTTTTTGCCCAATGCCGACGGTGCCGACAACCTCGTCCTCAACGGCATGACGCTCGACAAGTTCAACAACCGCAAGAGCCTGCTCGAGGGACTCGACCGGTTCAAGGCGTCCGCTGACGCCGGGGACTCGATCGGAAGTCTCGATGCCTTCCAGCAACAGGCCTTTGGAATCCTCACCTCCAGCCGTTTGGCCGAGGCCCTGGATGTCTCCGGCGAGTCTCCGGAAACTCTCGCCCGCTACGGTGGAGGATCTTACGAACCGGCCGGCTACGGCGACGCTGGACCACTACACAACCACTACCTGTTGGCAGCCAGGCGGCTGGTCGAGGCGGGTGTCCGCATCGTCACACTCGCCTATGGCCGCTGGGACTGGCACGGCCGTCCTCACGGAACGAACTTTGAAAATGCACGTGACCACCTGCCCCGGCTTGACCAGGGTGTGACCGCATTGATCGAGGATCTCCACCAGCGCGGCATGGACCAGGACACCACCGTGATTGTCTGGGGAGAATTCGGACGGACACCACGAATCAACAAGAACGGCGGACGCGACCACTGGCCGCGTGTCTCGTGCGCGATGCTCGCCGGCGGAGGCATGGACACCGGCCAGGTGATCGGCTCCACCAACCGACTCGGTGAGCACGCGGTTGATCGACCGGTCCATTTCCAGGAAGTCTTTGCGACGCTTTACCGCAACATCGGTATCGACACCAGCGTCACCACGATCAACGACTTCAGTGGACGCCCCCGGTACCTGATCGACCACAACATCCATCGGCCGTTGACCGAGTTGATCTAGCCGACTGCCCC
>CAWVUS010000227.1:0-8807 GCA_963933195.1 uncultured Planctomycetaceae bacterium
CTCCTGCCACTCGATCAGGTGCGGGAAGGTGGCGATGCACGGTCCACACCACACGGCCCAGAAGTCCAGGACGACGACCTTGCCCTTGAGGTCTGCGTCAGTCAGTGGTGTCCCATTGATCCAGCTGTCGACCTGCAGGGGAGCGATGTCCTTGCCGTTGAGCGAGAGCAGCTTGCGGGTCGAGGCGATGGTGCGGTCGTATCGCTTCAGTGATGTCTTGGCCGTGGTGACAGCCTTCAGGGCGGCGGCGGCGGATTCGTCGAGGGCGAGTCCATCGAGGAATGCGACGGCGGCTTTCTGCTTGGCCTCGGCCTTGTCCGGCTGGCTGCGAGCCAGGCCCGAGACTTCCTGGCCCGCTTTCTGGCCATATTGCTGAATAATCTTGGGCTGATTCGAGTCCTTCTTGAGCGATGCCTGCAGATCCTCGATCTTGACCCGCGAGAGGGTGATCTGACCGCGGTAAAAGTCGATGGCCCGCGTGGCCCTGGGGATCAAGGCAACACTCTTGGCATTTTTCGGCTTGGCTTTCTTGACCTCGGCTTCCAGGGCGTTGGTCAACTTTTCGGCGGCATCGACATCCTTGGCGATCATCCCACGAATGACTCCAAAGGTCTTGCCGAAGAACGCGTTGAGTGCCTTGTCGTTCTCGAGCACGTCGTGGAGCTTGGTGACGTCGACGGCCGGCTTGGTGGCTTTGGGCTTGGCTTCGTCGGCGGCCGTGACCGGTGTCACGAGCACGGCACACAATGCGGCGGCACACAATCGGGATGCAAAGGTCATGGGGAAACTCCTGTGGTGTCTCTTGAATGTGAGGGAAATCAGAGGGATCCCGGAGGTCCCCACGCCTCAACGGTCTATCTAGTAAAGCAGTCGCCGTGGTCGCGCACAAACCTTCGATGTGGGGTTGAAATGTTTTCTCGAGGGAATCGAACTCATTTCGTTCTGTCCTCGCCAATTGGAAACGACGCACGCGGGACAAGCTGTCCCGGTGCTGGAAGAGTGTCGAGACACTCGCAGCAACGAGCCGAATTCAGCGGGATTGATGCACCCTGTCTCCGGTGGCCTGCATCCGTGCAATCAATTGGCCGTGCAGTTCACCAACGACTTTTTGAACCGAGGGTTTTTTCGAGGCGATCAGGTTGGTCGCTTCGGCTGGATCCTCTTCCAGGTGGTACAACTCGTCTCGGGTCGGATTCAGGAAATCGCGGATGAGTTTCCACTTCCCGTTGGAGATCATTCGCATGTGAGTGCGCGACTGGTGGTGGGTGCTGTACTGGGCGTAGTAGGTGTTGTCCCAGCCGGTTGGTTTCTGCCCCCTGAGCAACGGGGTGATGTCGCGGCCGCGGAGTTTCCAGTCCGCCCGGGTTTTCACTCCGGCCATGGCCAGGATCGTCGGAAACCAGTCGAGGTTGGAGACGGTCTGGGTGACGATCGTGCCCGGTTTGATCACGCCTGGCCAACGGATCATCGTGGGGACCTTGATCGAATTGTCGTACATGTTGGGCCGCTGTCCACGAGGGATGTTTGGCTTGGCCGGCGGTGGTGGTTTCAACACCCAGTGGCCGTTGCCCTTATGCCAGATGCCGTTGTGACCCATGCTGTAGCCGTGGTCAGAACTGAAGACCACGATCGTGTTTTGCGAGAGTTTCAGTTCGTCGAGCACCTTCAGCATCCGGCCCACGTTGCGGTCGACACTCCGCACGCTGGCCAGGTACTCGCGGGTCATCCGCTTGACCCGGGGCACGTCCAGGTTCGGGAAGTCGGGATTGGGGATCGGGACGTCCACGCCCTTGTAGGGTGCCATGTCCTCGGGAGCGACGGGCAACCAGCGGGCGTGCGGGGCGCGGGTGTGCCAGCACAAAAGAAAGGGCTTCCCGGTTTGGGATTTCGCGTGTGACCGAATGAATCCCAGGGCTTCATTGGCCAGAACGTCGGCCGTCAGGCCTTCGAATTTCCGGTTCTTTCCATCCTTCTCCAGCGTCGGGTTGACCGGACTCCAGCCACCCTGGCGATGTCCCATGAAGTGATCGAACCCGTACCTGGTGGGGTGTTGCTTGTCCTGTCGACCGAGATGCCACTTGCCGACCAGGCTGGTGTGGTAGCCGGCTTTCTGCAACTGGCGTGGCCAGACCGGCAAACCGGGATCCAGGCCCAACTGGGCCTCGCGACCCGGGTGGATCCAGTCGGTGATGCCCACCTCGGTTCCGTAACGGCTGGTCATCAGTGACGCCCGGGACGGGCTGCACACCGGTGTCACCGTGTAGGCGTTGGGCAGGTAGGCCCCCTCGCGGGCGATGCGGTCCATGTGGGGCGTCTTGGCCAGGCGGTTGCCCGAGGCTCCCAGGGCCCACGGCGCCTGGTCGTCGGTAAAAATGAACAGGATGTTGGGTTGTGCGGCGCGCGTGGAGGAGACCCAACCGGCGAGAAGTAACACCACGAAGAGACACCAGGTCTTGTTTGTCATGTTTGTCACGTTTGTCGGGAAAACTGTCCGGCCTGAAGTGGGTCATTTGGTCGATAAATAATCATGGCGTCTGGGCGACTGTTCAGATAGTCGCACCCGCCACAAGGTTGACTCGACATTGCAGGTGCTCGAAAACGCGCTTAGAATCTTGCATCGAGGAACATTGATACGACGTTTGTCTTGCCATTGACTCAAATCTCCCCGGGAGACCTGGTCCATGTTGAAGGTTTTGTTTGGCGACAAGGCGACCAATTGTGCAGGCATGACGCGGCGCAGCGCGTTGCAGGTGGGAAGTCTTGGGTTTGGCGGATTGACGTTGCCGAATCTCTTGTCTGCCCGGGCGGCGGGCTCGCCGGAGATCAGCCGTGACACCTCGGTTGTGTGGTTGTGGCTCAATGGCGGTCCGACACACATCGAGACCTTCGATCCAAAGATGACGGCTCCGAAAGAGTACCGGAGTGTTTCCGGCGAGGTGAAAACCCGGTTGCCAGGTGTGACGCTGGGAGGTCATTTCGAGGGCATGGCCCAGCAGGCCGACAGGATGACCTTTGTCCGGTCGTTCGTGGTCCCCACCAGCAGTCACAATCGCGGCGCCTTCTGGGTCAACACCGGTTACAAGCAGGGTTCGAATCGTCCGTCGCTGGGTTCGATCACCTCGCGGGTCCGCGGTGCCAACCACCCGGTTTCGGGAATGCCAACCTACCTGCAAATGGGAAAAATCGGTTTCAACACCGATGCCCCGATCATTCCCGGCCCCGCGTGGCTGGGTAAGGCCTATGGCCCGTTCACTCCCAGTGGGCCGTCTCGCGAAAACATGAATCTGACGACAGAGGTGTCACGCCTGGAAGACCGTCGGTCGTTGCTGAAGGGACTCGACAAGCTCCAGCGAGATGTCGATGCCAACGGCGTGATGGACGGGATTGATGGCATGAACCACCAGGCGTTCAGCCTGATCATGGGCAAGGCCACCCAGGCCTTTGATCTCAAGAGAGAGGATCCACGGACTGTCGACAAGTACGGTGGTGGTCTGGGCCAGTCGCTGTTGACCGCCCGCCGCCTGTGCGAGGTCGGTTGTGGATTCGTGGCGGTCTCGTTGCAGGGCTGGGACATGCATGGCAACGTCGCCGGTGGCATGAACAGCCGTGGTCCCCAGGTGGACCGTGCGGTTTCGGCCTTTGTCTCCGACATTCATCAACGCGGACTGGACAAGAACATCCTGCTGGTCATTTCCGGCGAGTTCGGTCGCACGCCGCGGATCAACAAGAACGCCGGTCGAGATCACTGGGGTCCGTTGAGCACGTTGGCCCTGGCCGGTGGAGGCCTGAACATGGGCCAGGTCATTGGCAAGAGTTCCGCCAAGGCCGAGGTGCCTGCCGGAGGCAAGGTGGGGCCCCAGCAACTGATGGCCACCATTTTCCACGTGCTGGGAATCGAGCGGGAGACGTCCTTCGACGATCCCGCCGGACGTCCGATCCCGATGCTGGGCACCGGCCAGCCGATCCGGGGACTGATCTAGATCACGCGGTTGACATCGACAGCAATGGCCAGTGACCACCAGCGGTCGCTGGCCATTCGCCATTTGTGGCGTGGCGAGGGCCGGGTCATTTCGATCGCTGTTGCTTGTTGCAGTTCTTGTCCTGCGGGACAGCCTTGCCTGTTTTGCCCACCGGGTGGGTGAACAGGTACTTCCACGCCGATTCGTGGAGATACTTGCCGGCGGGATCTTTTCGGGCACTGCCTCCGGGGACGACGGCCACGTGTGCCCTCCGGGTGTTGCCACCGACATCGAAAGTGCTGACCAGCCGGCGCGAGTGTCCAAAAGGCGACGCGGCCTTGTCCACATCGACAATGGCCCCGTGCTTGTGCAATCCCAGCAGTTCCCATGACCGGCAGTAGTGGTCGCCCGACCAGCCGGTGTCCAGGACGTGCGTGAACCCGAAGAACCGGTTGGTGGGAGTGGCCGAGGGAAGTGCCTGCCACGTTTGGAACTGGTCGCGTGGTCCCGAGAACATCACCACCCGGCTGACCTTCTTGTGAACGGCGAACCGGGCGGCTGTGGTGGAACCATGAGAGATGCCCGCCACGATCACGTTCTCCCACTGCAGGTCACTGCCATCGGGAGTCAGGAAGCGGTTCCACTGTCCCTGGGGGTTGTGCTTGGCCAACCACATCACAAACTGCCTCGACCGCTCCATCATGCCGTCGGGCCGGGGGATCGAGAGGTTCGGGCTATGGTCCTCGCCGGTGGCCGCCTCGAGCCGTGCGTCGCCGCGGCACATGTTTCCCACCGGGGTCTCGCGGCAGATCTTGCCGAACCAACGATTGGCGTAGTGGACCTGGATGGCGTGCAGGCCGTAGCTGGAGAGCCGTTGGAACAGGCCCGGGTTGTGTCGCATCAGCCAGATCACCAGCTTGCCACGCGGAGCGACCCGGGTGTCGACGATCGCCTGCTGCAGGTCCTGCACCTTGCCGCCGCTGGTGAAAACGAAGTCGATCTCGGGATGCTCCTTGGCTCGAGGGTCGATCTTGCTGGCTCGTTCCGAGAGGGTGTATTGCCGGGGCTTGGGATCGGAGTACTTCCAGGCGACGGTGTTCTTGACGGCGACTTGATTGAGATGGAGCTGAAGGAAACCGTAAACCCGTTTCCCGTTCTGGCCGGTGTAGAACTCGGTTCCCCCGTGTTTCGATGCGGCCAGCACATGCAGTTTGACCGGTCGGTCGGCCTTCCTGTAGGCCCGCTCGATAGCCTGGGATTGATCCAGCAAGACCGTTCGATCCATCCCGCCGTGGAAAATCAGCAGTGGGGGATCGTCCGGTGTCACGTGGTAGGCGGCGGACGCCTGCTTGGCCAGTTCCACCTTCTGGTCGGCGCCACCGCCCAGGAGGTTGTATACGACCGATCCCACCTTGTTGGCCCGGGAGGGTTGGGTCTTGCTTCTCAATACGAAATCCGTGGGGCCATAAAAGTCGACGACGGCCTGGACGCGGGAAGACTGTTCCAGGTGTCCGCCGACGGTTCCCTCGAGCATCGTGTTGTCGCCGGTCGTTCCCAGCAGCGTCGCCAGGTGTCCGCCGGCGCTGGCACCGGATACCGCGATACGATCCACCAGGTAGCCGTGGTCGGCAGCATGAGCTCGCAGCCAGCGGATGGCGCCCTTGCAGTCGTGCAACTGGGCCGGGAACTTGGCGACGTTGGAGAGTCGGTAGGAGATGCTGGCCACGGTATAGCCGTAGCGAGACAACCACGAGAGGTAACAGCGGCTCTTCGACCCGCTCCGCCATCCGCCACCATGGATCCAGACCACCAGCCGGGACCCTTTCGGGGTCTCGGGCAGATGCAGGTCGAGTTTCAAACTCTGCCCGCTGACGCTGGCGAACTCGATGTCCTTGATCACCGTGCGTTCGGCCATCGAGTTGGATTCGGTGCAGACGAGAAACAACAGGATGAGACAGGTGAGTTGTCGGATACGCATGTCGGGTGTGTTCCTGGTGGAAAGCGGGGATGTTCTGGTCACCGCATCGGGTTGGCCTCAGCCGACACGATACTTCGCCACGAAATCCTCGTTCAAGGCAATGCCGATGCCCGGCCCCTCGGGAGGGCGAACGCGGCCGTTGTTGTCGCGAACCTGCTCGAAGATTCCCAGCGGCTCGGTCAACAACTGTTCGTGGAACAGGTTGGGGGTCGTGTCGTATTCGAGCATCGGCTCGAACTGTTTCAGGCCGCCCGGGAGATCGGGAAGCACCGAGACCAGGTGCATGTCGACGGCGATCAGCACGTCCGAGCCCCACACGTGGGGGATCACGGGGGTGCCGAAGGCGTGGGCCATCGACAGGATCTTCATGAACTCGCTGATGCCGCCGGTGGCGGCGACCTCCGGTTGCAGGATGTCCACCGAGCGGCGACAGAGCAGTTCGCGGTGTCCGAAGCGAGTCCATTCGGCCTCGCCACCTGCGATGTGAATTCCCGGCAGTGCGTCGCGGACCAGCCTGTAGCCGTCGTAGTCCTCGGGCATCACGGGCTCTTCGAACCAGTAATAGCCCAGGTCTCGCAGCGCCAGCCCGAGCTGGATGGCTTCACCGACGGTGTAGGCGTGGTTGACGTCGGCCATCAGCTTGAAACCCTCGCCCGCGCCCCGCCGCACGGCCTTGGCCAACTCGATATCACGGTCCACGCCCAGGCCGAGTTTCATCTTCGACGCGGTGAATCCTCTCTCGACGATGGAGGCCACTTCTGTCTCAAAGATCTCGGCCAGGTCGTCCCGCTTGCGGAACATCATCCCGTAGCCGTAGGCGACGAAGTCGTCGCGGGCCTTTCCGCCGAGCAGCTGGTGCAGGGGCTGGGAGGTGGCCTTGCCGAGAATGTCCCACAGGGCGATGTCGACTCCCGAGAGGCAACAGATGGGCATCCCCTTCTGGCCGTGGTCGCGGACGGTGTTGTAGATGTCGTGCCAGATGACGTTGATGTCGAGCGGATTGCGGCCGACCAGTCGTGGAGCGATCACGTGCTTGAGAATGGCCTGGTTGGCGAAGGCGAAGTCCCCGGCTCCGAAGATCTCGCCGATGCCCGTCATTCCCTCGTCGGTGTGCACCAGCACCAGGTGAGCCGTCCGCTTGTCGTAGTACCCCTGGGAAAACCCAAGTTCCGCCTGCATATCGTGCTGCAGGATGATCGATTCGATCTCGGTGATGCGCATCGGGAGTGATCCGTTCGCATGGCCCGCGGGTCGGCGGCGTTTCAGCCAATCAACTCGGGAACGACATGGCCACCGTGGACCAGCGGCCAGAGACGTCCCTGCCGGTCGGCGATCTCCTGCTCGTGGTCGATGCCCAGCAGGTGGTAGGCGGTGGCCAGGATGTCCTTGGGCGAGAGGGGTCGTTCGGTCGGGTAGGCGGCGATTTCGTCGGACGCCCCAATCAGGGTGCCCGGCCGAATGCCGGCGCCGGCGAACAACTGGCTGTAGACTTCCGACCAGTGACCGCGGCCCGGTCCCTTTGAGGTGTTGTAGAATTTCGGCGTGCGACCGTGCTCGCTGAGACACAACACCAGCGTGTCGTCGAGCATGCCCCGTTGTTCGAGGTCGAGAATCAGGGCCGAGTAGGCCCGGTCGAAACCGGGCAGCAGCAACTTTCGCATACGTGGGTGATGGTCGTGGTGCGTGTCCCAGCTCTCGTCGGATCGTTCCCATTCGTCCCAGAGCACCGTGACCAGTTTCACGTCGTTTTCGATCAGCCGACGGGCCGACAGGCAGGACTGGCCGAAGAGATTCATGCCGTATCGTTCACGAACCTTGGCGGGTTCGTCCTGGATGTCCAGGCCGCGTCGCAGCTTGTCCGAGGCGGCCACCGAAAATGCCCGGTCACGGGTCCGCTGGTAACTCTTTACAGAGGATGCGGAGTCCATCCAGCGGACCTGGTCCTCGAGTTGCCCCAGCAGGGACCGGCGGCGGTTGAGGATATCGAGGGTCAGCCCGGGGACGTGGCGTTCGCTGAACGAAAACCGGCCGGCGGGTGTGACTTCCAGGTACGGGTCTCCCTGCGGCATCTCGCCCCGGAATTCTCCCCAGACCGGGTCGTAGGACGCGCCCAAAAATCCGCCAAATGTGCCGGCTCGCTTGTTGGGTCCCGAGCGGGTGCTTTGCACCCAGGGCAGCCCGACACTGACCGGGGGCCTGTAGTCACGGCCGGTCCGGTTGGTTCGTTCGTCGAGAAAATCCAGCACACCTCCGAAGAACGGCCAGTGATCCGGGTGTCGCTGGCGACCCTCGAGGTTTGTGGTTTCGAGATTTCCGGTCAACGTGTAGGCGGCATTGTGGAGCGGCCACGGATGTGACATTGATCGGATCACCGTACAGCGATCCAGCACCTTGGAGGTCATTGGCAGCAGGTCGTTGATCCGTACTCCGGGCAACCTGGTGTCGATGGTTCCGAACTCACCGCGGATCTCCTCGGGAGCCTCGGGCTTGGGGTCGAACGTGTCGAGCTGGCTCCAGGCTCCGTAGATGTATAAGAGGATGCAGTTCTTGGCGCGGCCGAAGGTCGATTCCAGGCCGGCTGGTACTGTCTGTTTGGCAGCCGGCGCGATTGAACCACCAGCCAGCGAACCGGCCAGCCCGAGTCCTCCCACCCGCAGCATCTCGCGGCGGTTCAATCCACCCCGGCCGTGGTGGGTCAGCGATCGTCCGGTGCCAAGAATTCGAAGCATGGGATCGTGGTCGCGGGGAGGTGTGAGAAGACCCCAGCCTATCGCAGAGACCGAACGGGGGTCAATTGGGACATGTTGAACTCGGGTGTGGATCCCGATCTACAGCCAGTCGGTGAACCTGGTGCGGAGCATCGGGGCATC